>CAJMMF010000012.1:0-68489 GCA_905214385.1 uncultured bacterium
GCGCCGAATGCTCGCCATCGAAATTTATCGATGGCCTATTTCAGACTGTAATGGGCACTCTGCAACCTAAGTGAGTAGACTTTTAGCACTTTGGCGACCAGGCAGTTTTGTAACAAGCTATCTACCTGCGGTTTTGAAAAGCAGGATGACCGGCCTGATCGGGATGTTCAAAAAAGTCTACTCACTTGCCGCGCAAAGCTCCTGCATGAGAAAAAAATGGGGTTTTCAACAGGGCTTCGTCCAGCTCTTGGCAAGCTTTTGGCCAGTTGGGGAGGGCTGTTGAAAACTCGGCAGTCCGTTCGGCGCCATTTTTGGTGCGTTCGCGCCAATGCGTGACTGACTGGGTTGAAATCCGTGTTTTCCTGTGCCTATGAAGGATCTACTTTGTGACATATCGGCTTTTAGGTACTGGCGTTTGCCTCCTCAAGCCCTCGCTTTGTGTCCGCCACTTCCACGACCGGAAGAAGACCGGCAGCGATATGGCCTCGCCCGTAACCCGACGGCTGCGGTTGCGCTCGGCTTGCCGTTGCATACATTGGTTGGGACGAGAAATAAGCGGACTTGTCCTGCCAGCGTTAGGCAACGGCTGTTCCTTGGTGAGCTTCCCAGGGAATCCGTGCTGGAAACGGAACATGGGTTTTTGGTCACATCTCCTTTGCTGACGGCATTCATCATGTCGCGGCATCTGACGGATCTCCAGCTGCTTTTGGTATTGGCGGAGATGTGCGGCTTGTTTACGGTTTGTGCCTTGCCAGCAGCACTCGAGGCAGAGCTTTCGCGTGCAATTGAGTCGGGCGCGATTCCGGCAACCTTTGGTTGGGCACGTTGCCCGTCCGAGGACGGTGCCGCCTCAAATTTGTGGCGGCGCGACGCTTTGGTTTTGGACGGAGATCTTGACCGTTTTTGTTCAGATGTTTGTGGGATGCGTTACGGCAAGCGATTTGTCGCGGTATCGCATCTCGTTCCACTGGGTGCCGCATCGCCTTTTGAGGTTGAGACGTATTTGTTGCTTGGGTTGCCACGATCATTGGGAGGCGAAGGTTTTTGCGGCATAGAGCTCAATGTCGAAGTGGCGCTAAGCGCAAGTGCTCGGGCGATTGTAGGCAAGTCCCGTGTATATATCGACCTACTTCTTTCTTCGCCGGACGGAGAGCGACAGGTGGCCATTGAATGCCAAGGAAAGGGCTCACACGGGCGAGCCGGGGATGGTTTGCGTGACGCCGACCGCATGACGGCGCTTCAGGCCATGGGCTACGATGTATTTCTCCTGACACACGGACAGATATCCGATGATGATAGATTCCATGCGATTGTTAAGGCCGTATGCAGGTTGCTCGATGTTGAATATCGCGATAAAAGCTTGGAGGAGCAAGGGGCCGAGGCATTACTTCGGTCTGAGCTATTCGTTGACTGGTCAAAACTGGGAGAAATCGACAAAAAGATGCCCGTTAGACACAAAAAGGCCCGATCATGGACGGTTGCAAATCTAAGTGAGTAGACTTTTAGCGTGATGGCGACCAGATTGTTTTGCGGCAAGCTATCTACCTGCGGTTTTATAAAGCAATACGGGTGGTCTGCTCGACAAGTTCCCAAAAGGCTACTCACTTAGTTTTTGACGCGAAGCCGATGTCAAAGGTGGTCCTATTTTTGGGACGTTAACTGGTTTGCAAGACACGAAAAAGGCCCGAACCATGCGGTCCGGGCCTTATAAAGCTAGAGAATGTCTCTCAGGCGTTTGGCTTAGCCGAAGTAGCGCTTTAGCAGGCCGGCGAAAGCCTTGCCGTGGCGAGCCTCGTCGCGAGCCATCTCGTGCACGGTGTCGTGGATGGCATCGAGACCAGCGGCCTTGGCGCGCTTGGCGAGATCGGTCTTGCCGGCGGTGGCGCCGTTCTCGGCCTCAACGCGCATCTCGAGGTTCTTCTTGGTGGAGTCGGTCACGACCTCGCCCAGGAGCTCGGCGAACTTGGCGGCGTGCTCGGCCTCCTCGTGGGCAGCCTTCTCCCAGTACAGGCCGATCTCGGGATAGCCCTCGCGATGAGCGACGCGAGCCATGGCCAGGTACATACCGACCTCAGAGCACTCGCCCTCAAAGTTGGCGCGCAGGTCAGCAACGATGTCCTCGGAGACGCCCTCCATCTTGGCGACGCCCACGACGTGCTCGGCAGCCCACTCGAGCTGACCCTCCTCCTGCTTCAGGAAGCGAGAGCCGGGAACGCCGCACTGGGGGCACTTGAAATCCTCGGGCAGCTGGTCGCCGTCGAACTCTTCCACATAACCGCAAACGGGGCAAACAAACTTCATAATTCGATCCTTTCGATCGATGGCGATGGTGCGCTCGTCCGGTCCCGTAAGGGCCCTCTCCGGACGTGCGTCTTGACGAGTTCTATTATCCATAAATGCGACCGAATGTGAAGCCTATTAGGAATGATTTTTAATAAAACAATTTTCGGCATGTGAAGATGTTGATTGATTAACGATTTGCAAGCCATATGCGGACGCCGATGAGTACAATCGGTCGAACAAATGTTGACCTATCAACAAATGAAGGAGTTTCCTTTATGCATCTAGCCCGCCGCGCCTGGTGCCGAACATATCAGACGGTTTTTCGCATCGCATTGCCGATCCTGCCCTATACCGAGCCGCGCATTTTGGAGCATGCCGAGGATGTGCCCGCAGTGCTTCAAAAGCGCTCGATCCAGAAGGTCCTTATCGTGACAGACCCTGGTATTGCTCGTTTGGGACTCACGGCATCACTCGAGCGTGCGCTTACGGCTCAGGGGATTGGCGTTACGGTCTATGCCGAAACGCGTGCGAATCCCACGGTCTCAAACGTGGAGGAAGCGGCGTCCCTGTATCGCGAGAGCGCCTGCCAGGCCATTATCGGCTTTGGTGGCGGTTCGGCCATGGACTGCGCCAAGGGTGTGGGCGCACGCATCGCACAGCCAAATAAGCCCATCAACAAGATGCGTGGCCTGTTGCGCGTCCACCGTCTCCTGCCGCTGCTTATTGCGGTTCCCACTACCGCCGGTACGGGAAGCGAAGTCACACTCGCGGCGGTTATCACCGATGACGAGACGCACTACAAGTACCCCATTAACGACTTTGTGCTTATCCCGCGCTTTGCGGTGCACGACCCCGAGTTTACACGCGGCCTGCCCGCCTCCATTACGGGGCAGACGGGCATGGATGCCCTGACGCATGCCGTCGAGGCCTTTATCGGCCGTAGCACCACGCCCTACACGCGCAAGATGGCGCGTCAGGCGGTCCAGCTCATCCACGACAATTTGCCCGAGGCTTATGAGCATGGCGACGACATGCGCGCTCGTCGCAATATGCTTTCGGCGGCGTATAAAGCGGGTGTTGCATTTACCCGCTCCTATGTCGGATACGTGCATGCCATCGCGCACAGTCTGGGCGGCCGATACGGAATTCCGCACGGTTTGGCCAACGCGATCATCCTGCCGCACATGCTTCGCGCTTATGGTGACGCCGCCGCCCCCAAGCTTGCCGATCTTGCTCGCATGGCCGGTATCGCGCCGGCTAACGCGCAGGACAGTCTTGCGGCCGAGGCCTTTATCGATTGGGTCGACCGCATGAATGCCGCCTTGGGCATTCCCAAATATGTGACGGGCATTCGCCGCTCCGATATTCCGCAAATGGCGGCCCATGCCGATGCCGAGGCCAATCCGCTATACCCCGTTCCACTTTTGATGGACCGTTTGGAGCTCGAGCGTATGTACGAGGTCGTCGCGGGTGGTATGTTTGAGGATGAGAACTAGGAGGGCCCATGAACACCGAGGAAATCGCGCGCATTGTCGGCGAACAGCGCGCCTACTTTAAGACGCGCGCCACGTTTGATGTCGATGCTCGACGTCGCGCCCTCGTGCGCCTGCGCGAGGCGGTGCGGGCACACGAGACCGATATTGCCCATGCGCTCAAGACCGATTTGGGAAAGTCGCATGACGAGGTCTATATGTGTGAGATCGGCACCTCGCTTTCCGAGATTCGTCATCAGATTGCGCATGTGGCTCGATGGAGCCGTCCGCGCCTGCGTCCGTGTGACCTCGCCAACGCCGTGAGTGTGTGCAAAACGCAAGCCGTGCCCTATGGCGTCACGCTCATTATGGCGCCCTGGAACTACCCGTTTTTGCTAACGCTCGAGCCGCTTGCCGGCGCCCTTGCCGCGGGCAATACCGTGGTCATCAAGCCGAGTGCCTATGCTCCGGCATCGAGCGCGGTGCTCAGGCAGATTTGCGAGGAAGCATTTGATCCGCGCCTGGTGACGGTCGTCGAAGGCGGCCGTGCCGAGAATGAGGCGCTGCTCGACGAGAGCTGGGACAAGATTTTCTTTACCGGTAGCGTTCCGGTCGGCAAGTTCGTCATGGAGCGCGCAAGTAAAAACCTGACGCCCGTGACGCTTGAGCTGGGCGGAAAGAGCCCCTGCATTGTGGATGCCACGGCAAACTTAAAAGTCGCGGCACGGCGCATCGCCTTTGGTAAATGGCTCAACGTGGGGCAGACCTGCGTGGCGCCCGACTACCTGCTGGTCGATACGCGCGTACACGATGAGCTGTTGGGCCTCATCAGGGAGGAGACCCGTCGCATGTTTGGCGAGCATCCGCTCGACAACGAGGATTACGGTCATATCGTCAACGCCAAGCATTTTGCGCGCGTGCGCGGGCTGATCGACCCCGACAAGGTTGTGCTGGGAGGCACGGCGCGCGAGTCGTCGCTCAAGATTGAGCCGACGATCCTAGACGGCGTGGCGCCTGAGGACGCCGTGATGCAGGAAGAGATTTTCGGTCCCATCTTGCCGGTGCTGACGTTTGAGAGCCTGGATGAGGCCGAGGCGTTTATTGCAGATCGTCCGACGCCGCTGGCCCTGTATATCTTTAGCCAGGATCGCGCAGTTCAGGAGCGCTTTGTGCGCTACGTGCCCTTTGGCGGCGGCTGCGTTAACGACACGATCATGCACTTGGCTACGAGTCATATGGGCTTCGGCGGCATGGGTGCGAGCGGTATGGGCCAGTACCATGGCCGCGAGAGCTTCGATACGTTTAGCCACAAGAAGAGCATCGTGAACAAGGCAACGTGGCTGGACGTGCCGTTCCGCTACGCCCCTTATGAGAGCTGGAAGCACAAGTTCGTGCGCATATTCGTGCATTAGAAAATGGCAGGTAATACGAACAAATGTTCCTATTACCTGCCATTTACGTTAGACTACTGCTATGGGGTACGGATGGGCCAACTCCCTTTAGAAGGGAATTGGTATGAACGTAAGCGATGTTATTTCGTTACTGGCGTTGTTAATCGCGGCTATCGAACTCGGCCTGTTTATCGGCCGAATGAAATAGCCGCCCCCGCGTAAGCGAAGACGGCCACTTCTCACGATGTAAACGTGCACTGGAGTTGGCAAGACCCGCTGCAACGGGTGCCATCCGTGCCTCTATCTTATCTGCAAGCGCTCTGTCTCGCAAGCGTTGCGGCAAATGGGCGAAAGGTGCGAGCGGGTGAAATTTTGTCCGCACGGGCCCGTAAGCTTCTCAGTAAGGTTAAGTGCCGGTTTATTCGGTCGTTAGAGGAGTTGCCATGTACGAGCCTTCACGTGTTCTTTTGTCGTTTCATATTGCAGGATTTCAGTATGCCGATGGCGCCTTGGTCTTGGGCGATCTTAAAGCGGGCGTTAAACTGACGCTGTGTGCCGAGCGCGATAACCCCCATGATCCCGAGGCGGTTGCGATCTACTACGGCAACACCAAGCTTGGGTATGTTCCGGGAAACGAGGTCGGCCCGCTGTCCTTGATGATGTATTACGGCCACGAGGACGTATTTGAGGCTCGCGTGCAACAGGTTGCTCCCGAGCGCAGCCCGTGGCATCAGGTGCGCGTTGGTCTCTATGTGGTGGATGCTCGCTAATCGGCAATGGAGGCGGTCATGTTTGATGACGATGACCTGTTCGATCTGACGGACGACCCGTTTGAGTGGGATATGCTGATCGACGATGATGAGCTGGAGCAGGACCGGAAGAAGCGGCAGGACAAGAACGCCCAGGGCGACGCTTCGAAAAAGCAAGACAAGCGCCGCCGCGGACTGTTCGGCGGGCTCTTTGGATAACCGCTGCATCGCTGCGTCTGTATACTTAGCACGAGTTGAACACGTTGCGAAATGAGGACAGAGACGATGATGTGGTTTACCGCCGACCTGCACCTGGGCGATACGAATATCTTGCACGATATGGATCGGCCGTTTGATTCGGTCGAGGAGATGAACCGCAAGGTCATCGATGCCGTCAATGAGTGCGTGGCGGCGGACGACCGTCTCTATATCTTGGGAGACTTTACCTATCGTTTGCCCCTGGCGGAGGCGATGCGCCTGCGCGAGCGTATCGAATGTCAGAACGTGACGCTCATCCGTGGTAACCATGACGGCGACTGGGAAGATCCCGACGTACCGCAGATTTGGGAAGACGTGCGCGATTACCTGGAGATTGCTCCCGGCTATGCCAAGGGCCATCGCCTGGTGTTGAGCCATTACCCCATGCTCAGCTGGAATGGCAAGGCGCGCGGCGCCATCATGCTGCACGGGCACATCCACAGCAGGGGAGACCGTACCAATGCACGCAACCGCGATCGCGAGCGCCCTATCTTTCGCTACGATGTCGGTCTCGATGCCAACGAGTACAAGCCCGTAAGCCGTGACCAGATTCTTAGCTTCTTTGGGTTATAGGGCGCCAGAGCCACCACAAAGGGGGCAGGCACCTTTGTGGTGGTTCTGGCGCCGTACTCATTCTGGTAGCGGCGACTTATTTGTCCGCGCGGCGCGGTAGAGTGAAGGCGGTTGAAGTTTGCGTCCATCGAGGAGCTGCTATGAACGAGATTAAGTGCCCGCATTGCGGCGAAGTTTTTAAGGTCGATGCGTCCGGCTATGCGGATATCGTCAAACAAGTGCGCAATGCCGAGTTTTCGCGCGATCTGGATGAGCGTGTGAGGGCAGTCCAGCGCGAGGGCGAGCAGGCGCTGGAGCTTGAGCGCTCGCGTTCGACGGCTGCCTTGCAAGAGGCAGAGTCTCAGCGCAACGCTCAGCTTGCCGAGCAGAAGAACACTGCGGAGCAGAAGCTGGCACAAGAGGTTGCCAAGCGCGACGCTGAGCTTGCCGAGCTGCGCGCCAAGCTCGAAGGCGCTGCCGCAGAGCGCGAGAGTGCAAGTCAGCGCGCGGCGGTTGAGGCCCGCGCCGATGCTCAAAAGGAGAATGCCGAGCTTCAGCGCGAGATCGACAATTTGCGTGCGCAGCTGGAGCGCAAAGATGACGAAGCCAAGCTCGTCGAGTCGGCGACGCGCAATGCCGCTCAAAACGATTTAGCTGCACGTGATGCTCAGATTGCTGAGCTGCAGGCCAGACTTGCCGCGGCGGACAAGGCCCAGGAGATGGCGCTTGCCGCCGCTGCGGCCGAGTCGCAGCGTGAGCTCGATGCCGCTCGCAGCGAGGCCGAGCGCGCGCTTGCTGACTATCGCGTGAAGGTGCAAGAGAAGTTTTCTGCCGCAAAGGCACAGTCCGAGCAAGAGGCCGAGGGTCTGCGTGCCCAGTTGCGCGAGCAGGAACTGATGGCAAAAATGAACCTGTCAGAGGCGGTCGCCGCGGCGGAGCGAGAGCGCGATGAGGCACGTGCCAAGCTGACGAGCGAGTTGGCGGTGCGCGATTCTCGTGAGGAGCAAGCCAAGGCGGCACACGAGCTCGAGCTTGCGCAGGCCAAGCGCGCGAGCGATGACCTGATTCGCTACAAGGATGAAGAGATTGAGCGCCTTAAGGACATGAAGGTCCGCCTGTCCACCAAGATGGTGGGCGAGTCGCTCGAGCAGCACTGCGAGACCGAGTTCAACCGTCTGCGCATGACGGCGTTTCCCAACGCGTACTTCGAGAAAGATAACGATGCGTCCGAGGGTACCAAGGGCGACTTTATCTTCCGCGAGTGCGACGCGAGCGGTAACGAGGTCATTTCGATTATGTTCGAGATGAAAAACGAGAACGACGAGACCACGACCAAGCATAAAAACGAGGACTTCTTTAAGAAACTCGACCACGATCGCCGCCAAAAAGGCTGTGAGTACGCGGTGCTCTGCACGCTACTCGAGCCCGAGAGCGAGCTCTATAACGCAGGGATAGTCGACGTGAGCTATCGCTACGAGAAGATGTACGTGATTCGCCCACAGTTTTTCATTCCCATGATTACGCTTCTTCGCAACGCCGCCATGGGTTCGCTGCGCTATAAGCAGGAGCTAGCGGAGTACAAACAGCAGAATATCGACGTTACGAACTTCGAAGCCAAGATGGAAAAGTTCAAGAATGATTTCGGTCGCAACTACGAGATCGCGAGCCGCAAGTTCCAAACGGCGATTGATGAGATCGACAAGACGATTAGCCATCTGCAGAAAACCAAGGAGGCGTTGCTGTCCTCCGAGAACAATCTGCGCCTAGCCAACAAGAAAGCCGACGATCTTACCATTCGCAAGCTCACATGGGGCAACAAGACCATGAAGGCGGCGTTTGACGAGGCGCGCGGGGCTGCGCCAGAGACAAACGATGAGCCCGCCGAGGCAGATTCGTATGAGGTCGAAGATGCCGAGTAAGGCATAGCAGATAGTGCAAAAGCGGGGCCGCTGGCGATATTGCCAACGGCCCCGCTTTGTTTCGTTCCAGTATGTTCGGCTAGTCCTCGAGCAGGTCCTCGATAAAGCCGACGCGGTAGTTTTTGAAGATGACCTCGCCGCCGTCTTGCGTGGCGTCCAGATCGACATCGCCCATGATGCCAAAGTCGTGGTCGCCATCCTCGTCGGCAAAGATCTGGTGCACGTGCCATACGTGCGCGGTCTTCTCGTCGGACTCATCGATGGAGAACATCGCGGCGCTGCGGGCATCTCCGTCGGTGAGGATTTCCTCGTGCTGCTCATGGTAGGCATCGAGCGCCTTTTGCCAGCGAATCTCGCTCATGCCCCAGTCGTCGTCGAGTTCGCCCAGGTCGCGAACGTGCTCGCGGGCGGCAAGGGTCACGCGGCGGAAGAGCGCATTGCGCACCAGCAGCGTGCAGCCGCGGCGGTCCGCCACGACCTCGTCGATGCCCTGTGGCGGCGCGGCATCGAGGGCTGCCGGGTTGCCGGCGTTCTCCCACTCGTCCACCAGGCTCGAGTCGACCGAGCGCACCACAAAGCCCAGCCACGAGATAATGTCGCGCAGGCGCTCGTCGCGCTTCTCGATGGGTACGGTGCGGTCGAGAGAACGGTAAGCCTCTGCCAGGTAGCGCAGCAAAATGCCCTCGGAGCGGGCGATGCCGAGCTTTTGAATGTAGCCCTTAAAATCGCTCGCGCTTTCCAACATATCGCGCAGGACGCTCTTGGGGGAGAGCTGGTAGTCGTTTGCCCAGGGCACTTCCTGGCAGTACTTGTCAAAGGCGGCATCGAGCAGGTCCTCGAGCGGCTTTTCGTACGTGACGTCCTGAATGCGCTCCAGGCGCTCCTCGTATTCGACGCCGTCGGCCTTCATCTCGGCCATGGCGCGGTCGCGCGCGGCACGCTCCTGGGCGCGGAGCACCTGTTTGGGGTCCTCGAGCGTGGCCTCGACCATACTGATGAGGTCCATGGTATAGGTCTCGCTCTCGGGATCGAGCAGCTCCAACGCGGCAAGCAAAAAGGGCGAGAGCGGCTGGTCGAGCGCAAAGTCCTCGGGCAGGTCGACCGTCAGCGCGTAGTCGATGTCCGGCGCGGCATCAGCCGGAGCGTCGGGTGCGGGCGGTACCTCGGTGCGCACGACGACGCCGGAGTCGATGAGCGTGGCGAAGATTTCGTCGGCGCGAACCTCGAGCTTGGCCTTTTCTTCGGGGGTCTGCAGGCTTGTCTCGATGAGGTCGTGCACGCGGGCGCGAGCGTCACCGCCCTGCTCGACCACGCTAATCACCATGGAGTGTGTGATGCGAAGGCGCGGCTTGAGCGTCTCGGGCTGCGTCTCGAACAGGCGCTCAAAGGTCTGCTTGTTCCAGGTGACAAAGCCCTCGGGGGCCTTCTTCTTTTTAATCTTGCGGAGCTTTTTGGGATCGTCGCCCGCCTTGGCCATAAGCTTGGCATTCTCGATCTCGTGCTCGGGTGCCTCGGCGATCACCATGCCCTCGGTATCGAAGCCCGAGCGACCGGCGCGACCAGCGATCTGATGAAACTCACGGGCGCGCAGGCGACGCATCTTGTAGCCGTCGAACTTGGTGAGCGCGGTGAGCACCACGGTATGGATGGGTACGTTGATGCCGACGCCGAGCGTATCGGTACCGCAGATGACGGGCAGCAGGCCCTGCTGCGCCAAGCGCTCGACCAGCAGGCGATAGCGCGGCAACATGCCAGCATGGTGCACGCCGACGCCGCAGCCGAGCAAGCGCTTGAGGATCTTGCCGAAGGCCGTCGAGAAGCTCGTGCCCTTGGCCGCCTCCTTGATGGCCTCGCGCTGCTCCTTGCTGGCAATACCAAAGTTGGCGAGGGATTGCGCCGTCGCAAGTGCGGCGTCCTGGCTAAAGTGCACGATGTAGAGCGGGGCCTCGCCGCGGCGCATTGCGAGCTCGACGGTGCCCTCAAGCGAGGTCGTCACGTAGTCGTAGCTCAGCGGCACGGGGCGTGGGGCATCGACGACCAAGTCGCAGGTAGCGCCGGTGTGTTCCTCGAGCGAGGCGGCGATCGCGGTGACATCGCCGAGCGTGGCGCTCATGAGCATGAATTGCGTGTGGGGCAGGGTGAGCAGCGGCACCTGCCAGGCCCAGCCGCGATCGGGGTCGGCAAAGTAGTGGAACTCGTCCATGGCCACGCAGCCCACGTCGGCGTCCTCGCCCTCACGCAGTGCATCGTTGGCAAGGATCTCTGCCGTGCAGCAGATGACGGGCGCCTTGGTGTTGATATGCGTGTCGCCGGTGATCATGCCTACGTTATCGCGGCCGAGCACCTGCACCAGGTCGAAAAACTTTTCGCTGACCAGGGCCTTGATGGGGGCCGTGTAATAGCAACGTTTGCCCTGCGCCATGCCCATAAAGAGCATGCCCAGCGCGACGAGAGATTTACCCGATCCGGTCGGTGTGCCTAAAATGACGTGATCGCCGGCAGCCAGATCCATGAGGGCTTCTTCCTGGTGATCCCACAGCTCAATGCCGCGATTGCTCGTCCATTCAAAGAAGCGTTCGAAGGCTTGATCGGGCGTGAGCCATGGTTCGGGCTCGCTGCCGTCCTCGGGCTCCCACCAGGTGGGGGAGAGCGCGCCGAGCGAACCGAACTCTGCCTCGGTTCCCGTGCCGCCCGAGAATGAGCTGGCGGCGCCGGCGCCGGAGACGGTGCTGGCGGCGGTATCTGTCGTGGTCTGTGCCATGTGTTTGCTTTCTCTCGCGATTGTCCGCCAACTATTATGGCGTAGCGGCGGCGCGGGGTGCCAGCGCGCGAGAAAATGCAGGAAATGGGCGTTCTGCCCAGCCGTTTGGTGCAGTTGCCAGCTAAGTGAGTAGACTTTTTGCAATATCGCGAGCACATGGCTTTTGCGCAAGGGCTCTACCTGCGGTTTTAGTTTTCGCTATGCGGGTTGTGCTTGGCTATTGCTAAAAAGTCTACTCACTTAGGTCTGAGGATCGTTCGCTGGCGCTTATTTGCGCTTGTCTGCCGATGCCGCGACCATCAGAAGCCCCTAGGACTCCTGCGGTAAGCGCTTCTTGCCCTTGCGGGCGCGGTTTCTAAAGTTCTCGACGGCTTCTTCCATGCCCAGAGGCACATAGGTGAGCTCATCGAGGTTATCGGGCAGGTAGCAGGCAAGACTTTGCTCCTGCATGCGACCCGCTGTGAGCTGTTCGTCGGTGGGCTGCGCGCCGGGTGTGGCGCAAATGCCATAGACGACGGCACCCATTTCGCGCGTGCGGCACTCGTACTCGGTCTCGGGATGCTCGGGATGGTCGCGGCGAACGTCGTCACTTACCCAAAGTGTATCGTAGCCGGCCGCGGCAAACTGCCCCAAGGCGTAGTCGCGCAATGGCTTACTGTCGGTTCGCAGTGTGACGGTGGCACCGGCTGAAAAGAGCGGACGGTACAGCATTAGGTGGTCGACATGGACGAGTCGCTTTTTGGCGTACTTGGCCTTGGGCTGCGGCGTGGGAAAGTTGATGGTGATGGCATCGAGCTCGCCTGCGGCAAATAGCTGCGGCAGCGATGCGGCACCTCGGGGCAGGACGAGTGCGTTGGACAGCCCCTGCTCGCAGATTTTCTGTGCGGCATAGGCGATGCAGATGGGCTCCTGGTCCATGCCGATAAAGAGCGTGTTTGGCTCGCGGCGAGCTTGCTCAACCAGATAGGTGCCTTTGCCGCAGCCCAGATCCAGATGAAGGCGGGTGAAGGGTGCGCCGCCGGCTGGCGCGCAGGCTTCGCGCCAATTCCCGGCATAAGACTCGGGGTTCGTCTCAATCGCATTGGCGTAGCGCTCCAGGCGCTCCTCGAGCACAAAGTTCTTAGGTGTGCGAACGTGGACGGCTCCCATGAGGCTCCTTGGTCATACGTATGGAACACATTGCAGGCGCGTTCCGTCAATGGGTTGAAAAAGGGTGGGCATGGTTTGCCCGAAAGATGCGGTGCGGCTCGGCGGCGAGTCGCCGATACCTACAGGCGCTTGAGAATCACATAGCGGTTGAGCTCGCCGCTGCGACCGTCGGCATGGAAACGCTCAAGCTCGCGCACGGGGACCTCGCCGCTCTTGTAGAACGTGCGGACACCGCGCACCAGGTCGGTGATCTGCTGATCGTCAAAGTGATGGCAATAGCGGTAGGCGTGGCGGTCGTTTTGCCAGCCAATGAGGTGGTCACCGGCTTCAAACTGCGCGGAATCGTAACCCTCAAACGGCGGGGTGAGCTCGGCGCGGGCCTCGGCGCGAACGGCTTTGCGCGCCATGCGCTCGTCGTTCATAAACTCCCAAAAGCTGATGGCGATGATGCCGCCTGGGCGCGTCTGGCGCACCAGAGCGTCGAACACGCGTACGCGGTACTCGCACGACGGCACGTGGTGCATAAATCCAAAGCAGACCGAGATGTCGGCGAGCGGGGCGTCGAAAAGCACGTCGGGTGTCTCGGCGGGGTTGAGCTTCATAAGGGCATCGAGCACGTCGAGTTCCTGGAAGTGCAGGTTGGGAATGCGCAGGGCGTGACCGTGCGCATCGATAGCCAAATCCTGACACGAGTCAACACCATAGAACTCAAACGGGCAGCTGGCGTCTGCCGAGGGGTTTGCGCCATCGACGCCCTTGGCGGCAAGTGCGCCGCCGGCGGCAAAGTTCTCGAATCGCATATTGCCGCAGGCAAGATCGAAGACGCGGACGGGATGCTCGATCGTGGCGACTTCGAGCTGCCCGAGCGCGATGTCCATGGTGCGCACCCAGCCGGGCCACGGGGCCTGCCGCGTATCGGAAAAGGAGGCGGAGTGTTCGCGATAGAACGTGTTGTTGAGCTGGATGAGCGATGAGGCGAAATCGCGGTTCACGGCGCGGAACTCCCTCCGATGGCGGTGCGGAATAAACAGTACGACCATACTACCGTTAACGCCGCAACGGGGACAACCGAGCTGTGGGTCATTGCTTTGTTTGGACACATTTCCGCAGCTCATATGTGCCCGCAACCGCCGGTTGTCAAAAATCTCACTAGAATAGGTGGCATGATTTTGGCGGTGGCGGATAGATTTTTAACTGTGCAAGGCGCCTTAAGAACAAAAACGGTCCGGCGGCACGGCTGGCAAAAGCATAGGAGGAACCATGAATGTAGAAACTGCTCAGCGGCTCGCCGACCTTCGCCGCAGCAAGGGCTTTAGCCAAGAAGGATTGGCGCGAAAGCTGGGACTGTCACGCCAAGCGGTCAGTAAATGGGAGCGTGCGGAGAGCTCGCCCGATACCGAGAACCTGATTTCGCTCGCCAAGCTCTATGGTGTGAGTCTGGATGAGCTGCTCAATCCGAGCGATGAGATCGAAGACGATATCGAGTTTGAGAACGAGGACCGCGCCCGTCAGCGCGAAGCCGAGGCGGCAGAGCGTGCCCGCACCCACGAGGCGGCGGCACGCGCTACCGAGGCGGCAACGCAGGCAAGTGACGCTGCGGCCAAGGCGGCGCAAGCGGCAAGTTGGAGCGCGCAGGCCGCCAATGCCGCTACGGCGCAGGCGACGAGTGGCGGTGCGGTTGGCTCGACTCCGGTGAAGGGCCCGTTCCAGTCGTTCCCGTATTGGGCTGTGTGTTGGCTGCTGTTCTTTTTGCTGATGTTCCCGTTTGGTGCCGGCCCCTTTGCCGCGCTGATTTTCTTTACGATCCCCATCTATCACTGGGTGGCACGTGCGCTCGATGGCGATTGGGCGCGTGGGGATATCCAGGTTGGTCCGGCGCCGGTGACAGCTAGGGCTCAGAATGTTTCCGCTTCGGTTGATGCTGACGTGGCTACCGCGACTACCGCTGAGCCGATTGCCAAAGAGGGTGATGAATGATGAAGCTTTCACATGAATCCAAGGTACGCTTGGGCGTTGGCATCGGAGCGTTTGTGCTCATCATTGGGCTTGTCTTTGGCATTTCGCGGACATTGATTCATTTTGATGGTCCGTGGAATCTCGACGATGTTGTATCCGGCTTGTCTGGTATGGACGATGCGCTTGACGACGACGATCTTTTGGATGGCGGCAACTATTCCGCTCGGCCTCAGCAGCTTTCGAGCACGACTTTTGACGAAGACGCGTTCCAATCGCTCGACTTGGATGTGACGTCGGGGACGGTCGAGGTCAAACACGTCTCCGGCGGCCCGGTGCGCGTTATCGAAAGCGGCCGCGTTGCGAAGGGGACGTCTGCCTCTGATGCGGCTACCCGGAACCTTGCTGAGGTCAAGGGCTCTACGCTCAAGATTAGTCAGTTCGACTACGATGATAAGCGCGCGATTGACCGCACAATTACCATTGAGCTGCCGCGAGATGTTACGGATAACCTGGTGAGCATTACGGCGAGTGTAGGGTCGGGCGACCTGGCGGTCGCGGACATTGCGTGCCATGATCTGGATATAACGTTGAATTCGGGAGACGTTGAGTTTACGGGCACCGTGACCGACACCCTGAATGCCGAGGTCGGTTCGGGCGACATGACGTTCGAGCTCTACCAGGCGCCCGCGAAGTCTATGGACGTGAGCGTGGGCTCGGGCGACGTGGAGATGACGGTTCCGAACTCTACGGGTTTTAAGGCGAGCCTCACCTTGGGCAGCGGCGACTTCGAGAGCGATTTCCTTCCGCTTGGCTACGACGGCGAGACCATTTTGAATCTTGAATTCGACAACGGTGATAAGTCTGCCACGTATCGTTTTGAGGTCGGTTCGGGCGACATGTCGTTTGATTCGGAGTGATGGGTGGTTTTCGGAGACCCGCAAACGTAGCCGCGCTGTTTGATGGAGGCGCCGGAGCCGTGACTGGCTCTGGCGCCTTTGCCTTTACAATGGGGGCATGGAACAGATTATCTTGAACATACTCGAGGCCCTGCGCCGCGGCGAGACCGTGGACGACAGGGCGCTCGTCAAACTGATACATGCCGAGGCGCGCCGTGAGGGTGCCGACAAACGCGACCTGGCCAAGCGCCGACTGCTGCCGTTTTACCAGCGGGTTAAACGTGAGGAACCGGCTCGTTGGGCTGGGTGGAATGTCGATGCCGATCTGGAACGTCAACTGCTGCAGGTGCTGCGTATGAAGCCGCGCCGAACGGCCTCGGGCGTGGCGACCATTACCGTCATCACCAAGCCCTGGCCGTGCTCGGGCGATTGCCTGTTTTGCCCCAACGACCTGCGCATGCCCAAAAGCTATCTTCATGCCGAGCCGGCGTGCGCCCGTGCGGAGCAAAACTGCTTCGATCCGTATCTGCAGGTGAGCGCTCGTCTGACGGCGCTTTCGCAGATGGGTCATGCGACCGACAAGATTGAGCTCATCGTCCTTGGCGGTACCTGGAGCGACTATTCGCAAGGGTATCAGGCATGGTTTATGTCGGAGCTCTTCCGTGCGCTCAATGACGATGCCGTCGCCGGCGTGGCGGCAAACCCCATGTTGGCGCGTCCGGGCATCAGCCGTGCCGAGGCGGGGCGCCTGCTCGATGACGCTCCCGCCGATGCCCTGCCGCCGGTGGTGGCGGAGCGTCGCGAGCGCTATCGGGCAGCGGGCATTACGACCGACGAGGTCGAGCTTGCTGCCGGCGTTGCCGACGAGCAGGGGCGTGTGGATGCTGCTGTGGGCGGCTATAACCGCGCAGTGCGTTGTCTGTACGGCCCCGGCACGCCGTGGGGCGAGGTCGCCGAGTGGCAGACGGCGACGATGGAAGAGCTTGAGCGGCAGCAACGCATCAACGAGACGGCGAAGCATCGCGTGGTGGGGCTCGTTATCGAAACGCGTCCCGATGCTGTAACACCGCAGGCGCTCACGCTCATCCGTCGTCTGGGCTGTACCAAGATTCAGATGGGCATCCAGAGCCTCGACCAGCATCTGCTCGATATCAACGAGCGTCGCATTTCGGTGGCGCAGATCGAGCGCGCGTTTTCGCTTGCGCGCCTGTTTGGCTTTAAGATCCATGCGCATTTTATGCTCAATTTGCTGGGCGCCACGCCCGAGGGTGACAAGCGCGACTACGAGCGCTTTATGACCGAGGGCGCCTTTATGCCCGACGAGGTCAAGGTCTACCCGTGTGCGCTCATCGAGGGTTCGCGCCTGGTGGGCTGTTACGAGCGTGGCGAGTGGCGCCCCTATACCGAGGAAGAGCTGCTCGATGTGTTGGCCGACGATATCGTGGTGACGCCGGCGTTCTGCCGCATCAGCCGCATGATTCGCGACTTTAGCTCCGACGACATTATGGTGGGCAACAAGAAGCCCAACCTGCGTCAGCTCGTTGAGAACCGCCTGGCTGCTCGGGGTGACGGTGCGACGGTGCGTGAGGTTCGCTATCGCGAGATCAGCACGGCGGGTGCCGACCTGGGCGAGTTGACCCTTGACGAAGAAGTGACGTACGAGACGCCGGTGACGCACGAGCGCTTTTTGCAGTGGGTGACGCCGCAGGGCAAGATTGCGGGCTTTTTGCGGCTGTCGCTGCCCGATCGCGCATTTGTTGCCGCGCATGCGGACGAGTTGCCGACGACGCCGGACGAGGCGATGATTCGCGAGGTGCACGTGTATGGCATGGCGGCACGCGTGGGCGACCAGGGACAGGCGGCGCAGCATCACGGGTTGGGGCGTTTGCTCGTAGAGCGTGCATGCGAGATTGCCCGGGATGCGGGTTATGCGCGTATCAACGTGATTAGCGCGATTGGCACACGCGAGTACTATCGCCATCTTGGATTTTATGACCATGGTCTCTATCTGCAAAAGGAGCTCTAGATGAACAAGCCGAGTGTTTCCGCTGGCGTTGTTGCCGGCGTTGCCCTGGGAGCCGCGGCGCTTGGTGCGGCCGCCGTCGCTGTTCGTGCTGCCTGTTTGCAGGTCGCACGTACCCGCAACGGGTTGGCACGTGTGAAGCGTGTGCACGACGAGAGCGGTGACGAGGTCCGCGTGCTCGTACAGGGCGGCGTCTACCAAAGCGCGAGCTATGTTGGCGATCGTTGGGCGGAGCCAGTCTTTGCGTACTATCGTGCATTTGACGATGTGTTTGAGGCCGAGGACGCAATGCGTGATGCTTACGGGCATGGTATCGACCGTATGCTCATGCTGGGCGGCGGCGGGTTTGCCTATCCAAAGTTTGCGCTGATGTCGCACGAGAGTTTGCGCATGGACGTCATTGAGTACGATGCCGAGATTACGCGCCTGGCGCGCCGTTGGTTCTACCTGGACGAGCTGGAGCGCGCGGTGGGTGACCGCCTGCGGGTGATTACCGCCGAGGCTCGCTCGTATCTGGGTGTGACGAGCGTGGGCCATCGTCGCTACGACGTGGTCGTGAGCGATTGCTTTGGCGGTGCCGAGCCCGTGCGCGAGCTGGCGACCGTTGAGGCGCTGCGCCTGGTGCGGGGCAGCCTGAACCCCGGGGGTATCTACGTTGCCAATATCGTGAGCGCAAACGAGGGGAGCGATGTGACGTTCCTGCGCGATTGCGTTGCCACGGCACTTGAGGTGTTCAACCGCGCTTGGGTGGCGCCTTGTGGCGATACGGAGTTCGGCGGCGAGGAGAACTACCTGCTCATCGCCAGCGACGGCGACTACGCCTTTGCCGAAGCCGTGCCCTTCGACACCGACTTCCTCGGCACCGTCCTTCACGACAAGTAAGTCTCCCCGTCCCAAAAAAGACTGGTCTTAGGCGTGGTCGCGCCAGCCGAGAACGCGCTGCTTCATACCCTCGATGTCGAGCACGCCTTCGGCAAAGCCCTTGCGCACGAGCTCTTCGGGAACAAACTCGTCGTAGCGGTCAAAGTAAGGCACCTCGCCAGGATAGACGAGCTCGATGGGATCGAAGTCCTTCTCGGCCTCGGCGGCGAGCACCTCAAAGAACGTCTCCTCATCGGCCTTCATCTTAAACTGCATAAAGTACGGGCGTGACGGATCGAGCCCGCGAAGGCTCAGCTCCGCGGCACATTTAATCTTGAGCATGCGCTCGAGCGCCAAAAAGGCGTAGCTGCCCAGCCAGGGGAAGAGCACCCAGGTATCGCCGCCCAGGTTAATGAGCGGCTTGGTTCCCGCCCCCGAAATCTCGGTCGTATGACGAGCCTGCGCCAAGCGGGCCCGTGCGTTACCCATAAGGTACGGATATGTCGCGTGCTCGTTGAGCGCCTTGCGCATGCGCTCGAGCACATGCGTGTTAATGTCGCCGGGGCAGTCGCCAAAGTAGGCCGGCACCCGGCCCTTGACCTGCGTGGCAAAGACAGTGTGGCGCTTCCAGTCCACTTCCTCGACAATCCAGCAGTGTCCGGCGATGGCGATGCGCTCACCGGGCGGGGGCGGATTAACGATCGTGCCCAGCTCGGCCGATTCGCTCCGGACGGTAAACTCCTCGTTTTCCTGGAACACGGCGTAGAACTTAAAGTTGTTGATGATGCGCTCGCCCGCGAGACCCACGATGAGCCCGCCACCTTCGGTGACCTGGATATGGTCGATCTTAATGAGGTGACGTAGCAGCACGCGGTAATCGTCTGCCGAGACACGGTGGAAATAGCTGAGCGTGAGCACGCGCTGGGCAAGTTCGGCCGGCGTGAGCTCGCCGGTGCTGGCGAGGGTCGACATAGTCTGGTGATAGAGCAGGCTGTAGGGGAGACGATCGAGCTCGGGTGGCTCGACCCACTTTTCCTCGCGATAGAGTTGTACGAGCGCGATACCCTGCAGGAGCTTCCAGGGAATGGTTTCGGGCATCATCGTGCGCGGCTCGGGCTCTTCCTCGCGCATGACAAACCACATCTCGGGCGGAAGATCGCGACGGCCCGTGCGCCCCATGCGCTGCAAAAAGGAGCTAACGGTAAACGGCGCGTCAATCTGGAAGGCGCGCTCCAGGCGGCCGATATCGATACCGAGCTCCAACGTAGAGGTGGTGACGGTTGTCTGCGTCTGCTCCTCGTCGCGCATGAGCTCCTCGGCCGTCTCGCGTAGCGATGCCGAAAGATTGCCGTGATGGATGAGGAAACGGTCGGGCTCGTGCCGGCTCTCGCAGTAGCTGCGCAGCATGGAGCACACGGCCTCTGCCTCCTCGCGCGAGTTGGCAAAGACCAGGCACTTGCGGCCGCGCGTATGCTCAAAGATATAGCCCATACCGGGGTCGACGTTGTCGGGTGCCGTGTCGGTGGGGTTGAGAAGCGCCTGCTCGGTCGCACGTGGGATGTCGACTTCGCCCTCGGGGGCCGAGGAAGTGCGACGGTCTTTGGGAGCGGCCTTGCCCCGCGCCTGCTCACGACGTTGACGGTGTTCTTCCTGTGTAAGCTGTCCGCTGTGGCACATGTCTTGTCCGGATGCGGGCAGCGCCGCGGGCGCCGCCGTCTCAATACGCTCGCAAGCAAGCACCTCGGCTTCCTGCGGACCTGTGCCTACGAATCCCCGCTGCTGTGCCTGGGGGCCCGAGTTGTAGAAGTGCTCCATGGAGATGCGCCACACGCGGCGCGGTTCTTCAAAGCGGGGGATAACGCAGTCGCGCCCCGTTCCCTGTGAGAGAAAAGCGCCCGTGCGCTCGGGGTCGCCGATGGTAGCGGAAAGGCCAATGCGTCGAGGCTGCACGCCGGCCATGCGCGAGAGTCGCTCGACAAGGCAGAGCGTCTGCCCGCCACGGTCGCCGCGCATGAGCGAGTGAACCTCGTCGATGACCACGTAGCGCAGGTCGCAAAACATGCGCGGGATCGCCATGTGCTTATGGATCAGGAGCGCCTCGAGTGATTCGGGCGTAATCTGCAAGATGCCGCTCGGTTTTTTGATGAGCTTGGCCTTGTGCGACTGCGAGACATCGCCGTGCCAGTGCCAGACAGGGATATCGGCCTCTTCGCAGAGGTCGTTGAGGCGAACGAACTGGTCGTTGATGAGTGCTTTGAGGGGGCCAATGTAGAGGGCGCCCACGCTCGCGGGCGGGTTCTCCCAAAACTCGGTCAGGATGGGAAAGAAGGCCGCCTCAGTTTTGCCAGATGCCGTGGATGCCGTCAGGAGCACATTGTCTTGCGTGTTGAAGATGGCATCTGCCGCCGCAACCTGGATGGAGTGCAGGCTCTCCCAATCGTGGGAGTAGATGAAGTCTTGGATAAACGGGGCGTAGCGGTCAAAGGCGTTCACGGGGCCTCCTCTCAAAAACGAATTTCTCAACGCTGCCGACAACGGCTTGCTGCATTACAGTCTCAACGTTTGCCCAGATAAAACCTGCCAAAATAAACCTGTCCCTTATTGGCAGGTTAGATGGTGAATTCGGCGAAGTTACGGTCGCCGCCTGCGGTATCGGTGTCGCCTGTTGCGGTTGCCGGCGCCAACGCGTCGCCGCCGACGCTTTGCAGCAGCTCGGCCACGTTGGCGTCGGGGTTTTGGCATAGGATGTCGAGCAGCTCGATAAAGTCACGAATGACTTCACGCGGCGTCAGATGCGTGTCGGCTCCCACGCGACCGAACTCGATCTTGAGGAAGTCCACCAAGTCGTTCTCGGCAAGCGTGGGCGTCCAGCCAAAGTAGCCGGCATGGATCTGCATGAGTTTTTCGATGAGCACCAGCAGCTCCTCGTAGGTGAGTGGCTGCAGGCGGATGATGGGCGCGAGCATGTCCTTAAAGTCTTCGCGCGCAAAGCGGCCCTGAGCGAGTCGGCTGCGCAGGGCCTCGTAGGAGAACACGCCGCGGCGGCGGTCCTCGATGGAGGTCGGCGTGCCGCCCATGATCATGCCCAGGTACTGCGCCTTGCCTTGGAGCGTGTCGTTGTACATGGTCAGGATCTTCTCGTAGTTGTATTGGCGCGTGATGGCGTTGGGAATCTTATACAGATTCACGAGTTCGTCGATGAGCACCAGCATGCCCTTGTAGCCGCTGCAGACCAAAAAGCGCGCAATGAGCTTAACGTAGTCGTACCAGTCGTCATCGCTGATGATGGTCGAGGAGCCCAGCTCGGCGCGTGCCTCGCTCTTGGTGCGGTATTCGCCGCGAATCCATTTGGTCACGCGGCTCATGGCCTCTTCGTCGCCCCCGGATGCGGCCATGCGATAGCGGCGGAGCATGCGGGTGAAGTCGAAGCCGTGGACCATCTCCTCGAGCGGGGCCAGTTGGGCATTGACGATCGACTCGTCGACGTCGGCACACGAGGCGACCCAGCGATCCAGAATAAGGTTGAGCGCACCGCCCTCGGGGCGCGTCTTGGTCGATATATTGCGGATGAGCTCGCGGTAGGTGGCAAGGCCCTGTCCCTGACCGCCCTGCAGGCGGCGCTCGGGCGACAGGTCGGCATCAGCGACGACGAATCCCTCGCCCATGGCGTGCGTGCGGATAGTCTGGAGCAAAAAGCTCTTGCCGGCGCCGTAACGACCGACCAGAAAGCGGAAGCTCGCGCCACCGTCGGCGATGAGACTCAGGTCGGTGAGCAGGGCGCGGATCTCGACCTCGCGCCCTACGGTGATGTAAGGAAGGCCGATGCGCGGGACCACACCGCCCTTGAGCGAGTTGAGAATGACGGCAGCGACGCGCTTGGGCACGCGAGGTGCTGCGGATGCGGTATCACTCATGGTCTAGGTATCCTCTCACGTCTGCTTCGTAGTCCTCGATAATCTGCGGCCCTGCCGCGCTAAATTCAATTACGGTGTCGCCCACCAGGTCAAAGAGCGCCTCGTTGATGGTATCGACGAGCATGTCCTCGCTCTGCTCCGATTGCACTACCGCCGATTCCGCCTGTACTGCGTTGTGCTCGAGCAGCGCGCGGAGATAGGCGTCTGCGGCGGGCGCGAGTTCGTTCGTGGCGTCAGCGGGCGCAGCAGCTGCGAACGCGGGCGTCGGTGCGAGAAGCGGTGCTACGACACCAAACTGTTCGGTGGATATGGTCGGCTCGTCGGACTCGTCCTGCCCTGCGGCCGCCGCGACCGCCTCGACCGTCGCGGCGGCCGCAGGCTCGGCTTCCGGTTGCCCTGAGTCCGCTGCCTCGGCTTCTGCGGACGCGCCGTCCTCGCGTTCCTCGTCGATCAAAAGCGCTTCGCGCGTTTGTGCGGCAGCGCTCCGAATGTGCCCCAGCTGGCTCAAATCGATATCGATCTTGACGGGCTGGTGTGCGGCGTCCCACGAAAGCCATGCCACAATCTCGTCATCGATAATCTTGGCCAGATATTTGGGGACCTTTTCTTCCTTAAGGGGATGGGCGGGGTCCAGCGCCAGGCGCAGGCGTTGGTCGCAGGCGCGCATCATTTCACCGAGCTTGCTGCTCTTTTGCCTGCTACCGTGAATCCGCATGCATTCCCAAAAACCGTTTTGGCAACGGTAGATATGGATGGGGTCCAGACGGTATTCGCAGTCCTCGTGGCGCTCGGGCGCAAAGAATACGGCCGAGGCAAACATGGTGTAGGGCATGGCCGTCTCCTCCCCAAATAAACTTGCCACGATGCCGGTCTTTCGGTGCGTGTCATAGTAGCGCGCCATGCGGACATACACGGCGCACGCCACGTGGCGCAGATCGCGGTGGTGGCTGCGGTCGAGCCGCGAGTTACTTAGGTTGTACGTGGAGAGGGCGTTGATGGCGGCCATGAGTCGCTCCTCGCGCACCTCATCGGGCGGAAGGGGGAGCGTGGGCTCGGAGGTTTTGCGACGCTTGGGTGCCGGGTCAGACGGCGTCGGTGCTGGTACAAGGTCTCGTGCCGCGCGCCGCAGCTCGATAAGGGCGTTATCGAATATGACGGTTTTAGAGTCGCGAAGCAGCTTGGGGTCGAGCCCGTGGAACACGGCGTAATCTTGCAGCCACACGCGCGCAAACCGGTCGATGCCGGGCTCGAAGGCGCGATAGACATCCCAAAAAGCCTTGATCTTGTTAAAACCATCGAGTGGATTATCTACGCCAATGCCGCAGATCAGCTCATAAAGATACAGAAAGGCAAAGGACGTAGACGTTTCCTCGACGGTTCCGCGGCGCACTTGGGCACGCCAGGTAAAGTAGCCGCGCAGCTGCCGGTCGCTCATGGCGTTGTAGGTGGGAAAGTACGACTTAAAGGTGCCGTTGTAGGGACAGTCGTCCTCAAAGTCGGCCATCAGCAGGCCCTGGCGGTAAAAAAGCTCGGCTTCCGAAAGCCAGCGGCCCGCACCGCCCTTGGGGTCATCCTGCCAGCGCGATATCTCGCGCATTTTACGGTACTGGTCGGGGAGGAAATTCTGC
The DNA here is from genome assembly GCA_905214385.1 of uncultured bacterium. Taxonomy (GTDB): domain Bacteria; phylum Actinomycetota; class Coriobacteriia; order Coriobacteriales; family Coriobacteriaceae; genus Collinsella. The sequence goes on from CAJMMF010000012.1 coordinate 23,813, forward strand.
ATCTGTCGGCCGGTTTTGAGAATCGGCTCGTCTGCGTAGGTTTCGTTTGAGAAGCGGGCGGACTGATGGGTCCGGGCCTCGGCCATGATGCGCTCGATGAGCATCTTGATGTCCTGGTCGGCCACCGCTCCTCCTCTCGAACACAGCTACGGTGACCTCATATCATAGCACAGCATCAAACAGATGTTCGAGATACCGTTGCGTTGATAGATTTAGAACAGGAGGGCGTAGATGACGGCGATGACGACGGAGGGAAGCATATTGGCCGTGCGGAAGGTCTGAGGACGGATGAGGTTGACGCCGACGCAGAAGATGAGCATGGAGCCTACGAGCGAAAGGCTGTTGAGGGCAGCTGTGGTCATGATGGGGGAGAGCGCGCCGGCAAACAACGTGATCGTCCCCTGGAACACGGCGACGGGCAGGGCGGAGAAGATGCAGCCGCGGCCAAGCGAGGCCGTCATGGTGCAGACGATGATGCAGTCCAGTGCGCCCTTGAGGGCAAGCGTTGACCAGTCGCCGAGCAGGCCGTCCTGGATCGATCCCACAATGGCCATGGCGCCGATGCACACGGTGAGTGAAGTCGAGACAAAAGCGTTGGTGAACTCGTTATCGCCCTCACTGCCAGTCTTGCGCTTGAGCCATTCGCCAAGGTTCTCGATGGCGGCCTCCAAGTTGATGGCCTCGCCGATGAGCGAACCGAGCGCAAATGAGACGATGAGCATGGTGGTACCGGTGGTCGCTAGCGCCTTTCCATCGATGATGAGCATCTTTTGCATGGTGCCGCCCAGGCCGATAAACAGGACGCACAGCCCCGATGCTTTCATGAGCGTGTCTTGGATGCGCGGTGTAATGAAGCGGCCGCCCGCTAATCCCAAAAGACCGCCCGCAACTAAAAGCGCAACGTTGATGATTGTTCCCAAGCCCGGCATGAGCCCTCCTGTATTGATGCCAACGTGGCAATCGTAGCAGAACGAAATGCGAGGCACATCGCGACTCATCTAATACGTTATATAAGTGGTATTAGGAATGATGCGCAGCATTTAAGCCTCAGGTGGTTGTCGGGACATAGGGGTAGTAGTCAAAGCGCAGTGTCATAAGCCGCTGCGGGGATTCAATAGCCGCGGCGATGATATTGGCATCGCGGGCACGATCAAACCCTTCGAGTTCGATCTGATACGAGACGTCTTGCATAATGTCCAGACGTCGCCAGGCTAGAAGTGTGTCGCCATCGAATTCCAAGGTCTTGCCTCCGTCTGGGGCAACGGCGTATAGACGCAGTTTAGCGGTGGTTGCAGGGTCGACAACCGTGACCTTTTTAATTTCGTTTCGAGTATTCTTGGCGCCCAACAAGGTGAGCAGTGTTGGGGCCACGACCTCGCCCGATGGCAAAAAGACGACTTCGATGGATTCGGGAAATGCGATGATGGCCGACTTGCGGACGGGCTGATTGGCGGCGGCAACTTCGATGTTTGCAGCATCGATGACCTCTGTGTGGTCGAGGGCGGCAAGCACGCAGCAGTTACCTTCATCGATCTCCTGAGGATCAGCAAGTCCCAGACTGTCCGCGAGCTCGGGATCGTTTGGACCGGTAGCGGGCTCATTCGGTGCTTCGAAAGAAGCTGGGACGCTGTTTGTCGGCGACGGCGTGTCGCCCGCACCTGCTTCTTTGTCCGTGCTCTCTTCTTGTATGGTTGCGTTGATGGGTTCGTCGTTTGAGGGGAGCGTCTTGGCGTCAAGCGCGGAGGGGACAATCCCGATGGCTCCGGATCCGTTCCACTCCATTTCGAGAAGCGCCGGGTCGGCAAGAATGCGTTGCCTGCTTTGCGCGTGGGCATCGATTTCAATAGGGCCTGCCTCTATCCCTCGTGTAAGGCTGAGTGATCCGGCTGACTTCTCGAAATGAGCGTCTGTGTCTTTGGTGCTGACGGCGTAGAACAGCAGGGATGCTTCTCCCGCCGCGATGGCATCGGTGCCCGCCTTGGTCAGCCGCAGCGATGCCGTGAATGAGAGGGTGGGCTGCACATCGTCTGCATTCGCGGCGGCGCAGCCCAGACATATACCGCCTCCTTTCTCGAAAAACGCACCGTCGAAGGCGACCTTCGCTCCGTTCGCCGAGTCATCGACCGAAGCGATATCGATGCGCAACCCCAAATCGCACGGATCGCCATCTGCATCGAGCACAATCGAGCGCCATGTGCAGACGGCGCACCCCGCCTGGGAGCCGTTTGCCTTGTTCGAACGATTGATATCCACGACTATCGAGCCGTCCGTATTACGACGAAGGCATCCCGAGGTTGAGATTGCGGCCTGTGCGAACGAAAAACGCTTGCACGCAATGGCGCTCGACGGATTTGGTGCGGAGCTTAGGGCTGCTGGTAAGGAGTCTGCCATGACGGGAGTCGCCCAAGCGGCGACAGGCGTTCCGGTTGCGAGCGCGCCGCAGAGTGCGACGACGGGCAAAAGGTTCTTCGATGCCATGGGGTCTCCTTAGCTAATTTAGTGCGGCCTGTCCGTGTTTCGTTTCTGGCTGCGTTTGATGTGCAGACCGAGGCCGGCGGTTCCCGCACCTGCTGCCGTGGCGCCTGCTGCCAAGAGCCATCGTCTGTCGTCTGTCTGTGCCAACGGTTCCTTGCAGTTGCCGCGGTCGAGCTCCGAGAGGTCGACCGTCACCTGCGTGGCGGCCTGCGCCTGTTCTTGCTGGGCAAAGGCCATGGCTGGCCCAAACGCTAGGATACTGACGGCGGCCAGGGCGACGGCCTTATGCCGTGTGCGCACCGGGCTCGACCGTCCAGGTGATCGTTGCAACCTGATCGCCTTCGCCGGTTACGCGGAAGATGTCGCGCGTGACGCGGGCGACGTTTCCGCTTGTCTTGAGCTTAATTTTGTCCGTGCCGCCGGCAATGCCCTGGTAGCCCATGTCGAAGGCTGCATTCTTGGAAAGATCGAGGCCCGTCTCCTGCATTGCGGCGCTGGCGTTCTGGAGTGCGCCGTCGGGGCCGACCTTAAAGTCGATGGAATTCTGCGCGGTTCCGGCCTTGGCGTCGGCGGCAATGGTCCAGGTGTTCATGGCGTCGATCTTCATGTTGGTGACATGGATGCCGTAGGCCGAATGATTGTCGATGGTGGTCGCGTCTTCTGAGGGGCCCTGAAGCGTGCCGTCGGCCTTGGCGACGAAGGGAATAACCGTCGGAACTTTGAACTCTACGTTGTCGATCTCGGTCCTGACCATTACTTTCGTGGTTCCAACGCGCCCGGCTGCCAGAGCTGGCGTCGGGGCGGCGCCCATTGCGAGCGCGAGCGCGAGCCCTGCGCCCACGACGAGCGCTCTGGCTCCGTTCATGTTCCTGGTGATGTCCATGGTCGTTCCTTTCTATTCGCCGCGGGCCGTCCCCGCGATGATTGGACGAATGCTGGTGAATTGCGTGCGGTGTCGCGTCGGCCGAAAAAGCTAGTTCTCGGCTTGCTCAACCCGTACCTTGACACGTGTCGGATTGCCGTGGCTGTCGAGGGTCTTGGCATCGAGTGCCTGGATCTCGATGTATGCCTCGCCTTCTTTGATGTCGCCGGCGGGGCACGTCTCGATTGTCTTGCCGGTCTCGACCACACCGGATTCGTACATGGTCTCGTCGTTTTGGATGACGCGGAATCGCTGGGGAAATTTATTGTCTTGGACGTTTTGCACGTTGACGCGCAGCTTGCCGTCCTCCTGTAGCTGAGCGACCGGCGCGACCGAAATCGTCATCATGTTGTCGCGGACGATGGCATCGAGCTCATCTTGGATTTCTTGTCGCGATTTACCCTCTGCCGTCGTGACTGAGGCGCCCGCTTCGGGCACGGGCTGCGACTGCCAGGCGTATAGCCCTACGGCGATGAGGGCGCAGGCGATAGCCAGGCAGACAACGACGAGTTTCTTGCGACGCCCCAGTCCTGCGAGGCGGGGCGGCTTCTTCGCACTCATGCGGCGTCCTTGGTGGTGTAGACACGTGCGAACGTGGACGGGTCCGCTCCAAAGAGCATGTGAAGCATCAGGCGGCGCGAGTAGATGAGCTCGTCAAAGTCGTGAGGGAGCTCGATGTCGTGGATACGCGCGATGTGGTGGGCGAGCGCCGAGAACGACTCGGGGTCGCAGATAACATCGGTGGTGACGTGGTAGACCGCCGTATCGGGGAACGCCTCTTCGTCGAAAGGCAGGAGATAGGGATCGTCGTCGACCTCGATGGCGACGCCGTACTGGGGCCAGTAATATGCCATGGGAACCTCCCTGCTTCTGGGGCCAAAACTTCTATCGGTTTTGGCTGTCGACGCCGACCGTATCAGCCGCTACTTGACCAATTTCTGACCAAATGCTTGACAGTTTGACATCTCCGCAGGTAAAAGGTGGAAAAATTACTTCAACTTTTTTCGAGCGACAATCGAGCGGTCGGCGACGGCGGGGCGATATGTGTCAAAAGCATCGTCTGCCGAGGAAGCCTTGCCGTTCGCCGAATTGCACAAACGTAAAAATCGCCAATTATGGAGACGGTCTCGAACACGTCGACGAAACGATGCGGTAACATCTCCCTGCAAACACTGTAGTTAGCTAAAGGGGGAGTTCGCGTGTCTGCAACCATTAAACCCTTCACCGATGAGTTCGAAGAGTATGGCCGCGATGAATCTCGTGCATCGGGCGAAGCATCGAGCATCTCGTTTCCGACAACGGAAGACGAGGTCCGTGCCATTTTGGAAACGCTCCATGCCGAGCGTGTCCCGGTAACGGTTCAGGGCGCCCGAACCGGCCTTGCCGCCGGTGCCGTGCCCCACGGTGGGCATATCCTCAATACTTCCCGTATGAATCGCTACTTGGGCCTTCGCCGCGATGAGCAAGGCCAATTTCTGCTGCGCGTGGAGCCGGGCGTTGTGCTCTCGGAGCTGCGTAAGCAGCTGAGCAAGAAGGTACTGCCGACCGCTGGTTGGGACCAGGTATCGCTTGAGGCCTACGAGGAGTTCCAAGAGTCCCCCGAGCAGTTCTTTCCCACCGATCCCACCGAGGCATCTGCCTGTCTGGGTGGCATGGCGGCATGCAACGCCTCCGGCGCCCGCAGCTACGCTTACGGCCCCATGCGCCCGCATATCACGGGACTCCACGTCGCGCTGGCTGATGGCGATTTGCTTGAGCTTCAGCGCGGCGAGGCTTTTGCCCAGGGCCGCCACCTGTCGCTCGTGACGGCAGAGGGCCGTACGCTCGAGCTCGATCTTCCCGGCTATACCATGCCCGAGACAAAAAATGCCTCAGGCTATTTCGTTGCGGACGATATGGACGCCATCGACCTCTTTATCGGCGCGTGCGGCACGCTCGGCGTTATCACCGAGCTCGAGATTGCCCTGCAGGCGGCGCCTGCGGTCGTTTGGGGTGTGAGTTGCTTTTTCGATAGCGAGGACAAGGCGGTGTCCTTTACCGATTCCGTGCGCCCTGTCCTGTCCCATGCGGCTGCCATCGAGTACTTCGATGCTGGCGCCCTGGATATTCTACGTCGCCAGCGCGAGCAGTCGACGGCGTTTGCCTCGCTGCCGGCGCTCGACGACGAGGCAAAGGTCTGTGTCTACGTGGAGCTCGATTGCGATGACGAGGCGCAGGCGACCGAGGAGCTGTACCACTTGGGATGGGTGCTGGAGCTTGCGGGCGGCCGCGACGATGCGACATGGGTCGCCCGCACCGAAGTCGATCGCGAGTGCCAGCGGTTCTTCCGCCACGCGGTGCCCGAGAGCGTCAACATGCTCATCGACGAGCGTCGCCGCACCGACCCCACCATTACCAAGCTGGGATCGGATATGTCGGTGCCCAATGCACGCCTTGCCGATGTCGTGGCCCTCTATCGCCGCACGCTGGCCGAAAGCGGGCTTGAGTCTGCTGCCTGGGGACACATCGGGAACAACCATCTGCATGTGAACATCCTGCCGCGCGATGCGCAAGACCACCGTCGTGGTGGAGAGCTCTTTGCCCAGTGGGCTTCCGAGGTCACGGCCATGGGCGGTGCCGTTTCTGCCGAACACGGCGTCGGCAAGATCAAGGCGGGCTTCTTGGAGACGATGTACGGCCACGAGGCCATGGTCGAGTCGGCGCGCCTCAAACTCCAGCTCGATCCTGCCGGCCAGCTGGGTCGCGGCAACCTGTTTACGGAGAAGCTCTTGGATGAACTCGTCCAGAAAGGGGGCGCGTGAAGATGAGTGATTTCCATATGGTGGTGTGCGTCAAGGCGGTGCCCGGAAGCACCGAGGTCAAGATGGACCCCAAGACCAATACTATCGCGCGTGATGGCAAGCAGGCGGTCATTAATCCCTTCGATGCAAGTGCTCTCGAATGTGCGCTAGCGCTGAAGGACGACTTTATCGGCTTTGGCATGGACGTGCGTGTGACGGTGGTGTCGATGGGCATCCCCGCGACCGAATCGCTGCTGTGCGACTGCATCGCCCGCGGTGCCGACGACGCGCTGCTGCTGACCGACCGAGCCTTTGCGGGCGCCGATACCCTAGCCACCACCTATGCCCTCAAATGCGGCATCGAGGCACTCGATGAGGACTTTGACCTGCTCATCTGCGGCAAGATGGCAGTGGACGGCGATACGGCCCAGATCGGCCCCGAGCTGGCCGGCGCCTTTGGGGTCCCCTGCGTGACCGACGTGAGCTGTGTGCAGAGCGCGGGATTTACGACGTGTGGCTCGCTGGCGCTCGTCCACGGCTGCGATGCCGGCGAGGAGACGGTGTACCTGGAGATGCCGTGTGCGATGACGACCGCCAAGGAGATTGGCCAGCTGCGCATGCCGAGTATTGCCGGTATTCGCGCGGCCGAGGATGCAGACGTGCGTGTGGCCAGCGCTGCCGACGTAAACGCCGATCCCTCGCGTTGCGGCCTTGCCGGATCACCGACGCAGGTCGTGCGCTCGTTTGTGCCCGACCGTGACCAAACGTGCGAGGCCGTTGAGGGAACGGCGTCCGAGCAGGCGGTAAAACTTGCCAAGATTATCGAGGGGATGGCATAGATGAGCGGGCTGATTATCGATAGCGAAGCCTGTATCGGCTGCGGTCGCTGCGTTCGCGCCTGCGCCTCGGGCGGCATTGTGGTGGAGGGTGAGCGCCCCAATCGCTGCGCCCGCGTAACCGACGGCTGTATCCTGTGCGGTGGGTGCGTCGACGCCTGCCCCGTCAACGCCATCTCGATTGAGCGCGACGAGGCCGCCGGCGCGGCAGACCTTGACGCATATCGGGACATCTGGATCTTCGTGCAGACTGACGAGCACGATGCCGTTGCATCCGTGGCCTTCGAGCTCATGGGCAAGGGGCGCGAGCTTGCCGATGCCCGCGGCTGCCGTCTGGTGGCACTGGTCGGCATGAGCCCCGAGGGCTCACTCGGGGACCTGGAGCATCTGATTTGCGCCGGTGCGGACGAAGTTCTGGTCTGTCGTGACGAGCGCCTGCGTCAGAACGACGCGGAGGTCTACGCTCGCTTGATCTGCGATTTGGTAGCCGAGCGCAAGCCCGAGGCCATTCTGTACGGCGCGACCGCCTTTGGTCGCGAGCTGGCGCCCGGTGTGGCCGTGCGCTTGCAGACGGGTCTTACGGCCGATTGCACGGTGCTTTCTATGGATACGGAGACGGGTCTGCTGCAGCAGACGCGCCCGGCGTTTGGCGGCAACCTGATGGCCACCATTATCTGCCCCAACCACCGTCCTCAGATGGCAACGGTGCGCCCCGGCATCTTTAAGGCGCCCGAGTTTGACTATAGCCGCTCCGGCACGATTACCCAGGTAGTGCTTGCGGATGACGTTAAGGCCCGCGTCGAGATCTCGATTCCCGCCGAGGAGTGGGGACAGCAGGCCTCAATTGCCGATGCCGAGCGTCTGGTCGTGGTGGGCCGCGGCATCGGCTCCAAGAAGAATCTGCCCCTGATGCGAAAGCTCGCCGATGCCCTGGGTGCCGAGCTTGGTTGCACGCGTCCCATTGTGGAGGCAGGCTGGTTGGAGTATCGCCACCAAATTGGCCAGACGGGTGTATCGGTCTCGCCCAAGCTCCTCGTGAGCATCGGTGTCTCGGGCGCTATCCAGCATCTCGCCGGCATCGGTGGGGCGGAGTGCATTGTCGCCATCAATGAGGACCCGGATGCCCCCATCTTTGGTGCCGCCCAGTACAAGGTCGTCGGCGATGCCGTTGAGATCGTTGAGGAGCTGCTGGCTCAGCTTGAGCGCTAAGCGCGCGTCAGCCAGTCGCGCATCTCGTCCTTTAGGCGGCTCCAGGTTGCCTGCGTGGCGGGGTCGGTAAAGGGCCGCGTAATGCCAAAGGGCGCGTCGAGCAGGCGGTGGATATCGCCCTGTTTGCGCGCCAGCGCGCGGCTCGCTGGATAGACGAGCTCAAACATAAAGCAGATGAGTCCCACCAGGTAGTCTGCGGGCTCATCGCGCTCATCGCGTGCGACGCAGCGGTGCTCGTCAAAGGCGGTAAGCGCCGGTGTCGAGAAGTGGCTGGCGAGAAACGTGTCCTCATCCACCTTGAGGATGGTGTCGACGGTGCTGTCGGCGATGGTGCGCATAATGTCGATCTTGTCGCCATCGCGCACGATCTCGCAGAAGCTCCGTGTACGGGTGTCGAGTTCCGTGGGCAGGCGAAAATCACTGTGGTGGGCGATGCTCGCGCGGATCAGTTCGTCCTCTGCCGGGTCATCGATAAAGTCGCGGATGCTCGTTACGGCGGGTGCATCGGCGGGATTCTCGCCAAAGAGGACCTCGATGCCCAGCGCTGCATGGCTCATGCTCTCGGCGTCCTTAAAGGTGTCCCAGTGCCGCAACTGCTCAAAGCGGCCCATATCGTGTAGCAGGCCGCAAAGCCATGCCAGGTCAATATCTTCTGACGACCAGCCCTGCTCGCGCGCTACGGCATCGCATGCCTCGGCCACGTGGTACGTATGCTCGATTTTGAGCGCGATGCGTGGGTTGGTGGCGTCGTAGGCATCGGTGTAGCTTTTGAAGGCCGCGCGCGCCCGGTCTCGATCGATAGCTGTCATAATGACTTCCTAAAAAGTTGTGTCTTTCGATCCGGTGGCAATTGTAGGTGAACTTTATTGCCACCGGTTGATATTTCTGCTGCGTTGCAAGGCGCGCTGCAGACGACTTACCAGAATGGGAGTGGCATGGTCCTTAGGATCTTTAAAATCGTCTGGCCAGTGATGCTTACCTATATTGCAATAGGCGCGCCGTGCGGAATGATCATGGGGCAGACGGGAATGGAGCCCTGGATGGTCTTTGCTCTGAGCAGCACGTTTGTGACGGGCAGCGGCCAGTTTATGATCTGCAATCTTTGGCTGGCGGGCGTGCCTGCAGCATCGATCGTCGCGAGCGTTGCTGCCATCTCCTCGCGCTTTGCGCTTTACTCGGCATCGATCGCGCCGCATCTGACGGGTGCCTCGAAGCGTCAGACGCTGGCTGTTGCCGCGACACTTACCGAGGAGGCATATGGCATCTCGCTTGCCAAGTTGGTTGAAGGGGAGGATTGGGGCCCGCGCGAGTCCTTCGTGCTCAACGTGATCCTTATCGCAACATGGGGCGTTTCGTGTACGATGGGCGCCATCGTCGGCGCCGTTGTCGATGTTCCCACCGCCATTGCAGCCTTTGTCTGCACCTCGCTCTTTATCTGCCTGCTCTTTTCGCAGCGGCTGTCGCGCGGCAACGTTGTCGCGGCGGTTTCGGGCGCGGTGTCCGTCGCCGTATGCAAGTTCTTGGGCCTCACGAATATTGCCGTGCCGGCAAGCGTCGTGGCCGGCATTGCCATTGCGTTGGCGTGCGATGCTGTATTTGACGGAAGAGGTGCCCGCGATGCCCGTTAACGAGTTCTTGGTTCTGTGGCTGTCGTCGTGGGCTGCTATCGCGTTCTTTCGCATCGCGCCGGCGTTTGCCTTGCGCGGGAGAACGCTGTCGCCCCGCATTACCGAGGCCCTGGGTTATATCCCGCCCGCTGCCTTTGCCGCGCTGGTCGCCAACGACTTGGTGAGCCCCGGCGCGTTCGACGCGGGGCTCTGGCCTGCCTTGGTTCCCTGGATTGCGGCCGCCGGCGTCGTGGTCGTGGCGGTCAAGACAAAATCGATGCTGTGGTGCTGCGTCTCGGGCATCGTACTCTATATCGTCTTGAGCCTTATATAGGGGTGGCGTCGCGGGCGCCGAATCTCGTTCCATCCCAACTTGTCGAGTTTTTCACCGAGCTGGTCTATTTCTTCTGGTACCATGGTCAAACTTTACTGTAGCAAAGCGTGACGTGGGCTTTTGTACCCCGTCAGCGGAAATGGGGGTTTCATGGCACAGGAAGCGACTGCCAACGAGCAAAAGAAATTCAAGGTCCCGCGCATCCCGGGCGACATCATGATCTATCCGATGATCGTCGGTCTTTTGCTCAACACCTTCTGCCCGCAGGTTTTTGAGATCGGCGGCTTCTTTACGGCTGCCTGCCGCGGTGGCTCCAATGCCATCGTCGCCGCGATCCTGCTGTTTGTGGGCGCCGGCATCAGCTTTAAGTCCACGCCGGGTGCCATCAAGACCGGTATCGTCGTGCTGATCCCCAAGCTGGTCGTCGCAGCGGCTCTCGGCCTGGGCGTGGCATATTTCTTTAACGACAACTTCCTGGGTCTGAGCTCCGTGTCTATCATCGGCGGCATCACGTTTTGCAACATGGCGCTCTATACGGGCATCATGGGCGAGTTCGGTGATGAGTCTGAGCAGGGCGCCGTCGGTATCCTGTTCTTTACGGCTGGCCCCGCCGTCACGATGATCATCCTCGGTGTTTCCGGCCTCGCCAACATTCCCATTGGCACCATTATCGGCTCCATCTTGCCACTCGTTATTGGCATGGTTCTGGGCAACCTGTTCCCGTTTATCAAGAACCTGCTGGTTCCCGGTGCCAATCCCGCGATTGCCGTCATCGGATTTCAGCTCGGTGCGTCCATGAGCCTGTCGAGCTTTATCACCGGCGGTATTTCCGGCATCTTGCTGGGCCTTGTCACGCTGTTTGTCGTCGGTCCCATCACCTTTGCGTTCGAGCGTCTGTGCGGCGGCAATGGCAAGGCCGCTGTGGCTTGCTCCACCATTGCCGGCACGGCTATGACCACACCGGTTGCCCTCGCCGAGGTCGCACCGCGCTACGCCGAGCTTGCGCCCATCGCGTACGCTCAGATCGCCACCGCCGTTATCATCACGGCGATCATGGCTCCGATTCTGACTGGCTGGGTCGACAAGAAGTTCTGCCAAGGCAAGGAGGATCTGTCGCCTGTCGGTGTCGAGGCCATAGAGGAGGCCGTCGCGACTGACATCGATGGCGAGTAGCAATCGATACCCATCAATGATGCCGGCGTGTGCAATTCGCGCCGTATGGGCGCCCGAACAGAAACTGTTTTGCAGTGATGTTCGGGCGCTCTGCTATTATCCCCTTTACCCCTGTGGAGTAAAGGGGTGTTTATTGCCCTGATTCGAATTGGGCGATTCTGACCACTTGGGTATTGAAGGGATGGCGCTAGTGGTTAAGGCACTCAAGATTGAGATATTCGTGCTATGCATGATTGTTCTTATCGGGCTTGCCGTGCGAAGTCGTCGCTCCTTGTTCTCGAGCACCCAGCAGCTATTGTTTAGCATGCTTGGCTACACCTCTGCCGCGTACATATTATTCGATATGATCTGGACGCTTTCGGACGGTGTGGACGGCACGTTGGGCATTGCTGCCAACTGGATTTCCAACGCGGTTTCGTTTTCGCTCTTTGCTATCGCGTGTCTCATTTGGTTTATCTATTCCGAGACGGTGCAGGGTTCTCGCCTTTTGACCTCGCGCTATAGGGTGGTGCTTGTAGCGTTGCCTACGGCTCTGGTGGTCGTGCTGGCGTTTACCAGTTACTGGACGCACGCCCTGTTCTATATCGATTCGCAGGGCGTGTATCGTCGCGGCTTTGCCTATATGATCCAGCCCATCGTCAGCTACTGTTACGTTATACATACGTCCCTGCATGCATTTGTGCAATCTCGCAGGGTCGAGAGCCTGCAGACGAAGGCCATCTATCGAACCTTGGCATTTTTCGCCATTCCGGCCCTGGTGGGCGGTACCTTTCAGGTCGTATACTCGGTGCCCGGCCTTTGTGTCGGCATAATGATTAGCATGTTGCTGCTCTACATCATCTACCAGGAGCAGCTCATCTCGACCGACCCGTTGACTGGACTTAACAATCGCAACCGTTTTGAGACCTATATGCTGTCGCTCTTCTCAAATGTGGATCAGGCCGAAGATGTATATCTGCTTATGATGGACGCCGACGGCTTTAAGCAGATTAACGATCGCTATGGGCATGTGGAGGGCGACCATGCTCTTCAGGTCATATCCGCTGCGCTCAAAGAAGTCTGCTCGGCGTCTGGCGGCTTTATCGCACGTTATGGTGGCGATGAGTTCGTGGTGCTCCAAAAGGCAGTGGCGGAACAGGATATCATGCATCTGTGCGCGACAATCAACGATGAGCTCGCGCGCGCCGAGGTTCCGTATCTGTTGCGGATGTCCATCGGCTACGCACGGGTCGGTGATGGCGTCGATACCTGGCAAGACTTGTTTCGTGCTGCCGACGCGGAGCTCAACCGCGTAAAGCGCGAGAAGAAGAAAGCCGGCGCCCAGATACGCTAGAAAAAGGGCGCACGCTGGCGGGCGTGGCGGCCCTCGGCTCTCCGATGTACTCCATTAAGCTAAAGCATGTGAACCCCCTCTGCTAAATAGGGGTAGTTCGTTAGACCTTTTTGGGCCTGTTGACGATGATGATGCCGCCGCAGACCAACAGCAGGGCAACAAGTACGGTAACAGGGCTCGTGCCAGCGCCCTCGCCGAGCAGCAGAGCGCTCAACAGTACGCCAAAGACTGGATTCATAAAGCCAAAGACCGACACACGGCTGACGGGGTTGACGGCAAGCAGACGCGACCATAGCGAGTACGCGACGGCGGAAATGAGTGCCATATAGATAATGAGTGCGATGGCGGGGATGATCGCGGTGGGGGAGAGCGCGCCGCCCATCAAAAACCCGATGACGGTAAGGACCAAACCTCCGACTAAAAACTGCCAGCCGGCGAGCAAGACGCCGTCATGCTTGCGCGAGAAGATGCCGATCAGGCAGGTCGAAAGAGCACCCGCGACAGTGGAGGCTAGGATAAAGCCCTCGCCATCGAGCCTGAAGCCAAAGGTGCCATCTGCGCCCGAGAGGTTGACGAGCGCGACGCCGGCAAAGCCCAGCGCACAGCCAAGCACCTTGGCCGTATTGAGCTTCTCGGTGTGAAATGCCAGGGCGGCAAAGAGGATTGCGAGGAAGTTGGCGCTGGCCTCGATGATGGAGCTCGACATGGCGCTGGCGCGCGAGAGGCCCAGATAGAAAAAGAAGTACTGCCCGATAGTCTGGAAGAGCGACAAGACAAAGATGGGCTTGATGTCGCGAGCCTGCGGAATGAGGGGGCGGCGTTGGGCCGCACTCATCCCAACGATAACCAGGGCGCCGGCAAGCGTGAAGCGCAAGCCCGCAAAGAGCAGCTGCGAGGCGCTATCGTGCGCCGGGATACCAAAGAGTGCGTAGCCGATCTTGATGCAGGGAAAGGCCGATCCCCAGAGTGCACAGCAAACAAGACAACCCAGGATGAGTCCGGGCAGGGTGGCGAGATACGGCTTGCGGCTTTCCATGATGTCCTTCCTGCATGCGCGAAGCAAAAAAGAACCCGCCACCGGATGCGTCGGTGGCGGGTGTTGTTACCCGAGGGGATTGTACCCGATGGGAAAGGTTTAAGCGAAGTAGGCCACGCCGCTCTCAAAGATCGGCATGAACTTATCGCCGGGGACATGCTCGGGCACGTTGCGGTACAGGTTGTCGCCGCGACGCTCGGCATGGCCCATCTTGCCCAGGACGCGGCCGTCGGGGCTCGTGATGCCCTCGATGGCGAGTGCGGAGCCGTTGGGGTTGACGGAGAGATCCATGCTGGGCTTGCCGTTCTCGCCCACGTACTGCGTGGCGACCTGGCCGTTGGCGATCAGCTGGGCGAGCACTTCGTCATTGGCGACAAAGCGGCCCTCGCCGTGGCTGATGGCGACGGTGTAGGGGTCGTCCAGGCTGCACTGCGACAGCCACGGGGACAAGTTGGACGAGATGCGGGTGCGCACCAGACGGCTCTGGTGGCGACCGATGGTGTTGAACGTCAACGTGGGCGTATCGGGCGTGGCGTCGACGATGTCGCCGTAGGGCACCAGGCCGAGCTTGATCAGGGCCTGGAAGCCGTTGCAGATGCCCAGCATCAGGCCATCGCGGGCCTTGAGCAGGTCGCGGACTGCCTCGGTGACCTCGGGAGCGCGGAAGAACGCCGTGATGAACTTGGCAGAGCCGTCGGGCTCGTCGCCGCCCGAGAAGCCGCCGGGGATCATAACGATCTGGCTTGCACGGATGCGGCGGGCAAGCTCGCGGGTGCTCTCGGCGACGGCCTCGGGCGTGAGGTTGTTGATCACGAAGGTGTCGGCCTCGGCACCGGCGGCACGGAAGGCGCGGGCGCTGTCGTACTCGCAGTTGTTGCCGGGGAACACGGGGATGATCACGCGCGGGCGGGCGATCTTGGCGCCGCCGTACACGTGGATATCCTTGGCGCGGAAGTCGATGGTCTCGACCTCGGGGGTCTTGCCGGCGCTGCGGTAGGCGAAGACGCCCTCGATGCCGCTCTCCCAGGCCTCCTGGAGCTCGGCGAGCTCGATGACCTCGGAGCCGGTGTCGATGACATAGCCCTCGACGGTGGTGCCCAGGGGCTCGACGACAACGCCGTCGGCGACCTCGGGCAGCTCGGCATCCTCGGCGAGCTCGACGATAAAGCTACCGTAGAGCGGGGTGAAGAGGCTCTCCACGTCCACATCCTCGGCAAGCTCGATACCGATCTGGTTGCCGACGCACATTTTAAAGAGGCTCTCGGCGCCGCAGCCGTAGCCGGGCGTGGAGATGGCCAGGGCGTTGCCGTTGGCGGTGAGCGCCTCGACGGCGTCAAACGCGGCGAGCAGCTGCTGGGCGTCGGGGCGGTAATCCTCGCCGTAGGTGGCGGGGGCGATGCGGACGACGCGGTGCGTGAGGCCCTTGAACTCGGGCGAGACGGCGCGGGCGGCCTTGCCCACGGCGACGGCGAAGCTGATCAGGGTCGGCGGAACGTTGAGCTCGCCGGTCTCGTCCTCAAACGAACCGCTCATGGAGTCCTTGCCGCCGATGGCACCGGCACCCAGGTCGACCTGGGCCATAAGGGCACCCAGGACGGCAGCCATGGGCTTGCCCCAGCGCTCTGCTTCGGTGCGCAGGCGCTCGAAGTACTCCTGGAAGGAGAGGTAGGCGCGCTTGTGCTCAAAGCCGGCGGCAACGAGCTTGGCGATGGACTCGACCACGGACAGGTAGGCGCCCGCAAACTGGTCGGCCTCCATCAAATAGGGGTTGAAGCCCCATGCCATGGCACTCGCTGTGGTGGTCTCGCCGTCCACGGGGAACTTGGCGACCATGGCCGAGCTCGGGGTGAGCTGCGTCTTGCCGCCAAAAGGCATAAGCACGGTCGCGGCGCCGATGGTGGAGTCGAAGCGCTCGGAAAGGCCCTTGTTGGAAGCGACGTTGAGGTCGGTGACGAGCGAGGTCATGCGCTCGGCGAGCGTGGTACCGGCCCAGCTGGGCTGCCACACACTGCGGGCGCAGACGTGGGCGACCTGGTGCTTGGGCGCACCGTTGGAGTTGAGGAACTCGCGGGACAGATCGACGATGGCGACGCCGTTCCAGGCCATGCGCATGCGCGGCTCGGCGGTAACCTCGGCGATAACGGTCGCCTCCAGGTTCTCCTCGGCGGCGTAGCCCATGAACTCCTCGACGTCACCGTCGGCGACGGCGCAGGCCATGCGCTCCTGGGATTCAGAGATGGCGAGCTCGGTGCCGTCAAGACCGTCGTACTTCTTGGTCACGGTATCAAGGTCGACATACAGGCCGTCGGCAAGCTCGCCTACAGCGACCGAGACACCGCCGGCGCCAAAGTCGTTGCAGCGCTTGATCAGACGGCAGGCATCGCCGCGGCGGAACAGGCGCTGCAGCTTGCGCTCGACCGGGGCGTTGCCCTTCTGGACCTCGGCGCCCGATGTCTCGATGGACTCGGTGTTCTGGGTCTTGGAGGAGCCGGTGGCACCGCCGATGCCGTCACGGCCGGTGCGGCCGCCCAACAGGATGATCTTGTCGGTGGGGGCGGGGCACTCGCGACGCACGTGGTTTGCCGGGGTAGCGCCCACGACGGCGCCGACCTCCATGCGCTTGGCGACGTAGCCGGGGTGATAGAGTTCGTTGACCTGACCGGTGGCAAGGCCGATCTGGTTGCCGTAGCTGGAGTAGCCGGCGGCAGCAGTGGTCACGAGCTTACGCTGCGGCAGCTTGCCCTCGAGCGTCTCGGACACGGGGACGGTGGGGTCGCCGGCGCCGGTGACACGCATGGCCTGGTACACGTAGCTGCGGCCCGACAGCGGGTCGCGGATGGCACCGCCCACGCAGGTGGCGGCACCGCCGAAGGGCTCGATCTCGGTCGGGTGGTTGTGGGTCTCGTTCTTAAAGAGGAACAGCCAGTCCTGGTCCTCGCCATCGACATCGACCTTCACCTTGACGGTGCAGGCGTTGATCTCCTCGGACTCGTCGACATCGGTCATGACGCCGGTCTTCTTAAGGTACTTGGCGCCGATGGTGCCCATGTCCATGAGGCAGACGGGCTTGGCGTCGCGGCCGAGTTCGTGGCGCATCTCCATGTAGCGGTCGAAGGCCTGCTGCACCACGGCGTCGTCGATCGTCACGTCATCCAGGACGGTGCCGAAGGTGGTGTGGCGGCAGTGGTCGGACCAATAGGTGTCGATCACGCGGATCTCGGTGATGGTGGGGTCGCGGTCCTCATCGCGGAAGTACTGCTGGCAGAAGGCGATGTCCGCTTCGTCCATGGCGAGACCGCGCTCGGAAATAAAGGCGGCAAGGCCGGCCTCGTCGAGCTCACGGAAACCGTCGAGCACCTCGACGGGCTGGGGCTCGGGGGTCTCTATGTACAGCGTCTCGGGCAGGTCGAGCGAGGCGATGCGCGCCTCGACGGGGTTCACCACGTAGTGCTTGATGGCATCGATGGCGGCCTCGTCCAGAGCGCCCGAGATCATATAGACCTTGGCGGAGCGCACGGCGGGGCGCTCGCCCTGGCTGATGAGCTGCACGCACTCGCTGGCGGAGTCGGCGCGCTGGTCAAACTGGCCAGGCAGGAATTCGACGGCAAAGACGGCGTCATCGCTTGCGGGGAGCTCGTCGTAGGTCACATCGACCTGGGGCTCGCTAAAGACGGTCGGCACGCAGGAGCGGAAAAGCTCCTCGTCGATGCCCTCGACGTCGTAGCGGTTGATAATCCTCAGGGCCTCGATGCCCTTGATGCCGAGAATTTCGGTCAGCTCGCCCTTGAGCTGCTGAGCCTCGACGTCGAACCCGGGTTTCTTCTCCACGTAGATACGAGAGACCATTGGTTCCTGCCTTCCTGATCGGTTGGGCGTACGGTACGGTATGCGGCAGCGGTCGGTTTACGGGGCAAGCCTCGCGGTCGCCTTGAGCCACATGTTTGTAAACCTCACTATGATACGACAGCTCGTGGCGCGTTGAGGACGGCGAGGGTGCTACAGTGATGCGCAATCAAGAGAAAGGCATCACATGGCATTCGTTTCGCTCGCCATCATCGCACTCGTGGCCTTTGCGAGTCCTTTTATCGCCTCGGCGATTCCTGGAAAACCCGTTCCCGAGACGGTCTTTTTGCTCGTGCTCGGTGCGGTGCTGGGACCCCATATGCTCGGCGTCATCCATGTAGATGCCGAGGTCTCGCTTGTGTCCGAGCTCGGTCTGGCCTTCTTGTTCCTGCTTGCCGGCTTTGAGATCGACCCCAAGAGCATCACGGGCGTCGAGGGGCGCTACGGCTTGGCGACGTGGGTCGTCACGTTTGGTATCGCCTGGCTTGCCGTGCGCTTTACCCCGTGGTTCTCGGTCAGTCATTTCGACGGTATCGCCGTGACGCTTGCCCTCACTTCTACGGCGCTCGGCGCGCTCGTGCCCATTATGCGTGAGCGCTCGCTCACTGGCACGCGTGTGGGCGACTCGATTCTCGCGTATGGCACCTGGGGCGAGCTCGGCCCTGTGCTCGCCATGTCGGTGCTGCTGTCTGCCCGCACTGGCATCCAAACGCTCGTAATCCTTGGCTTGTTTGCGGTGGTTTGCGTGTTGCTGGCCGTGGTCCCGAGCCGCTCCAAGCGCGTCGGCAGCCGCTTCTTTGCGTTTGTTGAGGAGCGCGCCGATACCACGTCGCAGACCTTCGTGCGCCTGACGGTGCTCATCCTGGTCACGCTCGTGGCGTTCTCAGCTGTCTTTGATCTCGACATCGTGTTGGGTTCTTTTGCCGCCGGCTTTGTCCTGCGCTATATCATCCCCGAGGGCAACCATACGCTCGAGACCAAGCTCGATGGCCTGGCCTACGGCTTTTTGATTCCGGTGTTCTTTACCGTATCGGGCGCAAAGATCGACCTGACGGCCGTGGTGTCGCGCCCGGGCTTGCTTGCGGGCTTTATCGTGGCGTTGCTGATTATTCGTGCCGTGCCCATTCTTATTTCTATGAGCATTTGTCCTGCGACGCGCGATGTGTCGGCGTATGGCCGCATTACCGTGGCCCTGTACTGCACCACGGCCCTGCCGATCATCGTTGCCGTGACAAGCGTTGCCGTCAACGCGGGCGCGTTGTCGCAAGACATCGCGTCGGTTATGGTTGCCGCCGGCGCCATCACGGTGTTCTTGATGCCGCTGCTCGCGCAGCTCTTCTACCGCGTGGTGGATGCTGCGCCGGTCGCCGCCGTGGCAGAAGTTGCCGAGCATCCATCCGATGCGCTCGACATCCTGCGCGCCCATCACGATTTGGCGAGCCTGCTCGCACGCGAGCACGAGCTGCTGGCCTCGCATGGTCACGGTCGCGTATTCGAGGGCCTGCCTACGCTCGATACGATTGCCGAGCGTCTTTCCGCCGAGGCGGCGAGCGGTCATATCGATGCCCGTATTGTGGACGCGGCACATCTTCTTGCCGATAAGACCTATGGAGACGAGGTCGACCCGTCCGAGCTGACTCCGCGCGAGCGTCGCCGCCTGGAACGCGCCAAGCTCGCCGTGCGCGAATACCGCCGCCGCATGTTGGAGCTCTATGCGCGCGAAGAAGCCGAAGACGACGACGGTAAGTAGTCGATACTTTCTCGGGGAAGCCGCGTCCCGCTTTGAAGGCTCGGAACGGGATGTGGTTTCCGAAACGGGGGCCGTTGGGAAGCTGTGTCCCGGAATGGGCGCTCAGAGTGGGATGCAGTTTCCGCAAGGAGGTCCTGGGGGAAACCGTGCCCCGTTCTGATCCGAAATACTGGGACATAGTTTCCCTTTCATAACAGGAGAAGGCGCGCTGTCTGCAGTTGATTCAGACGGCGCGCCTTTTTGGTTGAGCTATGTTGAAGCTTGAAGCCAAAGCTTGTGGCTCCTTAGGAGCGGGCGGCTCCGTCGACGGGGAGCACGGCGCCCGTGACATAGGAGGACATGTCGCTCGCCAGGAAAACAAAGGCGTTGGCGACATCCTCGGGCTCGCCCATGCGACCCAGCGGAATGGTGGCGATGATGGGCTTGATGACCTCTTCGGGCAGGTTGGCGACCATGTCGGTCTTAGTCACGCCGGGGGGCGACGGCGTTGACGCGGATGCCCATGGGAGCGAGCTCGCGCGAGAGCGACTGGACCATACCGTTGACGGCAAACTTGGACGTGGGGTAACCGACGCCGGAGGGCTGGCCGTACTTGGCGACCATCGAGCTTGTGGTAGTGATGGTGCCGCCGTGGCCGGCCTCGGTCATGATCTTGGCGGCAGCCTGGTGGCCATTAAAGACGGCGACGACGTTAAGGTCCATGACCTTTGCGAACTCCTCGGCCGTGTAGTCCAAGAGGGGTGAACGCTGGGAGATACCGGCATTGTTGACGACCGTGTCCAAGCCGCCCATGTCGGCTGCAGTCTGCGTAAAGGCCTCAGTCACGGCCTCGAGCGAGGTGAGATCGCAGGAGCGACCCCAGACCTTGGCGTCGGGATAGGCGGCTGTCAGCTTCTCAACGGCCGTGTCGGCAGTCTCTTGGCGCGAGCCAAAGACGGTGACGGCAGCGCCTTCCTCGATAAAACGGCAGGCGATGGCATAGCCGATACCGCGTGTGCCTCCGGTGATGATTGCTTTCTTGCCCTCGAGCAACATGGTGCTTCCTCTCATCGCGGGCGGACATTCGCAGCACAGCGTAGCGGTAGTCGGAATCGGCCGCGTTTGCATATCGGTGAACGGTAGCCCGCGTTACCGATGAGCGGCTCGCGCAAATATGCTCTGCCGTTATGCTTAGGGCAGGTGACAAAAGGGCTCCCGTCCCACATCGGACGGGAGCCCTCAAGGCGCGTATTGCTAGGCGAGCGTTGGACTAGTTCGCCATGACGCCTTCGGTCCAGGCCTCGACGTCCTCGATGCGCAGGACGTTGGCGACCTCGGCCACGCAGTCGACGCTGGCAAGCTCGGCGGCGGCAGCCTGGACGTCCTTCTCGAGTGCGCGGTGCGTCAGGAAGATGACCGAGCAGGCATCGCTGACGCCCGACTTGCCGTCCTCGACCTGGTTGATGAGCGAGATCGAGATGTTGTGCTTGGCAAAGATGTCGACCGTCTCGGACAGGGCGCCCACGCGGTCGGCGACCTTCAGGCGCACATAGTACTTGGTCTGGAGCTCGTCCATGGGCTTAAAGGCGAGGTTGTGGCCATAGGGCTCAATCTCGGGCAGCGGAGCCACGCCGCGGCTGATCTGCTCGGAGAGCGACAGGATATCGCCCACGACGGCGCTCGCGGTGGGGAAGGAGCCTGCGCCGGCACCGTAGAACATGGTCTCGCCCACGGCGTCGCCCACCACGTAGACAGCGTTCATGGCGCCGTTGACCTTGGCAAGCATGTGGTCGGCGGGGATCAGCGTGGGATGCACCCGGACGTCGACGCCGGCGTCGGTGTTGCGTGCGATGCCCAGCAGCTTGATGGTGTAGCCGAGCTCGCGGGCCTGGGCAATGTCCTCGGCGCCGATGGTACGGATACCCTGCTGGTAGACATCGTCGGTGGTCACGCGGGTGCCAAAGCCGATGGAAGCGAGGATGGCCGTCTTGCTGGCGGCATCGAAGCCGTCGACGTCGGCGGACGGGTCGGCCTCGGCATAGCCCTTTGCCTGGGCGTCGGCGAGCACGTCAGCGTAATCGGCGCCCTCGGCGTCCATGCGCGACAGGATGTAGTTGGTGGTGCCGTTGAGAATGCCAGCGATGGTCAGGATCTTGTTGCCCACCAGGTCGTGCTCAAGCGTGCTCACGATGGGGATGCCGCCGCCGCAGCTGGCCTCGCACTTAATCTGCACGCCACACGCGCGCGCCTTCTCGGCAAGCGTCTCGACGTGACGGCCCAGCAGAGCCTTGTTGGCAGAGACGACATGCTTGCGGTGCTCAAAGGCGGTGGTGAAGATCTCGGTTGCGGGATGCTCGCCGCCGATCAGCTCGACGACGATGTCGACGGCGGGGTCGGTGACGACATCGTGCCAGTCACTCGTAAAGGCCTCGCGCTCAATACCGGCTGCCTCGGCCTGCTCCCAGGCAAGCGCGCAGGCGCGGGTCAGCTTAAGGTCGATGCCGTAGGCGGCCAGGTACTCATCGTGGTGGCTCTTGATCAGACGGGCCACGCCGCCGCCGACGGTCCCCAGACCGATCAGACCGACGTTCACGGTGCGCAGGGATTCGCTCATAGATAGCTCCTTCGTGCATCTTATGGATGGATTAACCGCTTAAAGGTTGAGTGCATTCTAGCGTGAACCGAGGGCGCATGCTCGCCAGGCAACAGGAGTCGCACAAAACGGCACCCCCGAAACGCTGCGGAAACATTGGAAACATGCTCGCTACAAATGAACTTCCGTAACAAACTGTCAACGTTTGCGCCATAAGGTTTGCCCCGTACCGCAAAACAGCCGCACCGCGGCCAGCGAAAAGGGGGACACCATGTTTAGTATCAACAACGCACTGAGCCGTAGGAGTTTCTTGGCAGGAGCCGCGGCGCTCGGCAGCACCGCCGCGCTCGCTGGCTGCTCTTCGAGTGGCTCTGACGGCGGCTCCGCCGATGACGGCAAGACCTTCAAGATCGGTGTTATCGGCCCTCTGACCGGCGCCGCGGCAACCTATGGCGTTTCGGCCGAGAAGGGTGCCAAGCTCGCCGCCGAGGATTTCTCGACCAAGGACCTCAAACTCTCGCTTAAGTCCGAGGACGACGTCGCCGACGGCGAGAAGGCCATCAACGCCTTCAATACCTTGTGCGACTGGGGCATGCAGGCGCTTGTCGGCCCCGTTACCACCGGCGCCGCCGTCGCCGTCTCGGGCGAGATCGCCGACGATATGCTCATGGTCACGCCTTCGGCCTCGTCGCTCGATGTCACCAAGGGAAAGACCACGGTCTTTCAGGTTTGCTTCACCGACCCCACCATGGGCGCCAGCGCCGCGAAGTTCTTGGCCGAGAAGTACGCGGACGCCAAGATCGCCCTGTTCTACAACTCCGGCGATACGTACAGCTCGGGCGTTGCCGACGCCTTTGCCGAGCAGGCCAAGGCATCCAAGCTCGATGTCGTCGATACCGAGACCTTTAAGGACGACTCTTCCACGAGCTTTACCAACCAGCTCACCAAGGCCAAGGAGGCCGGCGCCACGCTTATTTTTGCTCCGATCTATTACACGCCGGCGTCCGTCCTGCTCAAGAACGCCAAGGACATGGGGTACGACATGACGCTTATGGGCACCGACGGCATGGACGGCCTGCTCTCCGTTGAGGGCTTCGATACCTCTCTTGCCGAGGGCGTGCTGCTCATGACCCCGTTCTCTGCTGACGATGAGAAGAACGCCGACTTCGTCAAGGCCTATAAGGACGCCTACGACGAGACGCCCAATCAGTTTGCCGCCGATGCCTATGACTGCGTCCATGCGATTGCCGAGGCTATCGATAAAGCGGGCATCGACATTACGGCTGACGGTGCCGACATTGCCGACGACCTTGCCCGCGCCATGCGCAAGATCAAGATCGAGGGCCTGACGGGCGAGCTGACGTGGAATGACGAGGGCCAGGTCGAAAAGCCCGCTACGGCCTATGTGATCCAGGACGGCAAGTACATCGCCGCCTAAGTGCGCATAAAACGCTACCGGTGAGGCTGTTTTATTCAGGGCGGGGACGCCTGTAACAGAATGGAAACATTACTTTTACACAATAAAGTGGCATTACTGCATAAAATAATAGAAATACGCAGAAATATGGATAAATGAACAAATCCAAAGAAAAGTTGAAATAATCGCCACTTTTCCTAACTAAAGCGTCTACTATTTTGCGAACGCCGAACACGGCGAAGGATGGCCTGTCGGGCAACCAAAACCCGACGAGATTTGAGAGGAGAGCCGCATGTCGAGCCTCACCGGTAAGTCATTGAACCCTGTTATGAATCGCAGGAGCGTTATCGCGAGCGCAGCAGGTCTGGGGGCGATGTCCATTCTAGCTGGCTGCTCCTCCAACGGCGGCGACAGCGGTTCCGCGTCGGGCGACGCTTCGTTTAAGATCGGCACCATCGGCCCGCTGACCGGCGCCAACGCGTCCTACGGCAAGTCCGTTACACAGGCTGTCGAGCTTGGCTGCAAGGATTTCTCGACCAAGGAGCTGCCGCTTGTCAGCAAGGCCGAGGACGACCAGGCTGACGGCGAGAAGGCCGTCAACGCCTTCAACACCCTGCTCGACTGGGGCATGCAGGCCCTCGTCGGTCCGACCACCACGGGTGCGTCGGTCGCCGTTGCCGCCGAGTGCGGCAACGACCCCGAGACGTTCATGATCACCCCGTCCGCGTCCTCCGAGGACGTTACCAAGGGCAAGGATTGCGTCTTCCAGGTTTGCTTTACCGACCCCAACCAAGGTGTCAACGCTGCCAAGTTCCTGGCAGAGAAGTATGCGAACGAGAAGTTCGTGCTGTTCTATAACTCCGGCGATGCCTATTCTTCGGGCATCGCAGATTCCTTTAAGGCCCAGGCCGCTAAGTCTAAGCTTGAGATTGTCGACGAGGAGACCTTTAAGGACGACTCCGCCACGAGCTTTACCAACCAGCTGACCAAGGCCAAGCAGGCAGGCGCCACCATGATCTTTGCGCCGATCTACTACACGCCGGCGTCCGTCCTGCTCAAGAACGCCAAGGACATGGGCTACGACGTCAAGATGATGGGCTGCGACGGCATGGACGGCATCCTGGGCGTTGAGGGCTTCGACACCTCTCTTGCCGAGGGCCTGCTGCTTATGACCCCGTTCTCCGCCGACGACGAGAAGAACGCCGACTTCGTCAACGCTTACAAGGATAAGTACGGTGATACCCCCGACCAGTTTGCCGCCGACGCCTACGACGGCGTGCATGCTGTGGTCGAGGCTCTCAAGGAGGCCGGCCTGGGCGTCGACGCCGACCCCACCGAGGTTGCCGAGAAGCTGCCTAAGGCTATGCTCAAGATTACTGTTGACGGCCTGACTGGCAAGCTCTCCTGGAACGACAAGGGTCAGGTCCAGAAGGACCCGACGGCGTACGTCATTACCGACGGCAAGTACGTACAGGCCTAATAGGCCGCCTTACATAGAGCGGTTTTGATCCCAAGCAGGGGAGGTTTTGGCCTTCCCTGCTTGCTTGGTATCTAGGGACGATGTAACGTCCCTGTTTCATACATCAACTGGAAACCTATTCGAAAGGGGGATGTGGAACATGACGGTCTTTATCCAATACCTGGTCAACGGCCTGTCCATGGGCAGCGTCTACGCCATCATCGCGTTGGGCTACACCATGGTCTACGGTATCGCCAAGATGCTCAACTTCGCTCACGGCGACGTCATCATGGTCGGTGCCTATGTCTCGTTCTGCGCCACGTCGTATCTCGGCCTCCCGGGCTGGGCATCTGTAGTTCTCTCTTGTGTGGTCTGCACGGTTCTCGGTGTTCTCATCGAGGGTCTGGCATACAAGCCGCTGCGTCAGGCGGGCCCGCTGGCCGTTCTGATCACGGCCATCGGCGTGTCCTACTTCCTGCAGAACGCCGCGCAGCTCCTGTGGGGCGCCACGCCCAAGAACTTCACTTCGCTCGTCACCTTCCCGGTGCCGGAGTTCTTGGCCAAGTACAACGTGAGCGCCGTATCGCTCGTCACCATCGTCGCCTGCCTGGTTATCATGGCCGGTCTGATGTTCTTTACAGGTAAGACCAAGATGGGCAAGGCCATGCGCGCCGTGTCCGAGGACAAGTCCGCCGCTCAGCTCATGGGCATCAACGTCAACCGCACTATTTCGATGACCTTTGCCATCGGCTCCGCCCTTGCCGCCATCGCCGGCGTGCTCCTGTGCTCCTACTCGCCGGTCCTGCAGCCCACCACGGGCGCCATGCCTGGCATTAAGGCCTTCGACGCCGCCGTCTTCGGCGGCATCGGCTCCATCCCCGGTGCCTTTGTCGGTGGCATTCTCATCGGCATCATCGAAGCGATGGCGCAGGCTTACATTTCCACGAGCCTTGCCAACTCCATCGTCTTTGGTGTTTTGATCATCGTCCTGCTCGTCAAGCCTGCCGGCCTCTTGGGCAAGTACGTCCCCGAGAAGGTGTAGGTGAGCGTTATGAAGTTCCTTAAAGACAAGCAGACGCGTCACGACTTTGTCACGTACGCCATGTGCATCGTGGCATTCGCCATCGTGTTCTTTATGCAGTCCAACCATATGATCCCGCGCATGATCGCCGGCCAGTTGGTTCCCATCACGGCCTACATCGTTATGGCCATCTCGCTCAACCTCGTTGTCGGCATCGCGGGCGACTTGTCGCTGGGCCACGCGGGCTTTATGAGCGTCGGCGCCTATACGGGCATCGTTACCGCGGTTGCCCTCGAGAGCGCCGTCCCCTCCGATCCAATACGTCTTGTCATCAGCATTGTGGTCGGCGCTATCGCTGCCGCCATCCTGGGCTTCTTGATCGGCATCCCGGTCCTTCGCCTGAGCGGCGATTACCTGGCTATCGTGACGCTGGCCTTTGGCGAGATCATCAAAGAGATCGTCACCTGCCTCATTGTGGGCGTCGATTCCCGCGGTCTGCACGTGATCTTTAACATCACGGGCAACTCTACGATCGACGACCTGCACCTGCTTGAGGACGGCACCGCCATCATCAAGGGTGCCCAGGGCGCATCGGGCGTGTCGACCTATTCGACCTTCCTTGCCGGCGCCATCCTGGTTATGGTCGCGCTCGTGATTGTACTCAACCTGGTTCGCAGCCGTACCGGCCGTGCCATCATGGCCGTGCGCGATAACAAGATTGCAGCCGAGTCCGTAGGCATCTCCGTCACCGAGTACCGCATGATCGCCTTCGTGGTTTCCGCTGCCCTCGCCGGTGCTGCCGGAGCTCTCTTCGGCGGTAACTTCTCGCAGCTCTCCGCCACCAAGTTCGACTTCAACACGTCGATCCTCATTCTGGTGTTCGTGGTCCTGGGCGGCCTGGGCAACATGCGCGGTTCCGTCATCGCGGCGGCGTTGCTCACGGTGCTTCCCGAGCTGCTCCGTCAGTTCTCGGACTACCGCATGCTCATCTACGCCATCGTGTTGATCCTGGTCATGATCTTTACCAACAACCCGCAGCTCAAGGCGTTCTTCGCACGCATTAAGGACCGCTTTGCTTCCAAGAAGGAGGTGGCAGCCGATGCCCAGTAAATTTGAGTTCAACAAGGGTAAGATGGTCCCGTATCCTTCTGGCGCCATCGTTCCCGATCGCGATCTGGGCCAGCGCCCGGCACTCGAGTGCATCCACCTGGGCATTGAGTTCGGTGGCCTTAAGGCAGTCGACGACTTTAGCCTGACTATCGGCAAGACCGAGATCGCCGGTCTGATCGGCCCCAACGGTGCCGGAAAGACCACGGTCTTCAACCTGCTCACCAAGGTGTATCAGCCCACGCACGGCACCATCCTGCTCGACGGTGAGGACACCTCGGGCAAGTCGGTCTACCAGGTCAACCGCATGGGCATTGCCCGTACGTTCCAGAACATCCGCCTGTTCAACACCATGACGGTGGAGGACAACGTCAAGGTCGGTCTGCACAACCAGGAGCGCTATTCCGGTTTTGAGGGCGTGCTGCGCCTGCCGACGTACTGGAAGCACGAGAAGGCCGCCCATGAGCGTGCCATGGAGCTGCTCTCCATCTTTGATATGGAGCATCTGGCAAACGAACAGGCCGGCTCGCTGCCTTACGGCGCTCAGCGCCGCCTGGAGATCGTCCGCGCGCTTGCCACCAACCCCAAGCTGCTGCTGCTCGACGAGCCTGCCGCCGGCATGAACCCGTCCGAGACCGCGGAGCTCATGGAGAACATCGTTAAGATTCGCGACACCTTTGGCATCGCCATCATGCTTATCGAGCACGACATGTCGCTCGTCATGAATATTTGCGAGGGTATCTGCGTACTCAACTTTGGTAAGGTCATCGCCAAGGGCACGGCAGAGGAAATCCAGAACAACGACGCCGTTATCGAGGCATATCTGGGCAAGCAGGATAAGGGGGAGAACTAAATGGCAGAGCCGATGCTTTCCGTCTACAACATCAACGTCTGGTACGGCGCCATCCACGCCATCAAGGACATCTCCTTTAACGTCAACGAGGGCGAGATCGTGGCTCTGATCGGTGCGAACGGTGCCGGCAAGTCCACAACGCTCAAGACCGTCTCGGGCCTGCTGCGCTCCAAGACCGGCTCCATCAAGTTTATGGGCGAGGACATTACTCATACGCCCGCCGATAAGCTGGTTGGTAAGGGCCTGGCCCAGGTGCCCGAGGGCCGTCGCGCCTTTTTGCAGATGACGGTCGAGGAGAACCTGGAGATGGGCGCCTACACGCAGCCCAAGTCCACGGTTGCTCCGGGCCTTGAGCGCGTCTACGAGCAGTTCCCGCGCCTGAAGGAGCGCCGTCGCCAAGTCGCCGGCACCCTTTCGGGCGGCGAGCAGCAGATGCTCGTTATGGGCCGCGCCCTTATGAGCAACCCCAAGCTGCTCATGCTCGACGAGCCTTCCATGGGCCTGGCGCCGATTCTGATTGAGCAGATCTTCCAGATTGTCGAGGACCTGCACAAGGCCGGCACCACGGTGCTCCTGGTCGAGCAGAACGCGCAGATGGCACTTTCCATCGCCACACGCGGTTACGTGCTCGAGACCGGCAAGATCACCATGACCGGCACCGGTCAAGAGCTCCTGCACGACGACAACGTCCGCAAGGCTTACCTGGGCGGCTAGGGACTTCCGCCGTTCTGCCGAACGGCGGACCGGCCGACGCTGCGCGGGCGCCCTGATCGACGTGCCGAAGCTCCTCACCCTTGGGGCTATGCCGCGGTACGAGGCCAGGTGGTCATGGTCCGGGAACCTCGCGATGTCGAATGACACCGCGAGGTTCGCCGCCGTCCTCGGCGGCCTCGACCCCCGAGTGGGCGATCCCCACGCGCTAACGCCTGCAAACAAGGGGATTGCCAAGACGCCGCCGGGCACCTCCGTCATAGACGTGGAAGTGCGGCCGCGCTGAAGCACTGCGCGGTGTCTGCTCGCTTATATGCGCATCACGAAGGAAGACCAGATCGGTGAGCGGGATTGGCCCGAAGTCGAGAGATTCCCATCAGCCTCTCGTCGGTCGATGACCGGTTCACCACGCAGGAAGAGCGTGACGGAAGGTCTCGCAAAAAGGCTCCGAGCGCGGCGTGCTCATGCCCGTCGTGGTGCGCCCGAAGGGGGGACGGCTGCTACGAGCTCGATCATTTGCGAGGAGAAGACGAACCAGTCGTTGCAGATCCAATATGGATCTCGCCGACCTCGGCAAGCTGCTCGATGAGTGGAAGCCCTGTCGGGTCGTCTATTTCAACACCACCCAGAATGATGGTGTCATCGCGCAGGTCGATCTGCGTGTTGAGCACAGCGAGGTTAAAGCCGGAGGCCACAAATCCGATAGCAGCCAGGACGAGCCCCGTGGCAACAAGCCCACCCGCTACGGCAAGGTAAATCCTTTTTACGCTGGACATGTTTGCACTCCTTCCTATGCCGTGAGCGGCGCCGCTTCGGCGCCCATGCGGCTCTTATTGCCTCGATCTTTCCAGAAGGGCGAAACGGCTTTCTTCGCCCAAAGGGCAGAGAGGCGCGCGATCTGCTTGGACGCCGTCCAGGCGCCGGCTCCCGTGAGGAGCGCCACACCGATGGAAGCGAATCCCATTCCCATCGAGGCCAAAACGTACGGAACATGCCCGATAATGATGCCGTCCACGGCGAACAGGAGCCCTACCAGGCCCGCGCCCCCGAATGCCGCGGCCACGATCCACACGCAGAGCGCAAGAACCCAAATACAGATGTAGACTGCAGCGGCAACGGCGACGAACGCGAGCAGCAGCGGAATCCATACCGGAGAGCCCACGATGGCGAGCGCCCATAGAAGTGCCGTGCTCTTGCGCTTGGTCCTCGCGATCGCGCGCGGCACGGCGGGCAGTTCGTCGAGCGTTGCCTCGGCGACCTCACCGGGCGTGCCCATGGCGGCCACAGCCTCGGCCTCCGTCATGCCGTCCTCCATACGGTCGGCGATGGCCTCCGCGTAGAACTCCTGCGTTTCCTTTACCTGATCTGCCGGCAGGCAGGCCAGAAGCTCGCCCAGCCGGTTCAAGAACTCATCGCGCGTCATGGTGCGCCCCCTCCACGTAACGGTAGATCTCCTGCACGGATGGCCATTCGGCGAGGAACTCGGCGATACGCTCGCGCCCGGCGTCCGTGATGCGGTAGTACCTCCGCAGCCGCCCGTTGTGCTCGGCGGAGCGCGCGGTGATGCAGCCCGCCTTCTCCAGGCGCTTGAGCAACGGATAGAGCGTGGATTCCGTGAGCCCCATACTCGCGGGCACGTCCTTCACGATCTGATAGCCGTAGGATTCCTCGCCCGAGACGGCCGCGAGCACGCAGGCCTCGAGGAAGCCGCGCTTCATCTGTGCCTCCATCCGCACACCTCCTTTCGTAGTATACTGTGTAACACCTACTATATGACACATAGTATATGATGTCAACAGTTGTCGTATAGGGAGTCCGGTCTGTCTGTCCCCTGCGGGTACTCATTGGGGACGTACTTAAATGAGTACCCATCGCTCAAGGTGGCACCTGGGGACGTTCCTTATGTGCCGGCACTTTGGGACACTCCTTGTCAAGGTTTTGTTCCATCGTGCGGGTTGCTATTTAACGTGCGACAATGCCGTGTGGAAATCGAAATGTCTCCTGGGGGCTATCTATGCTGTACGAGTTTTGTGCCGAGAGCTTTGAGCGTGTGCCGGCGGCTATCGATGCCGGTGCTAAGCGCATCGAGTTGTGCGACAACCTTGCCGTCGGTGGTACCACGCCCTCGGCCGGCGTTATCAGCACTACGGTCAGCTATGCTCACGAGCATGACGCGCGAGTGATGTGCATGATTCGCCCGCGTGGCGGTGACTTTCACTACAACCAGGACGAGCTGCGCATGATGGAGATGGACTTGGGTCTTGCCGTGAGCGCCGGCGTTGACGGCCTGGT
Source organism: uncultured bacterium (assembly GCA_905214385.1). Classification (GTDB taxonomy): domain Bacteria; phylum Actinomycetota; class Coriobacteriia; order Coriobacteriales; family Coriobacteriaceae; genus Collinsella. Next base: position 54,543 of record CAJMMF010000012.1, read on the forward strand.
CTTTGGCTGCTGCAAGCCCTGTGCCGGCGGCTGGGCGCTCGACGAGCTCACCCTCGGCGCCCTCGTGATGGCTACGGGCTGCGCGACCGAGGAGTGCAAGCGCGGGGCCATCGATATCACCTTCCACATGGCCTTTGACCAGCTCTCGCTCGAGGCTCAGCTCGATGCCATTGACACACTCGCCGACTGCGGCATCACGCGCATCCTGACGCATGGTGGTGCTGCCGGAACGCCGATCGAGGACAACCTGGAGCACCTGTCGCGTCTTGTCGAGTATGCGGGCGACCGCCTGACCATTCTTCCCGGTGGCGGCATTTCCACGGCCAATCGCGATACCGTGGCGGCGGCACTGGGCGTCTCCGAACTCCATGGCACCAAGATCGTGCCGCTGGAGGTATAACCCGTGGCGCTGGTATTTGACGTTCAGCAGGCGAACGGTAAGCCCGACGACAACCGTCGTCCCGGCACCGCGTGCCCCTTTTGCGATACCGAGGAACTCGCCAACATCATCCAGCGCGATGGTGACTGCATCTGGCTCGAGAATAGGTTCAAGACCTTGCGCGCCACCCGTCAAACCGTGTTGATTGAATCGGCAGATCACGATGCCGACTTGGTGACCTATGAGCCGGATGAACTCCACCATGTGATGCGGTTTGCTCTGGGCTGTTGGCAGCAGATGATCGATTCCCAGCAGTACCGCAGTGTACTCATGTATAAGAACAAAGGTCCGCTTTCGGGCGGCAGCCTCGTCCATCCACACATGCAGATTGTGGGCTTGGAACAGGAGGACGGCTATGCGGCGCTGACCTTAGCCAACTTTGAAGGCATCGCTGTCTGGCAGCAGGGGAGAATCTCGGTCAACATCTCAACCGAACCGATTATGGGATTCTTTGAGGTCAACGTCTCGGCTCCACAGGGAATCGCCGCCAGCGACGACGCCCGCGACCAAGCCGAAGCGGACCTGTTTGCCGATGCGATTCAGGTGGCCCTGCACTATATCCTGCACGAGCACCACGGCGGCCGCGCGGAGTCGTACAACTTGTTCTTCTACCACATGGACGGCCGGACCATTGCCAAGGTGTTGCCGCGTTGGGTGGTTTCGCCCTACTTTGTCGGTTATCGTTTGGCCCAGGTCAATGCCGAGACCACGCTCGATATCGATGCAGAGCGCCTGCGTGCGCATCTGGAAACGCTCGTATAGCAAGACTATCACCCGCGTAATGCGGACAGTCTAGCGTCCCATGGCGTCGCGGCCGGCCTCGACGCGCTTGCGCTGGGCGGCGCGCTCCTCGCCGGTCAGTCGCTCAAAGAGATGTCCGATAACCGAGGCGAGCACCTGCTGAAACAGCGTTCCGCACATGACGGGAAACACGACCTCGCCGGGAAAATACTGCGTGGCGATGACGGCGCCCGAAGAGATATTGCGCATGCCGCAGGTAAAGCACATGGTGGTCGTCTCGCTATACGGCAGGTGCAACGCGCGGGCGACCAGAATGCCGACGACAAAGCCGCTGATGGCGAAGGTCAAAATAAAGAGGGCGACTTCCAGGCGCACCGCATTCATGTGTAGCACGTACTCGCTCATGGCGGTGGAGTTGGAGGCGATGACACCCATCATCATAAACTTGCAGGCGGGCGAAAGCGCGGGGGAGAGTTTCTCGTGTCCCCATCCGCGCGTGAACTCGTTGATCACGATGCCGAGCACGGCGGGGATGGCGATCATAAAGGCCATGTTCTGCATCATGCCCGTAACATCGATTGCAACGGTGGCACCCAGCAGGAGCTTAAGCGTGAGCGGAATCGTGACGGGCGAGATGACCGAGGACGTCAGGATGATGGTGAGCGCGAGCGGGCCGTTGCCGCCGAACATGCTGATCCACATAAAGGCGGTGACTGCCACGGGTACGCTGTACTCGAGCACGATGCCGCAGACAAGGTTTGGGTTGGAACCAAAGAACAGTGAGCCCATGGCATACGCCGCGATGGGGATGAGCACGGCCGAGACAAATAACGCCAAAATCAAATGTAGGGGACGGCGGAACACCTCGGCCACCTGGTGAAAGGTGTTGCTGAGCGCACCCTGAAACGTCATAAAGGCAAACAAGGCGGGAACGATGGGCTTGAGCACGCCGATCTGCTGGGGAAAGAGCACGCCGAGCGTCACGCAAATCGGAACGATGACCTGCATGTGCCCCGCGAGAAACTTGCCCAGTCCAACCCATTTCTTCATATGCTCTTGTGACTCCCTTTGCTCGTGAATCCGTTTTGAATGGATATGCTAGACGCTTGCATGCGTCCGTGCGTTAGAAACGCTCGATTATTTCGAGGGTATTACCGCCCTCGTTTATCGAAACCGCGGCGTGCTGGACGTTGTGCGTCCGCGCTGCACGGTATAATAAATCCGTTCAACAGATCTGCCTGCCGAAGCGGGTATACACAGAGGACTCATCGCTATGAACCGTGAGAGGTATCGCGGCGACCTGCCCCTATCGGGGGTGGGCGCCTATGTCATCGCTTAAGACGACGCATCGCTGGGCGGTCGCTCGGCAAAACCCCGAGCTCGAAAAGGAGCTTTCGGCTGGCCTGGGCATACCCGGGCTGGTGGCGCGCATTATGGTTGCGCACGGCATTACATCCATCGAGGAAGGCCAGCTGTTTTTGACGCCTTCGCTCGATCGCGACTGGGCGAATCCGCTCGTTATTCCGGGCATGGCGGTCGTCGCTGACCGTGTTGAGCGTGCTATTCGCAGCCACGAGCGCATCGCCGTCTTTGGCGATTTTGACGTCGACGGCATTACGTCGACTTGTCTGTTGACCGAGGCGCTACGTTCGTTTGGCGCCAACGTCACGCCGTTTATCCCGCATCGCTTTGACGAGGGCTACGGTCTTTCGCGTGCAGCGCTCGACCGCGTCAACGAGCTCGCTCGCCCCCAGTTGATCGTGACCGTCGATAACGGCATTGCCGCCAAGGAAGAGGTTTCCTATCTGGAGAGCCTGGGAATCGATCTGGTGGTTACGGACCATCACGAGCCCTCCGACCAGGTGCCGCAGGGCGTGCCCCTGACCGACCCCAAGCTCGAGGATGAGGGACCCTCGCGTGAACTTGCCGGTGCTGGTGTGGCGCTCAAGCTGGTGCAAGTCCTGGGTGAGCGCTTGGGCAAGCCGTCGTATTGGCGTTCGCTAATCGAGGTCGCGGCGCTGGGCACCGTGTCCGACATGATGCCGCTCACGCCCGAGAACCGCGCGCTGGTTGCCGAGGGCATCCAGCAGATGCGCGTAACCGCTCGTCCCGGCTATATCGCGCTTGCCGCGCTCGCCAAGGCGGACCTTTCGAGCATTACGGCGGATGGCCTATCGTTCTCGCTCATTCCCCGCTTAAACGCTGCCGGTCGCATGGCCGATCCCAAGCTGGCGCTCGACCTGCTGCTTGCCCGCGATCCCATCGAAGCAAGCGCGCTGGCGGCTGAGCTCGAGGAAATCAACCGCCAGCGCCGTGAGATCGAGGCGGAGCTCACGCGCGATGCCATGGCAAAGGTCGAGAAGACCTATGACGGCGGACGCGCAATCGTCGTGGGTGGCGAGGGCTGGCACGAGGGCGTCAAGGGCATCGTGGCGAGCCGCCTGACCAATCGCTATCACGTGCCGGCGCTGCTCTTCTCGATCGAGGACGGCGTTGCACGCGGATCGGGCCGCTCGGTGGGCAAAGTTAACCTGTTTGACGCCGTCGAGCGCTGTTCCGACCTGCTGATTCGTCGCGGCGGACATGCCGGTGCGGTGGGTGTGACCATCGAGGCATCCAAGCTCGATGAGTTCCGCCGCCGCCTTTCCGCCGTGCTATCGGAGCTTCCCGCCGAGGACTTTGAAGACACCGACGAGGTCGCCGCCACCGTCGACCTTTCCGAGCTGAATATTGAGACCATCGAGCAGATCTCCCGTCTTGAGCCGTTTGGCCAGGGCAACAAGGTGCCGCTGTTGGCGGCCGAGGGCGTGACAATGTGCGATCGCGCCGTGGTGGGCAAAACCGGCGAGCACATGCGCTTCGTGGCGACCGATGGCGCCGCGAGTGTGCCGGCCATTATGTTCCGCGTGCCGCAGATCGATAAGCTCATCAATTGTGATAGCGCCGTCGACTTGGTGTTCGAGGCCGTGGCCGAGCATTGGCAAGGTCGCGTAAAGCCCAAGCTCATGATCAAGGATGTTCTGGTCCGCGATACCACGCTGCCCAGCGTCGACGATCCGGCATGCGAGCTTCGTCGTGGCGTGCAGCCGGCGGATTCCGGCCTGCGCCTGGAGTCCCGAAAGCGCCAAACGCTCGCCCAACTTTCTTATACCGAGCTCACGCGCTCGCTTATCCATAGCTTTATCGGCTCGAACCAGCCGCACCGCGCGCAGGTCGAAGCGCTCGATGCCCTGGCCGATCACCAAAGTGTTCTGGCCGTTATGGGAACGGGGCGCGGAAAGTCTCTTATCTTCCATGTGCACGCCGCGCGCGAGGCGGTCCTTCGCGGGCGTGCGAGTATCTTTGTCTATCCGCTGCGTGCGCTCGTTGCCGACCAGGCCTATCACCTCTCGTCGACGATGGCTGCGCTCGGCATTGGCGTAGGCGTGCTGACCGGCGAGACCGTGGAGGCGGCGCGCGATGACGTGTTTGCCGGCTTGGCTTCGGGCCGCACCGGCATCGTGCTCACGACGCCTGAGTTCCTGTCTATTCACCGCGACCGCTTTGCTCGCTCGGGTCGTATCGGGTTTGTCGTTATCGACGAGGCGCATCATGCCGGTCTTGCCAAGGGCGGCGACCGTAGCGCATACCTCGACATGCCCGATATCCTCAAGGCCCTGGGCGATCCGGTCGTTATGGCGGCGACGGCCACCGCGACGGCTCCGGTCGTGGCGGAGCTTGCCCGCGTGTTGCCGATTACCCGTACGGTGGTCGACGAGACCGTGCGCGAGAACTTGCAGCTCGAGGACGACCGCGATCTTGCGAGCCGCGAAAACCGCCTGGTGTCCATCGTCGCGACGGGGGAGAAGACCGTCATCTACGTCAATTCGCGTGATCAGTCCGTGGCGCTTGCCAAGACGCTACGCAAACGCGTTCCCGACTACGCGTCGCATATCGCCTTTTACAACGCGGGCCTTACGCGCACCGACCGCCGTCGCGTAGAGGAGGCGTTTCGTGACGGAAGCCTCAGTTGCATCGTTTCGACATCTGCCTTTGGTGAGGGCGTGAACCTGCCCGATATCCGCCATGTCGTGCTCTACCACATGCCGTTTGGCGGCATTGAGTTTAACCAGATGAGCGGCCGCGCCGGTCGCGATGGCCAGCCCGCCGTGATCCATCTGCTCTATTCGTCGCGCGACGCCCGCATTAACGAGCGCCTACTCGACTGCTATGCGCCCGAGCGCGACGAACTCGTCACGCTCTATCGCGCGTTGCAGACCATGTGGCGCTCCAACCGCGGCAAGACCGGGGACGATTCCTTTAGCGCGAGCGATATCGACATCGCTCAGATGTGTCTTGCCATCGATGCTCGCACGCCGGTTGACGAGCGCTCGGTGGAAAGCGGCCTGGGAATCTTCGAAGAGCTTGGTTTCTGTCGCGTTTCGGGGTTTGACGACACCCGTCGCATCGCGATGGCCGAAAACCCCGGCCGCGTGCAATTGAGCAGGTCGATTCGCTATTTGGAGGGCTTGCGCTCGCGCATGGAGTTCTCGGCTTTCCGGAGCTGGGCGCTCGATTCGTGCGCTTCTGATATGCTAGCCAAAGTTAACCGCCCGATCGTACCGCGGGCCTAGGGGAAGGGGACCTCGATGGATGCCGCAGCCCGTACCGCCCATGATTCCACCCTCCAGCCTTTTTCGGAGATGGAGCACTATAAGCATGCCGATGAGCTGCCACCCGAGATTATGGCGGACAGCTACGACAAGCTGGAGCGCCTGTGCCTCAAATATATGAATGAGGACGACTTCTCTAAGGTGGAACAGGCCTACTGCTTTGCCGCCGAGAAGCATTGCAACCAAAAGCGCCGCTCGGGCGAGATGTACATCAACCATCCCGTCGAGGTGGCCATCATTTTGGCCGACCTTAAGATGGACTGTGACGTGGTGTGCGCCGCGCTGCTGCACGATACCGTCGAGGATACCGAGACCTCGCTTGCCGATGTTTCCGGCCTGTTTGGCGAAACCGTGGCAGAGCTCGTCGACGGCGTGACCAAGCTCACCAACATCGAAGTCGACAGCATGGACGAGAAGCAGGCGCTTACGCTGCGCAAGATGTTCCTTGCCATGTCCAAGGACATTCGCGTTATCATCGTCAAACTCGCCGACCGCCTGCATAATATGCGCACGCTTGCCGCCCTGCGCGAGGACCGCCGCCTGTTTAAGGCGCGCGAGACCATGGACGTGTACGCGCCCCTGGCCGACCGCCTGGGCATGAGCTCTATCAAGTGGGAACTCGAGGACCTGTCCTTCTTCTATTTGGAGCCCGACGCCTACCAGCGCATCGCACGCATGGTGGCGGAGTCGCGCGAGGTCCGTGAGCGCTATCTGGCCGAGACCATCAAGACACTCACCGACGAGCTCAACCGCATTGGCCTGGAGGACTTCCAGATCAACGGCCGTTCCAAGCACTATTGGTCCATCTACCAAAAGATGAAGCGCAAGGGCAAGGAATTTTCCGAGATCTACGACCTGGTGGCACTGCGCGTCATCACGCATTCGGTGCGCGATTGCTACTCCACGCTCGGTGCGGTGCATACGCTGTGGCACCCCATGCCCGGGCGCTTTAAAGACTATATCGCCATGCCCAAGGTCAATAACTACCAGTCGCTCCACACGACGGTTATCGGCCCCACGGCTCGTCCGCTCGAGATTCAGATTCGTACCTACGAGATGCACGAGCAGGCCGAGTACGGTATTGCCGCCCACTGGCTCTATAAGAAGTCGGGCGGATCGTCTGCGTCTAAGACCAATGATGCCCAGCGCTTGGACGACCAGATTAACTGGCTCAAACATTCGCTCGATTGGGCTGCGTCTGATGAGATCACCGACGCCAAGGAATACCTGCATTCGCTGAAGGTCGATCTGTTCGATCAGGAGATCTTCGTCTTTACGCCCAAGGGCGAGGTCATGGCGCTTCGTGCCGGCTCCACGCCGCTCGACTTTGCCTATGCCGTTCACACCGAGGTGGGCAACCACTGCGTCGGCGCTAAGATCAACGGTGCGGTGGCCCCGCTCACGCACGAGATCAAGACGGGCGACCGTGTCGAGATTCTGACCAACAAGAGTTCCAAGCCGTCGCGTGATTGGCTCAAGATCGTTAAGACACCTTCCGCCAAGTCAAAGATCCGCCGTTACTTCGCCGCCGCGACCAAGGACGACGACGCTGCCGCCGGCCGCGATATACTGGCTAAGGACCTGCGCAAGCGCGGATATGGCATCTCTACGCCACGATCCACGCGTGCGCTCAACGCCGTGGCGGAGCAGTTTAACTATAAGCAGCTCGAGGACCTGTTTGCCGCCGTTGGTGCGGGCAAAGTCGCCCCACGTGCCGTTGGCAATAAGGTCGAGCAAATCTTGGACCCCAAACCCGAGGAACAGTTCACCAAGGCCGAAGCCATTGCCGAGGTCGTCAAGCAGCCTGCCCGCGGCTCCAACCGCAAGCCGCAAAAGCGCGGCAAGAGCGCCAGCAACGGCATTATCGTCAAGGGCGAGAGCAACAGCGGCCTACTGGTCCGTCTGGCTCATTGCTGCAACCCCGTGACGGGCGACGACATCGTCGGCTTCATCACGCGCGGTCGTGGCGTTTCGGTGCATCGCGCCAACTGTCCCAACGTCAAGGGTCTTATGGAGCATCCCGAGCGCATGATCGAAGTGGAGTGGGACGGCGCTGCCGACACCCTCTTTCAGGTCGAGATCGTGGTCGAGTGCCTGGACCGCATGGGCCTGCTCAAGGATGTCACCATTGCCATTGGCGATGCGGGTGGCAATATCCTTTCTGCCGCCACGTCGACCAACCGCGAGGGTATTGCAACCCTGCGCTTTATGGTCGAGATCTCGGACGCGAGTGGTCTGGATCCGCTGCTGGCCTCCATCAGCAGCGTTGACTCGGTCTACGACGCGCGTCGCTTGATGCCCGGCGAGGGTGGAGCCCAGCTTAAGCGCCGCGTTTAGTCGCGACGAACGTGCCACATTATCGATATTCGCTACACTCGAGGCATCGTTTGATGCCTCGAGTTCTATAGAGAGGAGAGGGGCATGAGTGCTGTGTCCTTGGATTTAACTCCCAAGGGATCGGTCGAGATTGAGACGCTCGTAAACGGTCCCATTCAGACCAATAGCTATGCTGTTATTTCGGACAATGAGTGCGTGATTATCGACCCCGCATGGGAAGGTGAGCGTTTGGTGGAACATATTCGAGCCGAGCATCCCGATGTGCAGGTGCTCGGCGCCATTTGCACGCACGGTCACGCCGACCATGTTGGCGGTGTCGCTGGAGTTCGGGCCGCCGTTGGCGCCGACGCCCTGTACGAGCTGTGTGGCAAGGACGCAGCAGTGCCGCATGCGAATATCGAGGAGCAGCGAGCGATGTGGGGCATCGAGACGCCCGATCCAGGTGAGCCGACGCGGCTGCTTGCCGAGGGCGACACCATTGAGCTGGGCGACATTTGCCTGCAGGTAATTGAGGTGCCCGGGCACACACCGGGCGGCATCGTTCTGTTCGCCGCCACCGAGCAGGGGAACATTGCCTTTGTGGGCGACACCCTATTCCCGGGCAGCCACGGCCGCACCGATCTTGCCGGTGGCGACGAGGCAGCGATTCTGCGTTCGCTCTCCAAGCTCGCCCACATGCTTCCACCCGATACCGTTTGCCTAACCGGCCATGGCGATTCGACCACCATGGCACGCGAGCTCATGCAGAACCCTTTCATGCGGATGTAGCTTAATAGTCGGCTTTTGAAGCACGAGAAGCGTCCAAACGTCAAGCTATTTTTCCCCAACGGGTCGATTCCGTAGGGCAAACGGTCAAAAAAAGTCTGTTTGGACGATATTCGTGAACAAACGAACGTTTATGCCCGGGTGCGCCGTGGTAAAATCTCATGCGTTATCGGAGCAACCTTACAGGAGGTTTCTTTTATGCTCGTCAACGCAGCAGACATGCTCAAGAAGGCTGAGGCCGGCAAGTACGGTCTCGGTGCCTTCAACACCAACAACCTCGAGTGGACCCTGGCTATTCTCCAGGCCGCCGAGGAGGCCAAGTCTCCGCTGATCCTTCAGTGCACCGCTGGTGCCGCTAAGTGGATGGGCGGTTTCAAGGTCTGCGCCGACATGGTCAAGGCTGCCGTCGAGGCCACGGGCGTTACCGTTCCCGTCGCCCTTCACCTCGACCACGGTTCTTACGAGGACTGCTTCAAGTGCATCGAGGCCGGCTTCACGTCCATCATGTATGACGGCTCTCACGAGGAGACCTTCCAGCTTAACCTCGACCGCACCAAGGAGCTCGTTGAGCTTGCCCACTCCAAGGGCATGTCCATCGAGGCCGAGGTCGGCGGCATTGGCGGCACCGAGGACGGCGTGACCTCCAACGGCGAGCTCGCTGACCCCGCTGAGTGCAAGCAGATTGCTGACCTGGGCGTCGACTTCCTCGCCTGCGGCATCGGCAACATCCACGGCGTGTATCCCGCCGACTGGGCCGGCCTTTCCTTCGAGCGTCTGGGCGAGATCAAGGCTCAGACCGGCGACCTGCCCCTCGTCCTGCACGGTGGCACCGGCATCCCCGAGGATCAGATCAAGAAGGCCATTTCCCTGGGCATCTCCAAGATCAACGTCAACACCGACCTGCAGCTCGTCTTCGCCAAGGGCGTCCGCGAGTACATCGAGGCTGGCAAGGATCAGCAGGGCAAGGGCTTTGACCCCCGCAAGCTCCTCAAGCCTGGTCGCGACAACATCGTTGCCCGCACCAAGGAGCTCATGGAGGAGTTTGGCTCCGTCAACAAGGCGTAAGCGTCGCTAAACTTCCCGCCGGAGGCCCCGTTTCCCCTACGCTGTTTCCCTCGCGCTCACCTGGCTTCGCCAGAAGTCGCGCGACGGAATCAGCTCCGGGGAAACGGGGCCTCCTTCGTTAACTCGCTACAGGGTTACTGGGCTGAATTAAGATGGCTACTGGCTTTGCCAGAAGTCGCGCCAAGGAAACAGCTCCGGGGGACGGGGCTTCCTTCGTTTAACGCCGCAGGGTTACTGGGCTGAATTCATTTTTTATAGGCACCGTTTATCAGTGTTGGGGGCTCCTTAATTGGGGCTTTCTTTTTTATCTCGCTACAATGGGCTTCAAGCGTTCTAGTGACTTGGAGTTTTGGTATGGCTGTTATTAATGTGCTGCCTTCGGATGGGAAGGTTATTGACGAGGGTCCTGTTGGCTGCTCTGTTGATGTTTGCAGTGATGATTTTCGCCATCTCGATATTGGACTGCCACCCGAGATTCTTCGTCTTAAGGATGCCGGGTATTTGACGCAGGCTGTTGCTGCCTGCGATCGCCTTTTGGAGCAGAACCCCGAGCCTTCGCTGGCTGCTTGTGTTCGTGCGGAGCGGTATCGCATGCTCGAGACGCCGCTTCATTTTTCGGTGTCGCGTGATCGGGCCATTGCGATGATTCGCGAGGAGTGGCCAGAGTTTACCGAAGAGCAGTTTGATGACCTGATTAATCGTAAGCGTATTGACTGGCGCTTTATCGATGGCGAGCTGTTTGTTCTCGACAACTTCCTCGATTCGCTTCGCGTGTACCCCAAGGAGGTTCCGGGCCTGCGTCCCGATTCTACGGACGGCATAGCGCTGCGTAACCAGATGCTCAGGGAGATGGAGCCGCAAAACGGGTTGACTCGCGTCATCACGCTTAAGGCATCTGTGTCTGTCCCCGGGGCTCAGGAGGGAGAGGCTGTTCGCGCGTGGCTACCCGTTGCCGCCGCCTGTCGTCAACAGTCTCATATCGAGGTTCTCGATATGACGTCGGAGGGTACCGTTGCCTCTGAAAACGTTTCGGCTCGTACTGCCTCTTGGACATCTTCGACTGAACATTCATTCTCGGTGACCTATCGCTATCACATCGATGCCGCCTATTGTGATATCTATGGTGGTGCGCTCCCGTCGCATACGTGCATGGACACGCCGCTGCCCGAGGACACTTCCGAGGACCGTCCGCACATTGCATTCACGCCGTATCTGCTGCAGCTGACGGCCGGTGTTGTTGACGGACTCGAGGATCCGCTCGATCGCGCCCGTGCTATCTATGATTACCTGACGCAGCATATCGACTATCGCTATCAGCCGCCGTACTTGCTTTTGGGATCTATTGCCGATGACTGCGCGCATTCGCTCCGCGGCGATTGCGGCGTTATGGCGCTCACGTTTATCACCATGTGCCGTATCGCGGGCGTGCCCGCCCGTTGGCAGAGCGGCCTGTACGTTGCGCCCGATTCGGTGGGGTCGCACGACTGGGCAGAGTTCTATACGCCGCAGACCGGTTGGCTCAACGCCGATGTGTCATTTGGATCTTCTGCTCGCAGGATGGGGGAGGAGTGGCGCCGCCGTCACTACTTTGGCAATCTCGACCCGTGGCGTATGGTGGCCAACAATCGATTCCAGGCAGAGTTTGAGCCCTCTTTCGACGGCATGCGCGAGGACCCTTACGATAACCAGATGGGTGAGGCTTCGGTCGGCGGTCGCGGATGCCGTCAGCGTGAGATGCTCCGCACGGTCGAACTCATCGAAATGCTCGAAGTTCCATTTTCGGACTAATCGGTAGAAAGCTGTGATAAACTAACTCACGCATTACGTGCCCGAGTGGCGGAATTGGCAGACGCAGTGGACTCAAAATCCACCGTTGGCAACAACGTGCGAGTTCGAGTCTCGCCTCGGGCACCATACATGCAAGTGAGCGTTCAAGGGGGTTGCGGCCCCCTTTTTCGTGTACGTAATGTGATAACGCGCTGCGCGTGTTATTATCCACAAGGCGTTGTTACCGCAATGCCCTAAAGAGGAACCCGAGGGTTCCCACCTTTTGGCGCCAATGAGCAGCTGACTGGTCATACAACTTAGATTCACTTCCTCAAATCGAGGATGTCTATGTGTACGACCTGGTTGCTGAGAAGCGCCGGGTTATTTTTTTATGAATGGAGGTAGGGAAAATAGCTAAGTCTGATGACACCCGCATCAACGACGAGATCACTGCATCTTCGTGCCGTTTGATTGGCGTCGATGGCTCTCAGCTCGGCCTGTTCGCCATCCGCGATGCCCAGCGCGTCGCCGACGATCAGGGTCTCGACCTGGTCGAGATCGCTCCCAACGCGGAGCCGCCGGTCTGCAAGGTCATGGACTACGGTAAGTTCAAGTACCAGCAGGCCATGAAGGCCAAGGCTGCTCGTAAGAACCAGTCCAAGGTCGAGGTCAAGGAAATGAAGTTCCGACCCAAGATTGACGTTGGCGACTACGAGACCAAGAAGGGCCACGTTCTGCGTTTCCTCAAGAAGGGCGCACGCGTTAAGATCACCATCATGTTCCGCGGCCGTGAGATGGCTCACCCGGAGCAGGGCCTTAACGTTCTCGAGCGTCTCGCCGAGGATCTCAAGCCTTACGCTACGGTCGAGTCCAAGCCTAAGATGGAAGGCCGTAACATGCTTATGCTGCTCGCCCCGATTAAGGGCGCCTTCGATGAGGATAAAGCGGCAAGCGATACCAAGTAACTAGTGTTCTGTAACCGATTAAGGAGTATTTCATGCCTAAGATGAAGTCCCACAGCGGCACCAAGAAGCGTTTCCGCAAGACTGGTACCGGCAAGCTTATGCGCGCCAAGGCTTTCAAGAGCCACATCCTGAGCAAGAAGTCCACCAAGCGTAAGCGTGGCTTCCGTCAGGAGACCGAGATCGCCGCTGCCGACCGCAAGGTCATCAAGTCACGTCTCGCCTAAGTTCGCGTTCCCGTTTTTCGTTTTACCGTCTAGGAGTTGATAGAACATGGCACGTATTAAGCGCGCTGTTGCCGCCAAGAAGAAGCGCCGTACCGTTATGCACCGTGCGAAGGGTTACTACGGTGCCGCTTCGCGTACTTACAAGCATGCTAAAGAGCAGGTCCAGCACTCCCTGCAGTATCAGTATCGTGATCGCCGCAACAAGAAGCGCGAGATCCGTTCTCTCTGGATTACCCGTATCAACGCTGCTGCTCGCCTGAACGACATCTCTTACTCTCAGTTCATGCATGGCCTGAAGGTTGCCGGCATCGAGCTCGACCGCAAGGTCCTGGCTCAGATGGCTTACGAGGACATCGAGTCCTTCAACGAGCTGGCTACCATCGCCAAGAAGGCTCTCGAGGCCTAATAGATTCTCTTGAATCGCTAGGGGAGTGTCGCGTTGTGCGCGGCGCTCCCTCTTTTTATCTGAAGCGCGGTTTACATTGCTAAAAGCGCGGGTAGATAGACACTTACAGGTGACCGATCTCTATATATTCCTAAACCAAAGGGTCATCATCTGATACGTGCGGAAGATCCGCACCAGTCTTTCTATTAGCTATAGAAAGCGATATGTTGTGTAGGACTTGTGAAGAGTGGAATTGACGACCCACAGGGCTTCGCGGTCTGGCAATATATCTCCTTGCCGCGCGGCCCGGTCGGACCGGATCAGCCGCACAGCGTGCACCTTGAGAACCGGATACTGCGAGGATGGACACATTCAGTGTCGCATCCGGGCAGACATCGAACCATTTGAAATGGTCTAACTTGGATTTGTTTTTCGCAAGGCCGCCGAGAGGCGGCCCCGAGAAATTCCTTTTCCTATACAGAACCATATGAATCGAACGGAACCGATCAGCTAATAGTTGTGAGGACCGGACGGGCTCGAAGCCCAGATATTTTGGACGGAGAGTTCGATCCTGGCTCAGGATGAACGCTGGCGGCGCGCCTAACAC
>CAJMMF010000013.1:0-58116 GCA_905214385.1 uncultured bacterium
TCATCACCGACAAGGAGACCGGCATCAAGTGGCCGCTCGCCGACTACGCGCTGCTCCCCAACATGGCTATCGTCGACGCCGACAACTGCATGACCGCCCCGCGCGGCCTGACCGCTGCCTCCGGCATCGACGTCATGACCCACGCCATCGAGTCCTACGTCTCCATCATGGCTTCCGACTACACCAAGGGCCTCTCCGAGCGCGCTGCTAAGCTCGTCTTCGAGAACCTGCCCTCCAGCTTCACGAACGGCGCCAAGGACCCGCATGCCCGCGAGGAGATGCACAACGCCTCTTGCATGGCCGGTATGGCCTTCGCCAACGCCTTCCTGGGCCTCAACCACTCCATGGCTCACAAGCTCGGCGCCTTCCATCACCTGCCCCACGGCCTCGCCAACGCCGTCATCCTGACCCGCGTTATGCGCTACAACGCCGCCGAGGCTCCCGTCAAGATGGGTACCTTCTCCCAGTATCCTTACCCCAACGCGCTGCACAACTACGCCGAGATGGCCAAGTACTGCGGCATCGAGGGCAAGGACGACAAGGAGGTCTTCGAGAACTTCATCACGAAGCTCGAGGAGCTCAAGGACTTCATCGGCGTCAAGAAGACCATCGCCGACTACGGTGTTGACGAGCAGTACTTCCTCGACACCCTCGACGAGATGACCGAGCAGGCATTCAACGACCAGTGCACCGGCGCCAACCCGCGCTACCCGCTCATGAGCGAGATCAAGGAGCTCTACCTGGACGCCTACTACGGCCGCGAGCCTCAGGACTACGCCGTCTGCTAGTTTTAGCACGGTTTTTAACGGCGGGGGTGCACGGGTGTTTCACACACCCCCGCCGTCGCTTCTATCGCATCGTTGAAAGGATGCAACCATGCTGCTACCCGATTCCAAGACCGAGCTCGTCCGCCGTGGCAACAAGGTCGTTTACGACCTGGGCGACAAGATCGTCAAGGTCTTTAACGAGACCAAGCCTGTCTCCGACGTGTTCAACGAGGCTTTGAATCTTGCCCGCATCAATGAGTGCGGCATCCGCAGCCCCAAGGCTCTCGAGGTTTCCCAGCTCGAGAACGCCAACGGCTGGGCGCTCGTGACCGAGAAGGTTCCGGGCACCACCCTTGCCGAGAAGATGACTGCCGAGCCCCAGCGCTTTGGTGAGTATCTCGAGATGTTCGTCGACCTCCAGATCGAGATCCACGGCTACACCTCCCCGCTGCTCAACCGTCAGCGCGACAAGTTCGCCCGCATGATCGATAGCCTTGATCAGCTCAATGCCACCACGCGCTACAACCTTCAGGAGCGTCTGGACGGCATGACCAAGGAGTTCAAGGTCTGCCACGGCGACTTCAACCCCTCCAACGTCATCGTCGGCGACGACGGCCAGCTTTATGTGTGCGACTGGGCACACGCCACCCAGGGCTCCCCTGCTGCCGACGTTGCCACCACCTACCTGCTCTTCGCCCTCAACAGCAAGGATCAGGCTGAGGCCTACCTGGAGCTCTACTGCGACCGCGCCGACATGCCCATGCAGGTCGTGCGTCAGTGGACGAGCATCGTCGCCGCTTCCGAGCTCGCTCGTAAGCGCAACGTGAACGATGAGTTCCTGAAGAACTGGATCGACGTCGTCGATTATCAGTAATATCTGAGCGATTTATTTCGCATCGGAGGCACAAGAAAACCCCGCAGCTCATATGGGCTGTGGGGTTTTCCTTTACCCATCGAGTTTATTCACGCAACAAAATAGACTGCTCCGCATCTCTTCCTAAGAGAGATACGGAGCAGTCCCGCAATTACATCTAATAGCAGAAACGTCGATTAACGGCGGGCCGCCTTAACAAGCTCGGCAACCTTGGCGACGACCTCGTCAATCGCCACGTCCTCGCGCTCGCCCGTGGCACGGTCCTTGAGCTCAACGGTGCCATTCTTAAGGCCACGCTTGCCAAGCACCACCTGATACGGGAATCCCATAAGGTCGTTATCGGCAAACTTAAAGCCGGGACGCTCGTCACGGTCGTCGACGACGACCTCGATACCCTCGGCGCACAAGCCCTCGACGATTTGGTCGCAGACGGTTGCGCACTCCTCCTTCTTGGGATCGAGCGGAATCACAGCGACCTCGTACGGGGCAACGGAAATCGGCCAGACGATGCCATGTTCGTCGTTGTGCTGCTCCACGACGGCAGCAAGCGAGCGGGACACACCAACGCCGTAGCAACCCATGATGAGCGGCTTCTCCTTGCCGTCCTCGTCCATAAAGGTGGCACCCATGGCCTCGGAGTACTTGGTGCCCAGCTGGAACACCTGAGAGACCTCGATGCCGCGGGCAGCAGAGAGCGGCTTGCCGCAGTGCGGGCAGGGATCGCCGGCAACGACGGTGACCAGATCTGCCCACTCATCGACGGTAAAGTCGCGCTCGGGGCAGGCACCGGTAAAGTGATAATCGACCTCGTTGGCACCGCAGGCCCACTGCTTGGACTCGCGCAGGCTCTCGTCGCACACCAGACGGATGCCCTCGGGCAAGTTAACCGGTCCGATAAAGCCCTTGTGCAGACCGTAGGTCTGGAGCTCCTCGTCGGTCATCATGCGATAGCCCTTGCCAAAGACATGCTCGGCCTTGCAGTCGTTGAGCTCGTGGTCGCCCGGAACAATGGCCACGACGGGCTTGCCCCCGGCATCGATGAGCGCCAGGGACTTGCGCGTGCCGTTCTCGGGGAACCCAAAGAACTTAGCAACAGCCTCAATGGTGCCCATGCCCGGAGTCTCAACCTTGGTAAGCGTACCGTCACCGGGACCCTCAGTCACGACGACCTTGGTGCTTGCAGCCTCATCATCGGCGGCAAAACCGCAGTCATCGCAATAGACGAGAGAAGCCTCGCCGGCGTCGGCCAAAGCCATGTACTCGACGGAGGTATCGCCACCGATCTCGCCGGAATCGGCGACAACGGGCAGGGCCTTGATATAGCAGCGCTCGCAGATATTGGCGTAAGCCTGCTTCATCTTGTCGTACTCCTCCTGCAGGCTCTCCTGCGTGGCGGAGAAGCTGTAGGCGTCCTTCATGATGAACTCGCGACCGCGCATCAGGCCAAAGCGGGGACGGAACTCGTCGCGGAACTTGTCCTGGATGTGATAGAGATTCACCGGCAGCTGCTTGTAGGAACGCAGCTCATTGCGCACCAGAGCAGTCACGGTCTCCTCATGCGTGGGGCCCAGCACGAACTCGCGACCATGACGGTCGTCAAAGCGCACAAGCTCCTTGCCATAGGCATCGATACGGCCGGACTCACGCCACAACTCGGCATCGACCATGATAGGCATCATAAGCTCCTGGGCGCCGGCGGCGTCCATCTCGTCGCGCACGATGTTCTCAATCTTGCGAATCGAGCGCCATGCGAGCGGCAGGTAGGAATACAGACCGGCGGCCTCCTTGCGGATCATGCCGGCACGGAGCAGCAGGCGGTGGCTGGCGAGCTCAGCGTCCGCCGGATCCTCTTTAAGCGTCGGCGCATAGAGCTTAGACATATACATTGCTCGGGTCATTTATTTCTCCTCAATAAGCTTGTCGACCTCTGCCATAAGCGCGTCGACAATTTGGTCCTCAGCTACTTTACCAATGATCTGGCCATGCGAAAAGAGCAAGGCCTGACCACGTCCGCAAGCAACGCCCAGGTCGGCATCAGAAGCCTCGCCGGGGCCATTAACGGCACATCCCATGACGGCAATCGAAAGCGGCGCGGAATAGTTCTTAAGCCGCTCGGTGACCTCCTCGGCGATGGGAATGAGGTTAACCTGGCAGCGGGCGCACGTGGGGCACGAGACAATCTCGGGACCACGGCGACGCAGGCCCAGCGACTGTAGAATTCCCCAGGCGACCGGCGGCTCCTCAACCGGATCGGCCGTGAGCGACACACGCATGGTGTCGCCGATGCCTTCGGAAAGCAAGATACCCAAGCCTACAGAGCTCTTGATGGTGCCCTGAAGCTTGGTCCCCGCCTCCGTCACGCCCAGGTGAAGCGGAACGTGGGGAATCTCACGTGACAGGGCTCGATAGGTATCGAGCGTCGTTTGCACGCTATGGGCCTTGGCCGAAAGCACAATGTTCGTAAAGCCGCGATCCTCAAAGTGCTTGACGAAGCGCTCGCTCGACATCACGAGCTTTTCGGGCTGCGTGAGGTCGTCGCGCTCGGCAATATCTTGCTCAAGCGAGCCCGCGTTCACGCCAATGCGAATCGCACAGCCCGCGGCACCCGCAGCATCGATCACCGCGTCAACCTTGGCCCAATCGCCGATATTGCCGGGATTGATGCGCAGCTTGGCGGCACCGGCCTCAACGGCACCAATGGCGAGCTTATGGTTAAAGTGGATATCGGCGACAATCGGCACCGGAGACTCGGCACAGATGGTGCGGAAGCCCTCAAGCGCGGCCTCGGAGGGCACGCTCACGCGCACGATATCGCAGCCAGCCTGCGCCAACGCGCACACTTGCGCAAGCGTTGCCTGGGCATCAGCGGTATCGGTGCAGGTCATAGATTGGACCACCACCGGCGCGCCGCCACCGATCTGCACGCCGCCCACATGCACGGGGCGCGTCAGCTCGCGAGGCAAAGGATGGGATAAAGACAATCCAAACACTCCCCTACAGAATAAATCGAAGGATGTCGGAACGAAGCATATAGACAAACAGCAGCGCAAAGAGCGCGATGCCCACATAGCTCACAATCGTCTGGACCTTGAGCGGAAGCTCGCGGCCCGCAATCTTTTGAATGATCTCGATGACTAGCTTGCCGCCATCGAGTGGCGGGATGGGCAGCAGGTTCATAAAGCCAAGCGAGAATGAAATGAGGGCGGCAAACGAAAGGAACGTGGCAGGGCCGGCAGCAGCAGCCTGTGAGGACATAACGCTAATACCCACGATCGAAGAGGACTGATCGAGAATCTCCATCGTATGCTGCGGCTGGAGCAGGCGCATCACGCCCTCCGCTGTCTGCACAACATAGGAGAACGACAGACGAGCCGACGTGATGGGGTCTAAACGGACCACCTGCGTAGAGGCATACACACCTAGGCGATCGTCCTCTTTGAGCGCAACCGTGGTCGAATGCTGCTTGCCGTCACGCTCGTACTCAATGGCGATATCGTCCTTACCGGCAGCCTTGCCGATGGCATCGTAAACGTCCATCCAGGTAGAGCACGATACACCGTCGACCGAAAGAATCGCGTCGCCGCCCTCGATTCCCGCCGAGGCGGCAATCGAGCCTTCGTCAACCTGGCCAATCACATTGGTATCCACCGGCACGGTGACACCTGCGATGGAATAGATGCTCATAAGGAGCAAAAAACCCGTCAGGATATTGACGATAATGCCCGCAAGCAGCATAAAGGCACGCTTGACAAAGCCCTGGCCCAAATAGGTGTGCGAGCGCTCGCGCGCAAGGAACTCGGCCTCGCCGCACGGCAGCTCCCACACATCGCCCTCGGCAGTCGCATGTTCGCGATCGAAACGGCGACCATCAAAGGTGGTATAGCCTGCCTTGTCTCGCGGCAACGTCTGATATTTGGTGGGATAGTAGCTCGGCGAGGGCTTCTCCCCTTCCTCATACCAGGGCGCGATGGAGCCCCAGCCCAGCAAAAGGGCGCATGCCTCGAGCACATCCTCCTCGGAAAGCTCGAGCTCGACAGCAAGGTCGGCCACGGTCACGCGACCATGACGATAGATAGCCGCGAGCACGCGGTCGGCGCACGAAACATCGGTCGGATCCATACCGCAGATGGCAGCGTAGCCACCCAGCAGCAGCGGGGTCACGCCAAACTTGGTTCCAATGCGACGCGACGTGTAATGGATGTCAAAGCGGCACGGCAGACCCAAAAAGAACTCGGTCACACGGACGCCGCAGGCACGCGCCGCCAAAAAGTGGCCGCCCTCGTGCAAAAACACGAGGACGGAAAGCATCAGCAGGCCCCAAAAGACCGATGAGAGAACGCTCAGAACAGTATCCATAAAACGAAAAAGCAATCCTTATGGGTTAGGAACGGGTTGCGGCGAGCACCTGCGCAGCCTTTTCACGCGCCCACGCATCGATGTCGCGAAGCTGCTCAAACGAATCGACCACCTGCATATCGTGGGCGTCCATGCAGGATTCCACAATGCGATCGATATCGGTAAAGCTGCAGCCATCGTGCAGGAAGGCATCGACGGCGACCTCGTTGGCGGCATTGAGCACGCACGGCATGGTGCCACCCGTCTTGCCGGCACGCTCGGCCAGTGCCAGACAGCGGAAGGTATCCATGTCGGCAGCATCAAACGTGAGCTGCCCCAGCTCGCGGAAATCGATACGAGGCGCCGGGGTATCCCAACGCTCGGGATACGAGAACGCGAACTGGATGGGAATACGCATGTCGGATGCGCCGAGATGCGCCATCACGGAGCCGTCGGCGAACTCGACCATAGAGTGAATCTTGGACTGACGCTGCACGACCACGTTAATGAAATCGAGGTCGCAGTTAAACAGATGCATGGCCTCAATGCGCTCCAGGCCCTTGTTCATGAGGGTGGCGGAGTCAATGGTGATCTTGGCACCCATGGCCCACGTGGGATGCGCGAGGGCATCGGCACGCGTCACGCGATCGAGCTCGTCGCGCGTGCGGCCAAAGAACGGACCGCCCGAGCAGGTGAGCCAAATGCAGTGGGCCTCGCGCGGGTTCTCCCCCAGATAGCACTGGTAGATGGCGGAATGCTCAGAGTCGACCGGAATAAGCTGGCCCGGTTGTGCCAACGGCATAAGCAAGTCGCCACCGACGACGAGGGACTCCTTGTTGGCAAGGGCAAGGCGCTTATTCGAGGTCAAGGCCGCATGGCTCGCCTCGAGACCGGCGGCGCCCACAATAGCGACAAGCACGCAGTCGACATCGTCGCGATGCGCGAGCTCGCAAACCGCCTGCGCGCCAACGCCGAGCTTCGTTCCCTCGGGCAACTCCTGCAGCACGGCGTCATCGCCATGATCGACATCGGCCACGGCAACCGCCGGAACCGAGAACTCGCGGGCAGCGGCAACGAGCTCGGAGGTACTGGAGTTAACGGACAGCGCCGTCACCTGCAGGCGATCGGCATGCTGGCGGCACACATCGAGCGCCTGGGTGCCGATAGAGCCCGTACAACCCAGGATGGCAACGCGAAGGCGTCCATCGGGGCCATACGTCGTCTGGAAGGACATTACAGCACGCCTCCGATCATCAGCAACAGCTGCGCGGTGATGCAGCCGAAGATAAGCGAATCGCTACGATCGAGCATTCCGCCGTGGCCCGGGATAAGGTTGCCGGAATCTTTGACGCCCACACCGCGCTTGATGCGCGACTCGATAAGGTCGCCGATAACGCCCAGAATGGACACGACCACGCCGCACAGCAGCGCATAGGGCAGGCTGAGCTTGTAGAAGTGCGTCGCCCACAGGATAAGCCAAATCAAAACCGAGCCCAAGATGCCGCCGGCAAACCCCTCCCAGCTCTTTTTGGGAGAGATCTTGGGAACCATCTTGTGCTTGCCGATACGGCTGCCCACGATGTAGGCAAACGAATCGGAGACCCAAAGGGACGCGCAAACGCCCACTGAAAGCAGGGCGCCGGCAAAACCGGGCACGGCATCGCGCAGCAGCACGATAGCCGACAGCATAAAGCCAGTGTAGATGGGACCCATGAGCGTCACGGCCACATCAGAGATGCGGGTACGCGGCGACCAGACATACCAAATGCCCACAGCGAGCATCAAGGCAAAAAGCAGGGCATTCAGCAACATCGAATCGCCCAACGCCGACAGCGGAAAGAGTACGGCGGCAGCGATACCCATGCGCTCGTTAGCCATCTTGCCATCGAGCCTTGTCATACGGAAAAACTCATAGCAGCACAGACCGCTCATGACAGAAACAAAGATGGCCGTGGGCACGATACCCAAAACCAGGCACAGGATAAAGACAACGGCGTAGACGATACCGGCGGCGGCACGGGTAATAAAGCCCGCCAGCCACGAACCGGTGCCGCTCTTTGCTGCAGGTGCTCCCGCAGCGGCAGCCTTGCGCGCAGGCGCCGCGGAAACTGGCGTCTTGGGAGCAGATGCCTTGGGACGATCGGACACGATTAAGCCTCCTCGGTCTTGCTCAGTCCACCAAACCTACGGTCACGGCCCTGATAGGCCAAAATGGCGTCGACAAGGCCCCAACGATCAAAGTCGGGCCAATAGGTATCGGTGACGTAGAATTCGGAATAAGCCACCTGCCACAGCAGATAGTTCGAAAGGCGCAGCTCACCAGAAGTGCGAATCACAAGCTCAGGATCGGGAAGGCCGGCGGTATAGAGGTGGGAAGCCACCATGTCGTCATCAATTGCGGCAGGATCGATCTTACCGGCGGCAGTGTCGAGTGCGATTTGACGGACAGCGCGGGTAATCTCGGCACGCGCGCCGTAGTTGACGGCAAGCGCCAGCGTCATACCGGTGTGATCGGCGCACTCGGCAAGACCGCGTTCAAAAACGTCGCGGGTCTTCTTGGGCAGCGCGGAAATGTCACCCAAAAAGACAGCGCGCACATTTTCGCGCTTCAGAAGCGGCAGCTCGTCGATAAACGTCCTGGCAAACAGATGCATCAAGACGTTTACCTCATGCTGCGGACGGTTCCAGTTTTCGGTAGAAAACGCATAGGCAGAAAGCACGTCGACGCCCAGGCGCACGCAGGCGGTAATGATCTCGCGAAGGGAGACGATACCCGCCTTGTGGCCCTCAGTGCGCGCAAGACCGCGCGACGTGGCCCAACGACCGTTGCCGTCCATGATGCACGAGATATGGTGCGGAATGTTATTGAGGTCAAGGTCGGAAAAACCGACGCCCGCAGGGGCGTCGGCAAAGTACTCGACCAGTTTATGCTCGTCGTATTGCACCTTAGATCTCCATGACCTCGGCTTCTTTTTCCTTCAGAAGCTCCTCGACCTTGGCGACATACTCATCGGTGTGCTTCTGGACCTTGGCCTGCTCGCGACGGACATCGTCCTCGGTGAGCTCCTCATCGCGCTCGAGCTTGTTGTTAAAGTCGCGACGGATGTTACGGATAGACACCTTGGCCTGCTCGGCGTACTCGCGGCACTCCTTGACGAGCTCGCGACGGCGTTCCTCAGTGGGAGCCGGGAACGGAAGACGAACGACGGTGCCATCGGAGTTGGGGGTAATACCCAGATCGGAAGCGCCGATGGCCTTGACGATAGCATTGATGAGCGCCTTGTCCCACGGCTCGATGAGCAGCATGTGGGCCTCGGGGGTCTTGACGGCGGCAACCTGCGTGACCGGCGTGGGAACACCGTAATAATCGACGGTGATGTCGGACAGAATGTTGGCATTGGCGCGGCCGGTACGAACCTTGGAGAAGTTATGCTTGAGGGACTCGAGCGACTTGTCCATATGGGCGGTGATGTTCTCTGCCATGCTTAATCCTCCTGATAGACGAGCGTGCCGACGGGCTCACCCGCGAGCGCGCGCTTGACGGTGTCCTCGCCATCGATGTTGAGGACCAAAATAGGCATACGGTTATCCTGGCACAGAGCCGTAGCCGTGGAATCCATAACCTGCAGGCCGCGAACGAGAACCTCGTGATAGGTAATCTTGTCAAAACGGACGGCATCGGCGCACTTGACGGGATCCTTGTCGTAGATGCCGTCAACCTTGGTGGCTTTAATCAGAATCTCGGCGCCGATCTCGCACGCACGAAGAGCCGCGGCGGTGTCGGTCGTAAAGTACGGATTACCCGAACCGGCGGCAAAAATAACGACGTTGCCCTTGGAAAGGTGGTTGATAGCGCGACGGCGAATATAGGGCTCGCAGATCTCGTTCATCTGGATAGCGCTCATCACGCGGCAGGGAACATCGTTATGCTCGAAGGCATCCTGCAGGGCGAGCGCGTTCATAACGGTTGCCAGCATGCCCATGTAGTCGGCCTGAGCACGCTCCATGCCACCGGCAGCGCCTGCCATGCCGCGGAAAATATTGCCGCCGCCGACAACGACGCCGACCTCATGGCCAACGGCGAGCAGCTCCTTGACCTGCTTGGCAAGATGGTCGGTAACCTTGGGGTCAATGCCATATTGGCCGTCGCCCATCAGTGCTTCGCCGGAAAGCTTAAGAAGCACGCGTTTATATCGGATGTCGGACAAAGCGATCCTCCTTTAATTAGACTCTTAATATGATATCAAAGGCTCTGATAAGAGCCATGAAAAAGCAGGCTGTGAGTAAAACCCACAGCCTGCTCATTACCAGCTACAAAAGCTTATTTACTCGCCACGGACCAGACGGTCAAAGGCAACGACGGTAATGGTGTCGCCGAGCTCCTTGGAGACCTGCTCAGCGTACTTCTTGATGGTGAGGGAGCTGTCCTTGATGAACTCCTGCTCGGTGAGCACGGACTGCTTGTAGAACTTCTCCAGACGGCCGACAGCCATCTTCTCCTGGATAGCCTCGGGCTTGCCGGACTCGGCAGCCTGAGCCATGTAGATCTGCTTCTCGTGCTCGACGGTCTCGGCCGGAACCTGATCGCGGGTAGCGCAGATCGGGGCGACGGCGGCAACCTGAAGGGCAACGTCGTGAGCGAAGGTCTTGAAGGACTCAGCCTGAGCGGTCTCGGCCTTCTCAAAGGCGAACTCGACGAGGACGCCGATCTTACCACCCATGTGGATGTAAGAAGCGAGCGCGCCGTTCTCGGCCTTGCGGGCAGCGAAGCGGGAGATCTTCATGTTCTCGCCCATGATGTGAATCATCTCGGTGAGCTCGGAGGAAACGGTCTCCTCGCCCATCGGCTTCTCGAGCAGAGCGTCGACATCGGCAGGCTCGGTGGTAGCGACAACCTCAGCGACCTTGGAAGCAAAGCCGGTGAACTTGGCGTTGGAGCCAACGAAGTCGGTCTCGCAGGAGAGCTCGAGCAGAGCGCCGGTCTTGCCATCCTCGGAGACGAACGCGGCTACAGCGCCCTCGTTGGTCTCGCGGCCAGCCTTCTTGGCAGCCTTGGCGAGGCCGTTCTTACGAAGAACGTCGACAGCGGCGTCCATGTCGCCGTCAGCCTCGACGAGAGCCTTCTTGCACTCCATCATCGGGGAGTCGGTCATCTCGCGGAGCTGCTTGACCATAGCGGCGGTAATCTGGGCCATTGTGGTTCCTTTCAAAGAGATGAAAAAGAATTAACTAAGACTGATTTACTCGGCCTTGGGCTCAGCGGCCATCTCGGCCTCGGAGACCTGCTCCTTGCCGGAGCCAGCGAGGCAGGCGTCAGCCATGAGCTCGCACATAAGGGTGACAGCAGAGATAGCGTCATCGTTGCAGGGGATGCCGTACTCGACCTCGTCGGGATCGGAGTTGGTGTCGATCAGAGCGACGACGGGGATGTTCAGGCGCTGAGCCTCCTTGATGGCGTTCTCCTCGCGCTTGGTGTCGATGACAAAGAGAGCCTGGGGCAGACCCTTCATGTCGCGGGCGCCACCGAGGTTGGTCTGGAGCTTGGTGAGCTCCTTGCCGAGAACAGCCTGCTCCTTCTTGGGGAGCACTGCCATGCGGCCGTCCTCGACCATGGCCTCGAGCTCCTCCATGCGGTTGATGCGGGAGCGGATGGTGACGAAGTTGGTCAGCATGCCGCCGAGCCAACGCTGGTTGATGTAAGGCATGTTGGCGCGCTCAGCAGCGTTCTTGACGGCCTCCTGAGCCTGCTTCTTGGTGCCGACGAACAGCACGTTGCCGCCCTTGGCGACGTTCTTGA
This sequence comes from uncultured bacterium, assembly GCA_905214385.1. GTDB lineage: Bacteria > Actinomycetota > Coriobacteriia > Coriobacteriales > Coriobacteriaceae > Collinsella. The sequence goes on from CAJMMF010000013.1 coordinate 11,774, forward strand.
CGAAGGTGTAGGCCTGGTCGGCGTCGAGGATAGTCTGCTTGAGGTCGAGGATGTAGATGCCGTTGCGCTCACCGAAGATGAACGGCTTCATCTTGGGGTTCCAGCGACGGGTCTGGTGACCGAAGTGGCAGCCGGCCTCGAGCAGGGTGCGGATATTAATCTTGGTAGCCATGTTAAACCTCCTGTGGTTTGCCTCCGCGCGGGGTCATCCTCCAAAACCAACCCGGACATGTGCTACCAAAGCCCGGGCACCACGGTATGAAGTAGCCGCGCGTGCGTGATAAAAACCTGTTGCCGTGAAGCAACCCGATGAATGATAGCAGGAATGCATCTTCCTGCCAACCCGCAATCAAAACCACACACCTGAGCGCGGCGCGGGACGTCCCAGCCACTATTCGCCGCGGGGATGGGCTTGAGCCACAGCCCGCTTAAGCCGATCGGGTGTGAGATGCGTGTAGATCTGCGTCGTGGACAGGCTCGCATGGCCCAGCAGCTCTTGAACCGAGCGCAGGTCCGCACCGCCCTCGAGCAAGTCGGTCGCAAAGGTATGGCGCATCGCATGCGGGGCGATGTCGGCCGGAATGCCGGCGAGTGTCGCCAGAGTATGGAACCGCCGCCTGAGCATGGCGGCACTCATGCGATTACCGCGCGCCGATATAAGCAGCGGATGCGGCCCGGTAGTGGGGTCACGGCGCTTTGCCTGAGCGAGCAACTCCGGCCTTCCCTCCTCAATATAGAGACGCGTCGCCTCGAGCGCACGACGATACAGAGGGACGATACGTTCTTTGCTCCCCTTGCCCCACAGGCGCAGCGTGCGTTCGGACCACGCGATGGACTCCACATTGAGTGCTGCGAGCTCAGAGATACGGGCGCCCGAGGCATAGAGCAGCTCAAGCATCGCCGCATCGCGCAGTCCCGCGGGTGTTGAGGTAACAGGCGTCTTGAGCAGCGCCTCCACCTGTTGGGTCGTCAGCACACCGGGTAGATCGCGCGGGAGCTTGGGCGAGGAAATTGCCGAGACCACATCGCCCTCCACGACCCCCTCGGCAGCCATCCATCGATAGAGCGATCGGATAGCCGACAGATGCGCCGCAAGCGTTCGGGGAGCCACCTGCTCACGCGAAAGCTCGGCAAGATAGCGACGAATGGTGCGCACGTCGGCAGCGAAAGCATCGATATCCTCGCGCTCGCACCAGGCAGCAAAGCGCTCCAGCCTCGAGCCATAGGCCGTCACCGTATTGGGAGAAAGCCCCTCGACACGTGCGATATAGGCGATAAACGAGTCGACGGTGTCGTACAGGTCAAAGGCTATGACCGGTCGCCTCCAAACAGATCGGGGCGAGTAGCCAGATAGGCATCAAGGGCCTCGAGCGCACGGTCCGCATAGGCCTGGTAGCGGTCGCGCTTGCTGTGGCGCTTACCATCTTCGAGTGGCGGCACCAGGCCAAAGTTGACATGCATGGGCTGGTAGCCCACGGTGGCAGGATCGGTCGCATAGCCCACGAGCGCGCCCAGGGCGCCCACGCGGGGCAACTCGACGCCCGCGGCGCCGATAGCCTCGGCATAGGTGTTGAGCGCCGCGAGCAGACCGGTCGCCACGGCTTCCATGTACCCCTCGGTGCCGGTGATCTGACCGGCCAGGCGCACGCCGGTACCAGGCACGGCAAAGGTGCCATCGAGCACGTGCGGGGCGTCGACAAAGGTATTGCGGTGCATGACACCGTAGCGGAAGAACTCAGCGTTCTCCAGGCCCGGCACCATATGGAAGACGCGCTTCTGCTCGCCAAAGGTCAGGTTGGTCTGGAAGCCCACCAGGTTATAGGCGGTCTTCTCCTTGTTCTCGGCACGCAGCTGAATCGCCGCCCAGGGACGACGACCGGTTCGCGGGTCGGTGAGGCCGACGGGCTTCATGGCGCCAAAGCGAATGGCGTCCTTGCCGGTGCGCGCAACTTCCTCGGCAGGCTGGCAGGCCTGGAACAGATCGCCGCCCTCAAAATCCTTGAGCACCACGCGGTCGGCCGTGGTAAGCGCCTCGATAAAGGCCTCATACTCTTCCTTGTTGAGCGGAGCGTTGAGATAGTCGCCGCTCCCCTGCTCCTCGTAGCGCGACTGCGAGAACAGCACGTCCATATCGAGCGTGGAGGCATCGACGATCGGCGCCGCGGCATCGAAGAACGCAAGGGCGTCGCCACCGACGAGCTTCATGACCTCCTCGCTCAGCGCCGGCGAGCAAAGGGGACCAGCGGCAATGACCACATGGCCTTCGGGAATCTGCGTGACCTCGCCGTGAACAATCTCAATATTGGGGCGGGAGGCAACCTCGGCCTCGACAAGCTCGGAAAACTTGACGCGGTCGACCGCCAAGGCGCCACCGGCGGGAACAGCCGCGCGATGGGCGCAATCGAGCAGGACCGAACCCATGCGCTCAAGCTCGGCCTTCAGCAAACCAGCCGCGGAATCCGGACGGGTCGACTTAAACGAATTGGAACAGACGAGCTCTGCCAGGTGATCGGTATGGTGGGCCGGGGAGCTCACCTGGGGGCGCATCTCGCACAGCTTTACGGAAAACCCGCGATCCGCCAGCTGAATCGCGCACTCCGAACCCGCCAGACCGCCACCGATAACCGTCACCTGATCAAACAGCATCTGCAAACACCTTTCTAATTGACATGTTTTCCATTGTGACCGAAGGGTGTCTGGGCGTGAAGAGCAAACTTGGAGGGCGCATACCTTCCATCCATCATGCGCTCGATAAGGCCCTCGAGCTCAAGCGAACCCAGGAGCTTAAGTACGCCAACGGCATCGAGCGAGACGAGTGCCGCGATGTCGTCGACCTTGAGCGGAGAGGCGATGAGTGCATGCATCACGGTCTGCTGTGTTTGATCCAGGTCGGCAATGCCGGGAGCATCGGGGCGCGAGTAGCGCAGGGTGCCGTAGATGCGTGAAATAGCCATCTCGATAGATTCCTCGTCGATGATGCAGCAGGCACCGTTCGCAATGAGGTAATTCGTGCCACGCGACTCGGGCGATAGGATCGACCCCGGCACGGCAAGAAGTTCTCGCCCCAAATCCATAGCAGCCTCGGCCGTAGAAAACGTCCCGGAAGGCATACCCGCCTCGGATACAAAGAGGGCTTGCGACAAGGCCGCGATTACGCGATTGCGGCGCGGAAAGGCAAACTTGCGCGGACCCATGCCCCACGGAGAGATCGACACGACCGCGCCACCCGTATCGAGCGTGCGCGTAATAAGCCCCGCGCTCGAACGCGGGTAGACCACGTCGGCGCCCGTCCCCAGCACCACGACGTGTTTACCGCCAGCGTTGACCGCAGCCCAACCCGAGGCCTGGTCACAACCGACCGCGCCGCCCGAGACTACCGTCACGCCCGCCTCGACCGCCACCTTTGACGCAAGCTCTGCCACGGCAAGACCATACGGCGAGGCCTTGCGCGCGCCGATGATGGAGAGCGCGGGCGTCGAAAGCACCTCGGGGTTGCCGCGCACATAGAGCGTCTGGGGTACATCAGAAAGCTCCAAAACGGTCTCGGGATACAACGTATCACCTGGATGCAGCTCAAAGGTCCCCTCGGCCATCATTGGTCCCTCCTTCCCTGGTACATCGCCGCCTCGAGCACGTGGTCCTGCGTCACATGCTCGCTCTCGGCGACGTCGGCGATTGTACGAGCGATACGCACCAGGCGCACGATACCGCGACCCGTGAGATGTGTGCGCTTCGACAGGCCGAGTACACACTTCTCCGCCGCATCATCGAGCTCAAAGGTCGAAACGACGCCGTCAATGGACCGCGTCTCGTCATCCTCGACCTCGGCATCCGCATCGTCCATACGGGATTCGCGCCAAGCGCGAAAAGCGCGACCGCGCACAACGTAGTCACGTAACTCGGCAGACGACATACCCTCCGCACCCTCGATAATCACTTGGGGGTCGGGACGGGTCACATCGATCATCATGTCGATACGGTCGGCCAAAGGACCGCGCAGCTTTGACCGATAGCGCTCGACCATCGCCGCCGAGCAGCGGCATGGCACCTCACGGTCGCCCAAAAAGCCGCAGGGACAGGGATTGCTCGCAGCCAGCAGCTGAAAGCGCGACGGGAAGGTAAAGGCCCCGTCGACGCGCACGATCCTCACATAGCCGCGCTCGATGGGCTGACGCAGCGTCTGCAGCACACTCGTGGGAAACTCGGCAAGCTCGTCCAAAAAGAGCACGCCGCCATGAGCCAGGCTGATCTCACCCGGATGCACCGGGCGCCCACCGCCGATAAGACCTGCGGTCGAAATACTGTGATGGGGGCTGCGGAAGGGCCGGTGCCCCGCCAACAAGCCATCAATGTTCTCACCCAAAACCGAATGGATGCACAGCGCCTCCTGTTGATCCTCAACGGAAAGCTCGGGCAGGATGCCGGTCATACGACGCGCGAGCATCGTCTTGCCCGATCCCGGGGACCCGATCATGAGCAAGCCGAGTTCTCCTGCCGCCGCAAGCGCCATGCCGCGCTTGGCGACCTCCTGCCCCAGTACGTCGGCATAGTCGAGCTCGGGCTCAAAGGTCGCCTCGAGCACTTCAGAATCCAAGTAGTGCCGCGCGGCATCGCCCATGCCATGGGCAAGCTGAGACAAATGATCGATGAATCCACAATCCACGCCCGCAAGCGGCACATGCTGATCGGACCTGCCGGCGATAAAGGACAGCCCCATATCACGCGCCAATAGCTGAAACGCCACCTCGCCCTTGACGGGAAGCACCGTACCGTCCAAGCCGAGCTCGCCGGCGATAAGGCAGCGATCGAGGTTGTCACGGGGAATCTGCCCATCGGCCGCCAGAACCGCGATGGCGATGGGCAGATCAAAGCCGCTACCGGTCTTGCGAATATCGCCAGGCGCCAGATTGACCGTAATGCCCGAGCGCGGGATTTCGAACCCGGCGGAGCGCATCGCGCAGCGAATACGACCGCGTGACTCCATCACCTCCATACTCGGGATGCCGAGTATCTGAATGCCCGGAACGCCACCGGCAAGCGAGACCTCGACCGTGACGTGAATCGCTTCGACGCCGCGGATGCAGGCCGCGTGAACGGCAAACGTCTCGAACGCCATCACGACACCTGCCAATCGAAAGCGTTGTACTGATGCTCGATCTCGGCGATATGCCCGCCACGAATGGTGACACCCACGGCATCGAAGCGAATCGCCTTGAGCGGATAATGCTCCATAAGATAGCAACTTGCGATGCGGCGGTAGCGGCGTTGCTTTTGGGCGTCCACGGCCTCCTCGGGAAAGACCCGCGTGCTGCAATCCAGTGCAACGCGCCTCGTCTTGACCTCGGCCATCACCACGACATCGTCGAGCTCATCGAGCAGCACCAGATCGGCCTCGCCCTCGGTGCAACGATAACCCTGCTCCAGCAAGGAGTAGCCGCGCTCGTTAAAGTAGTCGATGGTGATCAGCTCGCCCAGCATACCCAGCTCGCGGGGACTGAGCCCCTTGATAAACTCGGGCGTCATCGCCCCGCAGTCGAGCTCGTCGTTTTCCCAACGCTCCTTGAGCTGCTGCGTCTTGCTCTTTTTGCTTGCGGCACTCATGGGGTCTCCTTTCCCGCACGCTGCATTGCCCCGATGATGAGGGCACCTTTCATGCGGGTAAGTACCGGAAGCAAACCAAAAGCTGACCAAATGCCGTCAAAAAACGGGCCGTACGCAGCAATGCTGTTGCATACGGCCCGCTACCAGCAGGTTTATAAAACCCCAGAGGTCCCTTTCTCCACAATTGACCTAGAAAAGGCGCTCAGTCTGCAGAAAGTTTCCGCAAAAGCTCACGCGGTGCAGCGGACAAAGTCCATGTTTGCGAATGGCCTCGATGTGCTCGGGGCTTGCATAGCCCTTCGACTCGGCCAGATGGTACTCGGGATACTCGGCGTCGTACTCGACCATCATCTCGTCACGCGTGACCTTCGCCATGATGGACGCCGCGGCGATGCAGGCGATTTTGGCATCGCCCTTCACCACATCGCGCTCGTTGGGAACGGCGCCCAAGGGGTTGCCATCCATGAGGACACAGTCGGGTTCAAGTCCCGTATCGGCCACGGCGCCCGCGACGGCGGCACGAATGGCACGCGCCATGCCCATCTCATCGATATCCTTAGGCGCGATATGGCAAAAACCGATCGCCGTCGCCACCTCGGCAATCTTCACCGAGAGCAGCTCGCGGCGCGCCGGCGTGAGCTTTTTGGAATCGTTGATGCCCCAGACGCGCGGCTTCATGGGAAGGCACACGGCGCACACCGTCAAGGGACCGGCAACCGATCCGCGACCCACCTCGTCGACGCCCACGACCACGCCATCGCCACCAAGCTCATGCATAAGCTCGTACATGTCATTGACGCGCTCGCGCTCGGCAACCTCTTTGGAATGGCGTTTGAGGGCGCGTTCACAAGCCTTGATCACCTGCTGGCGCGGGTCCTCGCGATAATGCTCCACGAGGGCGGGAATCTCCTCAAACGTAGCGCTCGCCAACTCACCGGCAACCTGCGATGCCGAAACCGAGCTCGTCATGTTGGCCATACCAGGCCCTCCTTGCATGCAAATCAGATAAAAAGAAGGGCCACCCGAAGGTGACCCTTGTGTCCAAACGAGTGGACAGACGCTGCGATCTTCTTAGCGCTTCTCGGGGATGCGAGCAGCCTTGCCCACCTTGTCGCGGAGGTAGTACAGCTTGGCGCGACGGACGCGACCATGACGAACGACCTCGAGCTTGGCGATCTTGGGGCTGTGAAGCGGGAAGGTACGCTCAACACCGACACCGAAGGACATCTTGCGGACGGTGAAGGTCTCGCGGGCACCGGCGCCGGCCATGCGGATGACGTCGCCCTGGAAGACCTGGATGCGCTCGCGGTCGCCTTCCTTAATGCGGTAGTGAACCTTGACGTTGTCGGCGACGCGAACCTGAGGAATGTCCTCGCGGATCTGCTGACGCTCGATTGCGCGGATGTAATCCATGTGCAATTCCTTACTCTTCTAGAGGTGCCGTACCACCCTGGCCGGCACGTAGTTGAACAAACGTATTCGAGTATACACGCGCGGGTTTCTGCTGCAAGAACAATTTTTTACGCAGACAAAAAGACTAAACCCGCACATGATAACCGCCCGCCTCACGAATGAGACGGGCGGCATGAAGGGGGGCTACACTAGGCGTCTACACCCAAAACGTTAGGCGGAACGCTTGGCCTCGAGCTTGGCCTGAGCGGCAGCCAGGCGTGCGAGGGGCACGCGGTAGGGCGAGCAGGACACGTAGTCCACGTCGGCCACGTTAAACAGGCCCTTGATGGACTTGGGGTCGCCGCCGTGCTCACCGCACACGCCAAAGTGCATGCCGGGATTGGTGGCGCGGCCCTTCTCGACAGCCATGCGCACGAGCTCCAGCACCGCCGAGTCGATAGTCTCGAAGGGATTGTCCTTCAGGATCTTCTTGTGCAGGTACAGCGGGATGAACTTGGCCTCGGCGTCATCGCGCGAGAAGCCAAAAGTCGTCTGGGTGAGGTCGTTGGTGCCAAAGCAGAAGAAGTCGGCATGATGGGCGATCTCGTCAGCGACCATGCAGGCACGCGGCAGCTCGAGCATCGTGCCCACGGGAATATTGAGCTCGACGCCTTCCTCGGCGGAAACCTCGGCGATCATGCGCTCGATAACATCGCGGGTCTGGACATGCTCGGCCGTGATGGAAACGAGCGGGACCATGATCTCGGGGCGCGGGTCGACACCCTCCTTGATAAGGCGGGCAGCGGCCGTGGCGACGGCGCGAACCTGCATGAGCGGCAGATCGCCAAAGACGACGGACAGGCGCACGCCGCGCAAGCCCAGCATGGGGTTGGACTCGACCATGCCGTCGATGCGACGCAGGCGGGCGCGCAGGGCAGTGAGCTCCTCCTCGGGAGCGCCGGCGGCCTCCTTCTTGGTGATGGCGACCTCGAGCTCGCGAGGATTATCCAGGAACTCATGAAGCGGCGGATCGAGCAGGCGGACGACCACATCGCGACCGGACATGGTCTTGAACATCGCCAGGAAGTCCTCGGTCTGAACCTTGAGCAAGTCGGCCAGGGCCTGCTGCTTCACGGCCTCATCGTCAGACAGGATAAAGCTCTGGATGATGTTCTTGCGATCGCCCAGGAACATGTGCTCGGTGCGGCATAGACCGATGGCCTCGGCGCCAAACTCGAGCGCGAGCTCGGCATCCTCGGGGTTGTCGGCGTTGACGCGCACGTGGTTGGCGTGACCGTCGGTCTCGTCCAAACGGATCTCATCGGCCCAAGACAGGATGGTGTCCAGGTCGCCGGTGAGCTCTGCAGAGACCAGGTCAACCGCGCCGTCGACGACGATACCCTGGGTGCCGTCGATGGAGATGACATCGCCCTCGCGCAGCACGCGGTCGCTGCCCTCGATGCGCACGACCTTCTCTGCCGCGTCAATGTGGAAGCGCTCAACGCCGCAAACGCAGGGCGTACCCATGCCGCGGGCGATAACGGCGGCATGGCTCGTCTTGCCACCGTGGCTGGTCAGGATGCCCTCGGCGGCGACCATGCCCTTCAGGTCGTCGGGGTTGGTCTCCCAGCGGACCAGAATGACCTTGTGGCCCTCGTTGGCGCGCGCGACGGCGTCATCACTCGAGAACACGACCTCGCCCACGGCGGCACCAGGGCTGGCGTTAAGGCCGCTGGCCAGGGCCTCGTACTTCTTGGAGGCGTCGAACTGCGGGTGCAGGAGCTGGTCGAGCTGCGCGGGATCGATGCGGCTCACAGCCTCCTCGCGGGTGATGAGGCCCTCCTCGACCATTTCGATAGCAATGCGCAGGGCGGCAGTGGCGGTGCGCTTGCCCACGCGGGTCTGGAGCATCCAGAGCTTGCCCTGCTCGATGGTAAACTCGATATCGCACATATCGCGGTAATGATCCTCGAGCGTCAGGAACACGCGCTCGAGCTCCTCGCCTGCGGACTCGAGGCCCGAGGTGGTCTTGAGGTCGGCGATGGGCTCGGTGTTTCGGATGCCGGCGACGACGTCCTCGCCCTGGGCATTCACCAAAAAGTCGCCATAGAACTCCTTGGTGCCGTCGGCCGGGTTGCGCGTAAAGGCGACGCCGGTCGCAGAGGTCTCGCCCTTGTTGCCAAAGGCCATGGCCTGGACGTTGACGGCGGTGCCGAGCTCGTCGGAAATGCCGTGCTGCTTGCGGTAGATGCAGGCGCGCTCGTTCATCCAGCTGCCAAAGACGGCCTGGATGGCAAGGCGCAGCTGGAGCTCCGGATCGTGCGGGAAAACGGGCTTACCGTCGGCGACCTCGAGCTCGGGATACAGGGTCGCCTCGACGTTCTCGGAGAAGATGCCCTTAAAGGTCTCGACGAGCTCCTGCAGGTCCTCGGCCGAAAGCTCGGAATCGACACGAACGCCGGCGACCAGGCGGGCCTGGGTCAGGGCGTTCTCGAATAGGTCGGCGTCGACGCCCATGACGACGTTGGAGAACATCTGGATAAAGCGACGGTAGCTGTCCCAGGCAAAACGCGGGTTTTGCGTCTGGGCGATAAGGCCCCGGACGGAATCGTCGTTGAGGCCCAGGTTGAGGACCGTGTCCATCATGCCGGGCATGGAGAACGGAGCGCCCGAGCGAACCGACACGAGCAGCGGATCGGAGGCATCGCCGAGTTTCTTGCCGCAACGGGCCTCGAGGTCCGCCTCAGCGGCAACGATCTCATCGAGTGCGCCCTCGGGCCACACATTGCCGGCACCGGAGTACTCGACGCAAGTCTGGCAGGTAATGGTAAAGCCACCGGGAACCGGCAGACCGATGCGGCTCATCTCGGCAAGGTTTGCGCCTTTGCCGCCAAGCACGAAGTTCATGGATTTGTCGCCCTCAGTGACACAGGTGCCCTGGGCGTCGGTTCCAAAACGGTAAACCCTCTTGCAATCGCTCACGATACTTCCCCTTCCATGCACTTACGCGCACGACCGTGGTAACGAATCGACCCGCCGAATGCGAGCCGTGAGGGTACTATACGGCGGGTTTTGGGCGGGCTTGCGCAGAGGGCGCGGGGGTTGGTAAACGTGGTAAATATGGCGGTAAACGGTAGGTAAAGTTGGTTACCTTATGAAGATACCAATGCAAGATGCTTGCAGGTCAAATGCTAGTTTATTGCTAAATCGCTTTACCAATATCGTGCATTATTTTTAGGTAGTCTTTTAGAGACGGGCATTTTTAGCTACCCCAATAAGCTAGCTTTGCTGGGCTCGGCGGGCGGCGCGGCGGGCACGGGCATCTTGGATTTCCTCCAAGTGGCTAATGATCTCGGCAGCGCTTTCCTCGATGGCCTTGCCATCGGTACGCACCACAAAGCAGCCTAGGCGCTTCATGAGGGCACGGGCTTCCTCAAGCTCGCTGCGCACACTCTCGGGCTCGGCATAGGAGCCGGCAACGGCACGGGCGTAGTCATCGCCCAAGCGACTATCGCGAATTTCGGAAATCACATCGACGGTCGAAATCAAGCCGAACAGGCGCATCGGGTCAACCTCGTAAATCGACTTGGGCGGCTCCATGCCATGCGCCAGTGGGACATTGGCGACCTTGTAGCCCTGATAGGCTAAATACATCGACAGCGGCGTCTTGGATGTACGCGACACACCCAGCAGCACGATATCGGCACCCGACAGATCGTCGCAACCACGACCGTCATCGTGCTCAACGAAATACTCCATGGCCTCGATACGATGGAAATAGCGGTCATCGGTCTTGTGAATCACGCCCGCAACGCACTTGGGCGGCACACCGATGAGCGACGACAGCACGGCAAGCGTCGGGCCGATCAGGTCGACCGAACGGATATGCAGCATACCCAGGTAATCGAGCACGCGGGCGCGAAGCGCCGGATCGACAATGGTATGGAACACGGCGACATCGCGATGGTCGGCATCGACGCGCGGCCCCACAAATGACTTGACCTGCTCCACCGAGGTCACCTTGGGCAGGCGCAAAACGCGAAAAGCCCCTTCATCAAATTGCCCGGACGCCGCAAGCACCACCTCACAAGCGGTATCACCGAGCGAGTCGGAGATAACGATAACGGTGGGACGAGCGGTGACCGGGCAATCCATGCGGGGCTCCTTTTGCGCTTATGCGCAGGCTGGCTTACTTTTTGCGGGCAAGCTCACCGATGTTGGCGATGCCGGAGAAAACGGCCTCGAAACGGTTGAGCAGCTTAAGGCGATTATCGCGAAGCTGCTCGTCCTTGTCCATGACCATGACCTCATCGAAGAAACGGTCGATGGGCGCGCGCAGGGCGGCGAGGGCGGCAAATGCGGCCGGGTAGTCCTCGGCAGCAAGGGCGGCATCGACAGCGGTCTGAGCAGCCTCGGAGGCGTCGGCGAGCGCGAGCTCGACCTCGCCCATCAGGCTGCGGTCATACTCCGCACCCAGCTCGGGCTTGGAGATGTGCGCGGCACGGGCATAGGCGGTAGCCAGGTTGTCAAAGGTCTCGGCATCATTCTTGCGGGCCTCGTCGAGGGCGGCGCAGCGGGCGAAGAAGACGGACGGGGCGATGATGTGCACCGCGGAGACGGCGGCAACGGTATCGGCCGGAATCTTTTCGTCGCGGGCCATGCTCACCAGGCGGCCATGGAAAAAGTCACGAACCTGCTGGGCGACCTCGGCGGCGTCGAACTCAATGCCCTGCTCGGTGTAAAGCTGCAGAGCAAAGTCAATCAGCGACGTGGGGTCGATCGGCAGACGGTCGCGCAGGATGTTGATGATGCCGATAGCGGCACGACGCAGCGCGTAGGGGTCGGAGGAGCCGGTCGGAGGCTCGCCGATGGCAAAGATACCGGCGATGGTATCGAGCTTGTCGGCGCAGGCCACGATGCAGCCAGCGGTGCCCTCGGGCAGCTCGTCACCGGCAAAGCGGGGACGATAATGATCGCGAATGGCGTGGGCGACCTCGTCGTTCTCCCCCATCGCGGTCGCGTAGTAACCGCCCATCACGCCCTGCTGGCTCGTGAACTCGACGACGGCGTTGGACACCAGGTCGGCCTTGCACAGGTGCGCGGCACGGCCGGCGTCGGCTGCCAGGTGAGCACCCAGGTGCGCCTCACGGGCAATAGCGAGCGCGAGCTGCTCAATACGCTCGGACTTGGCGAGCACGCTGCCGAGCTTCTCCTGGAAAGCAACCTTGGCCAAGCGCTCACGGAACTCGTCGAGGGAGATCTTCAGATCCTCCTCGTAGAAGAACTTGGCGTCGTCCAGGCGGGCGCGCACAACACGCTCGTTGCCGTCGATCACACGCTCGGCATTCTCGGGCTTGCTGTTGGAGACGATCACGAACTCACGCGTCAGCTTGCCCTCGCCGTCATAAATCGGGAAGTAGCGCTGGTTGGTGAGCATAGACTCGCAAATGATCTCGTGCGGGACCTTGAGGAACTCCTCATCGAAGGTACCGACGAGCACCGTCGGCCACTCGCAGAGGTTGATGACCTCCTCGAAGACCTTCTTGGGCGTGTCGACGTGGCAGCCGGGGCGCGCAGCCTCGACCTCGGCGATACCGGAGAGGATGGCCTCACGACGACGCTCGGCAGAAAGCACGCCGGCGTCCTCGAGCACCTGCTCGTAGACGGCGGGGCTGGCGACCACATGATCACCGGGGCCAAGTACGCGATGACCGCGCGTGGTGTTGCCGCTCGTCACGTCGGCAAACGACACGGGCACGACGTCCTCGCCCAAAAGGCAGCAGATCCAGCGGACCGGACGCACGAATGTGGCATGCTCGTGGCCCCAGCGCTGACTACGGTAGTTGGGCCACTGCAGGCCGGCGATGGTCTTCTCGCACAGGGCCGTCAGGATCGGGGTGGCCGGTGCGGAGGGAATGTTCTTCTCGGCAAAGACATACTCGCGACCGTCGGTATCCTCACGACGGACCAGGTCCTCGGCAGCCACACCGCACTTGCGGGCGAAGCCCTGGGCGGCCTTGGTGGCGTTACCGTCAGCATCGAAGGCGATGTTTGCCGCAGGGCCACGCTTGACCTCGTGAACCTCATCGGTCGCGGTGGCGACGTCGGCAACGAGCGCAGCCAGGCGACGCGGGCTCGAGATCACGCGGACCTCGCCGTGGGCCAGACCGGCCTCGTCGAGACCCTTGGCGATCATGGTGCCAAGCTGCTTGACGGCATTGTTCAGCGGTGCAGAGGGCATTTCCTCCGTACCGATCTCAAACAGGAAATCCTTAGCGTCTGCCATGGCTTACGCCACCTCGCCTTCCTGGTCGGCATTCTCGTTGACTCCGGCGACCTCGGCCATGTAGGCCTCGCAGCACGCCTTGGCGACGGCGCGGACGCGCAGGATGTAGTTGGCACGCTCGACCGCGGACAGGGCGCCGCGGGCATCGAGCAGGTTGAAGGCATGGCTGCACTTCATGACACAGTCGTACGCCGGCAGCGGCAGCTTTCGCTCCAGGCAGGAGTGGCACTCGGCCTCGTAGTCGTCAAACTTCTGACGCATCATCTCGACGTTGGCGACCTCAAAGTTGTAAGCGCTGAACTCGCGCTCGTTCTCGAGGAACACGTCACCATAGGTCATGGGCGTGCCGTCGGGCAGGTAGCTCCACACCAGGTCATAGACCGAGTTGACGCCCTGCGCGTACATGGCGATACGCTCCAGGCCATAGGTGATCTCGACGGGCACGGGGTCGACCTCGATGCCGCCCACCTGCTGGAAGTACGTAAACTGCGTGACCTCCATGCCATTGAGCCAGACCTCCCAGCCAAGGCCCCAGGCGCCGAGCGTTGGACTCTCCCAGTCGTCCTCGACAAAGCGGACGTCATGGTCGTTGGGGTCCAGGCCAATGGCGGCCAGCGAACCCAGGTAGAGCTCCTGGGCGTTGACCGGCGAGGGCTTGATGAGCACCTGGAACTGATAGTAGTGCTGCATGCGGTTGGGGTTCTCGCCGTAGCGGCCGTCGGCGGGACGGCGGCAGGGCTGCGCATAGCAGGTGCGCCACTCGGCGGGACCGAGCGAGCGCAGCGTGGTCGCGGTATGGAAGGTACCGGCACCGACCTCGGAGTCATAGGGCTGCATAATGACGCAGCCCTGCTCGCCCCAGTACTGCTGGAGGCGCAGGATGATGTCTTGGAAGGAAAGCGATGAAGCGTTCATGCCTCTAATATCCCCTCGTCGAAACGATTACACGGTTAGGTACTGTACTATAGCGGTTTTTAGTCGATAGCGCCGATACGGTTGAACGGCCAGTAACGCACGAGCGCCACGGCGATCAAGTCGGAGCGGTCGACCGGGCCAAAGTAGCGGGAGTCAGCAGAGTTCTCGCGGTTGTCGCCCATCACCCACACACAGTCGTCAGGGACGGTGTAGGGATAACTCACCTGAGCAGCGGGCGCCTGGACGGAAAGCGGCCAGCTCATGCCGGTCGTATAGTCCTCATCGAGCACCTGGCCGTCGACGACGACCTTGCCGTCCTGCAGGTCAACCGTCTGGCCGGCCGTGGCGATGACGCGCTTTACCAGCACGTCATGCTCGGACGTGCCATCGGGGTTGTGGAACACTACGATATCACCCTGTTTGACGGGCTGCCCGAGCTCGAGCGTCACCTTTTGTGCCAGGATCTGGTCGCCGATCTCGATTGTGGACTCCATGGAACCGGTGGGCACCACAAAGGGTTCGACCACAAATGAGCGAATCAAGAAGGTGGCGACCAGCGCGATCACGACGACCACGATCCACTCAAAGGCGCCCCTCAGGGCAGAATGCTGCGATGGAACCATTCTCACTCCTCGCTCTGCGAATACGAAGCGTCCAGGATCTCCTGCGCGTACGCGCGCTCCTCTACCGTAAGCCGCGCCGTCTCGATCAGGTCGGGACGCCAGCGGCAGGTGCGCTCGATGGCATTCTTACGGCGCCAGGCGTCAACCTTGGCATGGTCACCGCTCACGAGCACCGGCGGCACGCCCTCGCCGTTGAATTCGGCAGGGCGGGTGTACTGCGCATACTCGAGCAGGCCTCCGTCCTCAGCGGTCGAGAACGACTCGTCGACGTTGCTCATCTCGTCACCAAGGGCGCCGGGGATCAGGCGTACGACGGCATCGGCAACGACCATAGCGGGAAGCTCGCCGCCCGTGAGCACGTAATCGCCGATCGACAGGCGCTCGTCGGCATACGCATAGGCACGCTCGTCGACACCTTCGTAACGGCTGCACACAAACAGCAGGCGCTCGCTTTTGAGCAGGCGCTCGGCCACATGCTGCGTAAAAGGCTCGCCGCACGGGGTGAAGAACACCACCGTCGGCTTGGGGCCCTCCGCGCTAATGGCCTCGATGGCCTCGGCGATAGGCTCGACCTTCATGAGCATGCCCTGCCCGCCGCCGTACGGCTCGTCATCGACGGTACGATGGCGGTCGTGCGTCCAGTCGCGCAGGTTATACGCCTTAAAATCAAAAAGGCCGGCCTTGCGGGCGCGGCCCAAAATCGATGTGGACATGACGGGCTCAAACATCTCGGGAAAGACCGAAAGGGTCTCAATCAGCATGTTGTCCTCCCTACTTGTCCATATCGATCAGGCCGTCCATAACGTGGACGGAAATTGTTCCTGTGTCGGGAAGATCGAGCACAACCTGCTCGATCACGGGAATCAGTACCTCGCCGTACCGATCGCCCTCGACAACCCAAACATCGTTAGCGGGCGTCGACATGATCTCGACGATCGTGCCGAGCGAACCGAAGCGCTCGTCAACCACCTCGCGACCCATCAGGTCGGTATAGGCGGCGTCGAGTGAATCGAGCTCAAAATCGTCACGATTTGCCAGCACATAGCATCCCGTGATGCCCTCGGCGGCCGTCAAGTCGTCAATGCCCTCAAATGAGACCAGATCGCCATCGCCCGTATCGGTGACGGACACAACCGTGCAAAAGCGGTCGCGCTTGAGCGCCGGCGGCGTCAGGGCGACGCGCATACCCGGCTCTAATACAGAAGGAAGCCCCCGCAGCGGCTGCGCGAGGACCTCCCCCTTCCTTCCGTGCGGCTTGACCACACGGGCGATGTTTTTGTACTGGGACCTCAAGGTCCTAGCCCAGAACCTCTACCTCGACAGCAGTGTCGAGGCGAGCGGCCAGTGCACGGGCGAGCGTGCGAATGGCCTTGATGGTACGGCCACGACGGCCGATGACCTTAGCGACGTCATCCTCGGCGACAGAAACCTCAATCGTAGAGGCGTCGTCACCATCGATGACCTCAAGGCTCACGGAATCCGGGTCGTCGACGATCTGAACAACGAGATATTCGACGAGATCGGCGATGCGATCTGAGAGCATTGCCTCACCCTCGAGCTGTGCAGCGTCAACCTCAGGCACGATTTACTCCTCGGCGCCCTCAGCGGCCTCAGCGGCAGCCTTAGCGGCCTCAGCCTCTTTGGCGAGCTGCTTCTTGGACTTCTTGACGACGGTCTCGGTCTTCTCGCCCTCGTTGGCGGCCTTGACCAAAGCGGCGACGGCGTCGGTGAGCTGAGCGCCCTTGGACTGCCAGTCGGCGATCTTCTCGAGGTCGAGGTTGATGGTCTTGGGGGCGGTCATCGGGTTGTAGCGGCCAACCTCCTCGATGATACGACCGTCACGCGGGGCGCGGGAATCGGCGACGACGACACGGTAGTACGGACGCTTCTTAGCGCCGTGACGAGCAAGGCGAATCTTGACTGCCAAAGGAAACTCCTCCAACCAAGCAGCTTTAGGCTGCAACTACAAACAAACAGTTGAACATAATACGCCATCGACGCGGGCAGGTGAAGTCCGTGAGACCAACTTCTTCGGTGTAGTCGAGGGCAAATCCATATCTTAGACAAGAATTCGGGATTTGCAAGCACATACACGCACCCCACATGAGCTGCGCGGTATACTCATGACATGGAAATACGCGAACATACATACGGTTATGAGGATGCCATGGGCGTCACGCCGCCTCCCTGGACGGGTCCGGCGGTGGGCCTCATGGACCTCGATGCGTTTTTTGCGAGCGTGGAGATGCTCGATCATCCCGAATGGCGCGGAAAGCCACTCATCGTGGGCGGAGACGCCGATTCGCGTGGCGTCGTGTCCACGTGTTCGTATGAGGCGCGTCGCTTTGGCGTGCACTCTGCCATGGCCTCGGCCGAGGCGCGGCGCTTGTGCCCGCAAGCCATTTGGACGCACGGGCACTTTGATCGCTACCGCGAGGTGAGCGCGCAGGTCATGGCGATTCTTGCCGAGGAAACGCCGCGCGTAGAGCGCGTATCCATCGACGAAGCCTTTATCGATATCACACCGGGTCGCTTTGCGCCCGAAGACCCGCGACTGGTTGCGCGGCGTATAAGCGACCGCGTGGCAGCGCTGGGAGTGACCTGCTCCATTGGCGTGGGCTGCAACAAGACGGTCGCAAAGATCGCAAGCGAGCGTGACAAGCCGTTTGGATTGACGATTGTGCGCCCCGGGACGGAACAGCGCTTTTTGGCCGCGCTACCAGTGTCTGCCATGAGCGGCATCGGGCGCTCGGCCGAGGAACGACTGCGCCGCATGCGCATCTACACCCTCGGCGAGCTATCACGTGCACCGGAATCCACCTTGGCCTCTATTTTTGGCGTCAACGGCGAACGCATGCGCCAGCGTGCGCTGGGACTCGAAATCTCCGAAGTCACAAGTCTCGATGAAGAGCGTGAGGTTAAATCGGTGAGCAATGAGCGCACCTTTGCGAAAGATTTGACTGAGCGCGGGGACATCGAAGCGGCGATTGCGCTGTTGGGCGAGTCAGTGGGACGCCGCCTGCGCCGTCAGGGACTGACGGGCGCCACGGTGACGCTCAAGCTCAAGTATTCGTATGGAAGCGGTCGCTCGGCACAGCGCCGGCTGCCTCATCCGACCGACGATGAGAACATCTTTGTGGCGGTTGCGCTCGAACTGCTCGACAACATCTGGCAGGAAGGCATGCATGTGCGTCTAGCGGGTATCGGGATGAGCGACTTTGACCATCAGGGCGGCATCCAGACCGACCTGTTCTGCGAAGTCGACGACCGCGGAGCCCAATCCAGCGACCGACGCGACCTCTCGGTTGCTATCGACGCCGTCCGAGACAAGTTCGGCGACACCGCCCTATCCTTCGGCCGCCAATCCCGCTTCAACGATTAACCGCCTTTGGGCAAAAAGAAAGCCGGGCAGGTACGGAAAACCGCAACTGCCCGGCAAAATGCGCGAGGCTAACTAAAAGCCCCGTATCAAATGAGCCACTAGAGGAGGTCGAGGGGGAGCTGGGGGGCGTCACCCCAGAGCTTTTCTAGACGGTAGAAGTCGCGGGCTTCGGGAGTGAAGACGTGAACGACGACCGAGCCGTAGTCCATGAGCATCCAGGTCTTCTGCTCGCGGCCCTCGATGGAGAACGGATGCTCGCCGCAAGCCTCGGCGACCTTCTCCTCGATCTCGTCGACGATAGAATCGACCTGGCGGTTGTTGGTACCGGTGGCAAGCACAAAGTAGTCGCACACGTCGGAAAGCTCGGTCAGGTCGAGCACCTGCACGTCCTCGCCCTTCTTGTCGTAGGCGGCCTGCGCGGCGGCGCGGGCGACATCCTCGGCGGCGACACCGCTCGCGGACAGCGAGGCGGCGGTGCGGTCGGACGTGGCAACGAAACTCTTGTGCTCCACACCTTCAAGAATCTGCTCGTCAGTCATGGTCTCGTCGGCCATGGAATACCTCTTTCTAGACACACCCGAGCTAGCGCAGCTGGGCGTAATGGTTGTAAATCGTAATAGCCGTGGGATAAAGATAGCGCCCGGACTGGATCACATAGACCAGACCCTGCGCAAAACAGGAGAAGAACAACTCATCGAGCGAGAACTTCCCCACCATCTTGCGCAGCGCATGGGCATAGTCGCCGTGACGGTTGGGCTCGATGGCATCTGCCACAAAGACCACCATATCGAGCGGCGTCATGTCGCAGGCACCCACGGTGTGACGGTCGACAGCCTGGAAAACGGCCGGTGACAGCTCGGGAAAAAGCTGCGGAAGCTCATAGGCGGCAACAGGGCCATGCAAAAGCGGCGTCGCGGCGGAAGGAGAGCCGGCAACCTTGATGCCATAGTGAAGCGCGCGGGCCACGAGCTCGTCATCGGAAAGAACCTTGTCCCAGTCGTGAATTAAGCCGGCGGCAGCCGCATCAAAGCGGTCAACGCCGTAGACCTCGGCCAGATGAAGTGCGGTCTCGGCAACACCCAGCGAATGCACATAGCGCTTGCGCTTATCTTTCATGCGAACATCGAGCAGCTCTTGAATGCGCTTGAGCAGCGCGCGCTCATCGCCCTCAAACTGATCCTCTACCGACAACGTAGCCCCCATCACTCAAAATCTTCTTGGCCCAAATCGGCATATAGCCTGCGCTTGCGAATGTAGCCGAGCACGGACTCGCTCGTAAGATAGCGCACGCTCATGCCGCGGGCAACTCGCTTACGAATGTTCGTCGAGCTGATCGCCAGCGCCGGAATCTGAATATAGCGCACGTCGAACGGCAGCCCCGACTCTTTGATTCGGGCACGCGCCGTATCGATATCAAAGCCCGGTCGCGTCGCCGCAATAAAGGTAGCAAGCTCAGCGATTCGTTCGGCATCATGCCAGGTCACAATATCGATAATCGCATCGGCGCCCGTAATAAAGTAGAGCTTTACCTGCGGCGGGTAAAAATCGCGAAGGGCATGAAGCGTATCGGCCGTATAGGTTACACCCGGACGGTCAATCTCGAACCGGCTCGCCAAAAAGGCCGGGTTCGCGGCGGTGGCGAGGACCGTCATGGCATAACGGTCCTCGGCAGGCGTAACCGGCTTGTCAAGCTTAAAGGCGGGAGAGCCCGCCGGCATAAAGAGCACAGCGTCCAAGTCGAGCGACTCGCGTGCCTGCTCGGCAGTCACCAGGTGCCCGTAATGAATCGGGTCGAAGGTGCCGCCCATAATGCCAAGCCGAAACTCTTTGCCCACTTTTATGGGCAGCTCGGGCAAACCGATTCCACCGCGCAGCGACATGGCCTACTCGCCCTCCGAGGTCACGGCATCGTCCGCGGCATCCGCCGCATCGACAACCTCGACGCCCTCATCCGCAGCATCGGCCACGTCAATGGCCTCAACGGCAACGTCCTCGCCAGCGCCTTCGAGCTCCTCGTACTCCGAGAAGTCCTCAGCGCCCTCAAAGTCAAAGGCACGCTGGCAAATGCGGACCTCGTCGCCCGCACGGCAACCGGCCTTCTCGAGCGCGTCGTCAACACCCATACGCGCAAACTTATGCTGCAGGTAAATGACGGCTTCCTCGTTTTCCCAATCGGTCTGGATGACCATGCGCTCGATGGCACGACCAACCACACGGAAGGCACCGGGCTCCTCCTGGACAATGCGGAACCGCTTCTCGCGCTGCAGACGGCGGCGCTCCCACTCCTCGTCGCGAAGATCGACCGGCTCATCGGAAACCGCCAGCTCGGCGCGAAGCTTAGCCACCTGCTCGCCCACGGCAAGCATCAGCGTATTGAGACCGGCGCCCGTCACGGCGGACACGGCAAAGAACATATGTCCATCGTCGAGCGCGGCGCGCTTGAGGTCGGCAATCTTGTCGGCCGTGCCCGGCGCATCGCACTTGTTGGCGACAACGATTTGCGGGCGCTCCGAGAGCTCTGCGCCATACTGCTCGAGCTCACGGTTGATGATGCGGTAATCCTCAACCGGGTCGCGATCCTCAAAACCGCCCGTCATGTCGACGACATGCATGATCAGGGCCGTACGCTCAATGTGGCGCAGGAACTGGTGGCCTAGGCCCTTGCCCTCGCTCGCGCCCTCGATCAAACCAGGAACGTCGGCAACGACATAAGAATACTCCCCGGCACGCACCATGCCGAGGTTCGGCACGAGCGTGGTAAACGGATAGTCGGCGATCTTGGGACGGGCGGCACTCATGCGCGCGATGAGCGAAGACTTACCCACCGAGGGAAAGCCCACGAGCGCGGCATCGGCCATAAGCTTCATCTCGAGCTCAATCCAGTGCTCCTCGGCCGGTTCGCCCAGCTGAGCGAACGCGGGCGCGCGACGCACCGACGTCACAAAGTGGGTATTGCCCAGACCGCCGGCGCCACCGGGCGCCACGACAACGCGCTCGCCGTCGTGCACCAGGTCGGCAATCTCGAACATCGGGGTCTGCGTCTCGGGATCGAGCTCGCGCACCACGGTGCCCATGGGAACCTTCAGGATCAGGTCCTCGCCGCTCTTGCCATTGCGACGAGCGCCCTGGCCGTGCGTGCCGCGCTCGGCGCGGAAGTGATGCTTAAAGCGGTAATCGATCAGCGAAGACAGCTGAGCATCGGCCTGGATGACGACATTGCCGCCACGACCGCCGTCGCCGCCATCGGGGCCGCCCTTGGGGACAAATGCCTCGCGCCTAAACGACATGCATCCGGCTCCGCCGTCGCCGCCGCACACGTTAATGCGGCTGATATCGGTGAACTGTGACAACAGAATCGCCTCCTACAAAAAGAGGGAGACCCTTGAATTCTAAAACTCAAGTGCCTCCCACATATGTGCTCTATGAAGGGTGAATTACGCGTTCGCGAGCGGGCGTACGCTGACCCTGTGCTTGATACCCTTGTGGAACTCAACGGTACCGTCGACCAGCGCGAACAGCGTGTCGTCCTTGCCACGGCCAACGTTCTCACCCGGGTGGATGTGAGTGCCGTGCTGACGGACGAGAATCGTGCCCGTGGTTACCGTCTGGCCGGCATAGCGCTTCGTGCCAAGGCGCTGACCGCGGGAGTCACGGCCATTACGGGAGGAACCGAGTCCTTTTTTGTGTGCCATTGTGTATACCTACTCTTTCGTTACGAGTGTAATCTACTCGGCGACGGGAGCCTCGGCAACAGCCTCGGCCTCTGCCTTGACAGCCTTCTTGGCGCGGGACGTAGCCTGGACCTTCACGATCTTCAGCTTGGTGAGCTGCTGACGGTGACCCTTCAGACGACGATAGCGCTTACGCTTGTGGAACTTGAAGACCAGCTGCTTCTCGCCCTTGAACTGCTCAACGATCTGAGCGGTAACCTTGGCCTTGGCCAGCTTGTCGGGATCGGTGACGATCTTCTTACCATCGTTGAGGAAGATGACCGGCAGGGTGACCTTGTCGCCCTCATTGCCCTCGATCTTCTCGACGGTGATGACATCGTCGGTGGCGACCTTGTACTGCTTGCCGCCCGTGTTAACGATTGCGTACATGTTTACTTGCCCTTCATGCATCAGTTAGTGCAACAGCCGAATATAGTAGCAGGCGAAAATACCCCCGTCAACGAGTATGTGGAGCAAATCCACAAGTTCGCACAGGTATGGGGCTGACGAGTCGGCCCTCGTCGTCCTCGCATGCTTGATTCTGACGCTCGACATCGTAGGAGCAGATGGTCACGAGGTCTTGCATACCGGTGGAAACAATAGGTGCATCCACGCCCGGGGTCAAGCCCTGCAACAAAACATCAGCAGCAGAAAGCAAAATTTCCGGACGCATGGAGCCCTCGTTGTCGGCATGGGTGTCGAGCATGAGCACCAAATGGTCCGGGCGCTCCCCCGCCGTGAGCTCATAGCCCACGAGCGTGTGATCCAAATCCAGGCGCTTGCTCTTTTTGCCGCGCGCGTAGTCGATGCCATGGTCCGCGCGCAGCGTGTCGATCGCACGACGCACCTCGTCGGTGCTTACGGGCGCCTCGGGATCCAAGTGCAGGTCGATGCGATACGACAGACGCGTGAGCTGCGCCGTCAACGCCGGCGTGCGCACGTCGATATACGCCGCCTCGATGGGCGCCAGATCGGCCGGAGACGCCGCAGCCAGGCGCCCAAACGCCTCGTCGAGCGCCACGAACTCGGTCATAAACAGGTCATACCACTCGCAGGTCGACGACGTACCCACCGGTAGCGCCGAAGAGAAGCCCACTCGCATGTGCGGAGAGAAGCCCTGCGTGACGGCATAGGGAAGTCCCGCACGGCGCACGATGCGCTCAATGGTATGGATTACTTCGAGATGGCCCAGGTACTTAAGGCGATCGCGCTTGCCATAGCGAACACGAAGTCTAAAGAGCGTGGGGTCGTCGGTCAGGCGCTCACTCATGCGCGATCACCCATCAATACATTCTTGGCGTGGAGCGTGGGGCAGATTCCGCAGCCGGTGCACGACGTGCGAGTGCAGTCGGGCGTCGTGACACCCTCCAGCGAGCGACGGTACTCGCGCTCGAGGAAGCCGCGCGTGCAGCCGGGGCTCACGTGCTCCCACGGCAGGCGCCAGTCCAACTCGTAGGGCAGGTGCACGAGCTCATTGAGGTCGATGCCGTTTTTGGCAGCAGCCTCCTTCCAGTTATCGAGCGAGAAATGCTCTACCCAGGCGTCAAAGCGAGAGCCCGCGCGCCAAGCATCGATGATGACGGGCGTCATGTCACGCCCGGCGCGGGACAGCGCGGCCTCGATGAGCGAGGTCTCGGCATCGTGGTAATGCACGCGGACGGCACGGTTGCGAACGCTCGTGATAAGCAGCTTCTGGCGACGCTTGACGTCGTCGTAGTCGAGCTGCGGGCACCACTGGAACGGCGTGGCAGCCTTGGGGATAAACACCGAAACCGAGATGGACACCGAGATCGAGCCGCGACGAGCCTTGGGCACCACGGAACGACCGAGCTCCAGCACGTGATCGGCCAGATTGGCGATGGCCACGATGTCCTCGTCGCGCTCGCCGGGAAGGCCCATCATAAAGTAGAGCTTCATGCGGTTCCAGCCGGCCTCGAAGGCCGCCTTGGCCGCACGGTCCAAGTCCTCCTCGGTCACGTTCTTGTTAATGATGTCGCGCATGCGCTGGCTGCCGGCCTCGGGTGCGAACGTCAGGCCGCCCTTCTTTTCGCCGGCGACCGACTCGGCCATATCCACGCCAAATGAATCCAGGCGCTGCGACGGAATAGACACGCGAATACCCGTATCCTCCAGGCGACGGTTGAGCCTGCCGAGCACGTCACGAATGCAGGAGTGGTCGGTCGTGGAGAGCGAGGTCAGCGACACCTCGTCATAGCCGGTCTTTTCCAGACCCTGAATCACCGACGAGACGATCTGGTCGGCCGAACGCTCGCGCACCGGGCGATACGTCATGCCGGCCTGGCAAAAACGACAGCCGCGGGCGCAGCCGCGCAGAATCTCGATAGACAGGCGATCGTGAACCAGCTGCGCATAGGGCACGCACGACTGCGACAGCGGATTCGTGGCGCCAAAATCCTCGACGACGCGTTTGTAGACCACGGTCGGCGCATCCTTGCCCTCGCGCGGCACGGTGTAGCCATGCGGCGAGCAGGGCTCGTCGTGACGAACCTCATAGAGCGACGGCACGTAGTTGCCGGCAATGGATGCAAGCTGCTCAACAATCTGCGCGCGCGGGACTCCTTCGTCGCGCAGGCGGCGATGCAGCTGGCAGGTCTCGAGCAGCGATTCCTCGCCCTCGCCGATGAGGATGGCATCGAAGAAGGCCGCGAACGGCTCGGGGTTGTACACCGAGGGGCCGCCGGCGATGATGATGGGGTCGTCTTCACCTCGGTCGGCCGCTAACAGCGGAATGCCAGCGAGGTCGAGTGCCTCGAGGAAGTTCGTCACCGCCATCTCGTGCGGCACATGCAGGCCGACGATATCAAACGAAGCGACCGGCGCTGCACCCTCGAGCGAGAGCAGCGGAATGCCCGCCTCGCGCATAGCGTCACCCATATCGGGCCACGGCACATAGCCACGCTCGCAGGAGATGTCCTCGGCCTGGTTAAGGATGTTGTAGAGGATGGCGATACCCTGGTTGGGCAGACCGACCTCGTACACATCCGGGTAGATCAGGCAGCAACGGTAGTCGGCATCGGCCTTTGAAAGCGTGCCCCACTCGTGATCGATATAGCGACTCGGCTTTTCGACCTTGGCGAGCAGCGGCTCAATTAAATGAAAACAGTCTTGATACGGAACGCGCAACGGAAAACCCCTAAGCAGCGAGATCGGATGCGTCCTCGTAGGACGCCATAGGACGGGTAGCGCCCGCGACCGTGGTCACCAGATCGCGAACGCGGGAGAACGTGGTAGTGACCACCTCGTTGGCACGGCTGTAGTCGACATCGCGCTCGTAGAGCGAAACGAGCGCACGGCCCATGCCATAGGTGCCCGCGGCAGCAGTGAGCGCCTTGACGGCAAACCCAATATGCGGCGTCTGCTTGACGAGCGCACGGGTGACCGCGCGGATCACAAGACCGCCGGCAAGCACGCCCGCGACCTCGTAGCCGCGCTCAGGCTTAATGCCGCGTCCAAAGACGGCAGCGAGCTCAAAGAGCATGCCCACCTGAGCCAGCGCCATAACGGGATAATCGGCGCCCGGCAAAAACACCAGCGCACCGGTCGCCATATTGGTGAGCGCGCACGAGGTAATGATACGATTGGCCGCCGCGATGCGCATGAAGGCAAAGTTCGCCGCAAAAGCCGTTTCCTTTTCGGTGCGATCGAGAATCCAGCGGGCAAGCGTTTCGAGCAGATACGTCTTATCGGTTGCCGCCACCACGCCGAGCATGGGCGTGGACTCCTCGATAAACGGCACCTCCACAGCAGACTCGGCAAGCACGCACACGGGCGCGCCGGCGATCACGAGCTCCTGCACGGCACTCTCCAAGCGGTCGGAACCGCACGAGAGCACCAGTACCACATCGGTATCGGTCTTTGGAGCAATTCGCTCCTCCCCCAGACGCTCGACGCGCACAATGCCCGAGGTCGTCTGCGGCACAAAGGCGTCACGCACCGTCTCGGCCAGAAAGCGCGAGGCGGACGAATCCAAATAGACCGAGACGCGCACCGGCGTATCGGAATCCTTCTTAACGGACGCGCCCATCTTAAAAGCGCGGGTCAGCTTATCTACGGGAATTTTCATAGCAAACCCCTCCAGCGGTTACGCGGCGCCCGAACGATGCCGCCATATGGATTGTACGATACCCACCGTCAGCAGCTGAATCATCATCGAAGACGAACCGAAGCTAATAAACGGTAGCGGAATACCGGTAATCGGCATCATGCCGATGCACATGCCGATGTTTTCGAAGGTCTGGAACGCCCACATGCCAACGATGCCCACACACGATAGGCGCAAGAACAGCGACTCGCACTTAAAGGCGACGCGAATCGTCGAAAAGATCAGCAGCACGTAGAGGCACAGGAGCAAAAAGGAACCGCAAAAGCCAAAGGTCTCGGACAGGAAGGCGAAGACGAAGTCGGTGTGGAACTCAGGCAGAAAGCCGCCGGCCGACTGCGTCGCATGGCCCAAACCCTTACCAAAGAAGCCACCCGAGCCAACGGCGATAAGCGACTGCTGCAGGTTGTAGGCATCGTCCGAATCGGCATTATCGGGGTCGATAAAGACCGTCAGGCGGTTCATCTGATACTGCTTGATGAGCACATCGTGGCCGAGCAACGAATCAAAGACCGAATCGAGCGCCAGGACGAGGGCCACCAGGCCCACGAGCAGGGCCAGGGTCGACAGCACCCATTCGCGGCGTGCACCGCTCATGCAGATGACGATGGCGCCCGAGACCAGCACGACCAGGCCCGAGCCCAGGTCGCCCATGGCGACGACGGCCAAAAACGGAATGGACAGCATGCCGCAGAGCTTGACGTAGTCGCGAACGGTATCGATGCGGCCGTTATACTGCGAGCCAAGCGTGGCGATAAAGAAGATGGTGATGAGCTTGGCAAGCTCAACCGGCTGGAATGTCAAGCCGATACCGGGAATCTTGATCCAGCCCGTCATGCCCAGACCGCCCGTATAGGACAGACCCGGAATCTTGGGTGAGAAGATAACGATCAGGTCGATGACGAGCAACGCTGTCGAGAAATTGGAAATACCGCGCAGGTCGGTACGCCAGACCAGCACCGCCAGCACCGCCCCGATGCCAATTCCCAGAAGATGACGTGAGAACGAAGCATCGGCCTTAAACTGCGAAGCCGACCAGATAATGATGGCACCGTAGGCGACGAGCGCCACTGTAGCCACGAGCACACCGATATGCACCTTTTGGCGAAACGTGCCGCGCGAGGCCGAAAGTTGCTTGTTGACGCGGTCCAGGCTGCTGCGAGAGCCGGTCTTGGTTGAACGGAACAGATCCGCCGGAGAAAAATCCATCGCAACCTCCTATCGAACCGAAGAATCGCCCGAGGCCGAAGAGGTATCGGGCTCGTCATAAATCACGCCGAGCACATCGCGCACGACATGCATCGCGGTATCTGAGCCACCGCCGCCCTGCTCCAGAACAGTAGCGATGACATACTTGGGATCATCGGCCGGCGCATAGGCGCAAAACCACGCGTATTCGTCCTCGCCGCTTTTCTCGCCCGTGCCCGACTTGCCGTATACCTGCGGCGTCAGGGTGCCAAAGTGAGCCGCCAGGGACGTCGATGCCGTGTAAATCACGTCGTGCATGCCGTTGCGAACAAGAGCCAAATCCGAATCGCTGTTGATCTTGGCCTCCAGGCGCTTCTTCTTGCCTTTGCCGTTGTACTTATAGGCATCGCCGTCGCCATCGCGCGACACGGCAGACAAAAACACGTGAGGCACGTACTGCTTACCGCCGTTGGCAAGGCCCATGTAGGCGCATGCCATCTGCAGAGGCGTCACCAAAATGTCGCCCTGGCCGATGGCAATGTTGGTCATATCGCCGGCATTCCACTTGCGGTCCTCGGCAGAGGCGTCGGTAAAGTACGACTCTTTCCACTCGGCATCGGGAATACGGCCCGCGCCCTCACTCGGCAGATCGATACCGCAGGTCTTGCCTAGGCCCCAGCGACGAAAGACCTCCTGCAGGCCCTCGGAATGTTGCTCGTCATAAAAGAAGGCCTTGCCCATGTCGTAGAAGACGGGGTCGCACGAGTTGGCGATACCCGACTGCAGCGTCATGGTGCCGTGTCCAGACGTCAGCCAGCAGCGCTTGCCCCAAGCCTTGCCCAGGCCCGTCCAATAGCCCGTGCAGTTGGTTGTCTGCGTTGAAGTGTAGGTTCCAAACTCAAGACCGGCCAGTGCCGAGAGCGGCTTGATGGTCGAGGCCGACATGTACTGTCCGCTAATGGCGCGGTTGAGCAGCGGGTGCGAACCCTTGTCATCATTGAGCTCGGTCCACACGTCATTTGAGACGCCGCCGATAAAGACGGACGGATCGAACTTGGGCTCGCTCGCCATGCCCAGGATCTCGCCATTGTTGGGATCGAGACACACCACAGCGCCGTTGCCGGCATTGCTGTAGCCATTGGTCTTGGCAAGCTCGATGGCGCTCGCCAGCGCCGTCTCACAGGCCTGTTGGATCTTAAGGTCGAGCGTGAGCTTAATGTCGGAGCCGGCCTTGGCGGGCACGGCGCCGGCCTGACCGGTCACATTGCCCGAGGCATCGACCTTGACGGTCTGCTCGCCACGAATACCCTGCAGCAGGTTTTCGTAGTAGCTCTCAACACCCGCCTGGCCCACGATATCGCCCGACTGGTACGTAATCTTGCCAGCAGAAGCATCATCATCGCCAGAGGTTTTCTTATTCTGGGCCTCGAGCTGCTCGGAGGTAATGGTGCCGGTATATCCCAAGATATGGCATGCCGTCTCGCCATATGGATACTGGCGCTCGGTACGCTCGGCAATCTTGACGCCCGGGAACTCGCCGGCGTGCTCCTGAATATAGGCAACCGTGGAGCGACGGACGTCCGTCGCGATGGTATGCAGGCTCTGGGCGCCCTCGGAATTGTCCTGAATATTGCGCAGAACCGCCACGTAGGGCATACCGAGCACGTTGGCAAGATGACGAACCAGAACCTCATCCTCGGCAAGGTCGCGATAGGCCACGACAGCAAGTGAGGGACGGTTCTGGACAAGCGCCACGCCATTGCGGTCGAGGATGCGACCGCGCACAGCGGGTGTGGTAACGGTGCGCGTCTGATTGCTATTAGCCTGCTTTTCGTAATAGTCCGACGAGACCATCTGCATGCCCCACAGCTTGACGGCAAGCGCCGCGAACATCGCGCCCACACCCGTGGTGAGGATGGAGAAGCGGCCCTTAAAGGCGGTCGCCGCGGTATTGCCCTCGCCCTCGGTGGCGCGCGGGGCCGTTCCATGCTGCGTATCGTAGGTAAAACGGGAATCGCCGCGACGCATGATGACCAGCGCGACCACGATGGCCACAACCAGCACAATACCGGCGATAATAACCGTCATCTGGGAAGACATCTACAGGCCTCCCCTATTTGAGCTTGCGGGTCTTGGGCTTAAAGCGCATGCCCGTCTGGCGTCCGCCACGTGCGGAGAATCCATAACCGGACTGCGGCACGACGCCGGACATCAAAAACGGAATGGCAACCAGACCCGTCAGGATCGAAGACGGCAGCGCATGGCCGAAGAGCGCCACGACAAAGCTCGTCTCCAAACCCATAAACAGCAAGATGATGCTGTAGATCACATTAATGACAAGCGCGAAGGCACCCACAGTGATGCCGCGCGCGCTCGGGGTACCGCCCGTCTGACCGGCGGCGCTATGCACCAGGGCAAAAGAACCCACGGTCAGCAGGAGCGACATAACGCCCACCGGCACGGCAGCGGAAAGGTCATAGAACAAGCCGCTGCAAAAACCGCACACGACGGCACGGGTCGGGTCGCCCGAGAACACGCTTAAGCACACCAGGATAATCATAAAGTTGACGCGACCGCCCGCAATGGAGATCTGCGGTGCCAGGCCCGCCTGCAACAGCACGCACACAATGGCGGCGATTACAAACGTGCGGGAGCTCATCCCCTGCTCGTGTAGATCCATGGACATGCCCCCTATTCGCTCGAGCCGGAATCGGTCGTCTCGGACGTGTCGGAACTGTCATCCGGGCTCTCGTCCTTCGTCTTGGTCGCAGCATCGCGCGACGTTCCCTGCGGCGTGCTGTTGGCCGTGTTCACGTCCTCATCCGAGGCCGACTGTTCGTCGGTCAGCGAGGTGATGACCAGCACTTCCTCGTTGTTCTCGGCCGTCGTCTGGGCGCGCACCACAATGGTGTAGTACACGTCGTTTGCCGATTTCTCAACCGACGAGACGGTGCCGAGCGGAAGACCCTTGGGGAACACACCGCCAATGCCCGAGGTCACGATGATGTCGCCAACCTTAACGTCGGAATCGACGCTCACATACTCAAGACGCAGCGTGCCGTCAGCCTGACCCTGCAGCATGCCCTGGGCGCGCGTGTCCTGCACCATAGCGGACACGCCCGAGTTCTCGTCGCCAATCAGGCGCACGGTGGACGTCTTGGCCGAGACTTCGATGATCTGTCCGATAACACCAGCCGAACTCGTCACAGGCATGTTGATGGTAAGCCCGTCTGTAGAACCCTTGTCGATGGTGACGGTCGAGGTCCAGGCATCGCCCGAGGCGCCGACGATACGAGCTGCAGTGGACTTGAGGTTGTAGGTCGACTGCAGACCGACCAGACCCTCCAGTCGCTCGGCGGTCTTTTGAGCCTCGGAGAGCTCGGCGACCTTAGAGGTCAGCCCCTCGTTTTGCTTCTTAAGCTCGTCAAGCGTGTCCTGCGACGCCGTAAGGTTAGAGAACACGTTACCGACCGCATTGAAGGGAGCCGCCACAGCCGAGCCCAGAAAACGCACCGGCGAGGTAATCGTCGTCACGCCCGAACGCACGGCATGAATCGGCCCCGTCTCGCCCTCGCGAATGTAAAACGTGAGCAGCAACACCGAAATCAGGCTGAAAACAATCAACGGGCGCATACCCGTTGATTGTCGCTTGGTATTCAGATTTGTGGAGAAACCCGAAGATCGTGCCAAATGGAATCCACCTTTTGGAAATTAAGCATTGGTCTGGACGAAGCCGCCATCAAACGCATTGGCCTCGAGCACGCGGGCACAGCCGTTAACAACGTTATCGAGCGCCGTGGGGCTGACGTTGACCGAAACGCCGGTCTCATCGCGCAGGCGCACGTCGAGACCGCGCAGCAGCGCGCCGCCACCGGTCAGCAAAATGCCGTAGTACATAAGGTCCGAGGCAAGATCGGGAGGCGTAGCGTCGAGTGCGTCCTTGACGGCCTTGGCCATCTCGTCGAGCGGCTTGTTGAGTGCGCGACGAATCTCCTCGCTCTCGATGCGCACGGTCTTGGGCAGACCGGTGATCACGTCGCGGCCGTTGACCTCGACGTCGAGCTCATCCTTGAGCGGCACGGCGGAGCCGACCTTGATCTTGATGTCCTCTGCCGTACGCTCGCCGATGGCCAGGTTGTAGGCATCACGAACGTGCGTGAGGATGGCCTGATCGAACTCGTCGCCGGCAATACGGATGGACTGCGAGACGACGATGCCGCCCATAGCGATAACGGCAACCTCGGTGGTACCGCCACCGATGTCGATGACCATGGAGCCGGTGGGTTCCTCGACGGGCAGGTCGGCGCCGATAGCGGCGGCCATAGGCTCTTCGATCAGATAGGCCTGGCGGGCACCGGCCTGGATCGTGGCCTCAAAGACAGCGCGCTTCTCAACCGACGTGACACCGGAGGGAACGCAGACGACAACACGCGGACGCGGAGTCCACGGATAGCGCTTCTCGGACGCCTTATCGATAAAGTAGCGAAGCATGGC
Organism: uncultured bacterium; assembly: GCA_905214385.1. Classification (GTDB taxonomy): domain Bacteria; phylum Actinomycetota; class Coriobacteriia; order Coriobacteriales; family Coriobacteriaceae; genus Collinsella. The sequence goes on from CAJMMF010000013.1 coordinate 43,485, forward strand.
CTCGGTAACATCGAAGTCGGCGATGACGCCGTCCTTCAGGGGACGAACGGCCACGATGTTGCCGGGCGTACGGCCGAGCATGCGCTTTGCCTCGATACCGACCGCCAAGATGCGCTCGTCGTTCTTGTCGATGGCGACAACAGAGGGCTCACGAATGACGATGCCCTTGCCGCGCACGGAGACAAGCGTATTTGCGGTGCCGAGGTCGATGGCAAGATCGCCCGCATAGCTACCGAAGAACATATCCATCAAAGAAAACAACGCAACTCCTGATGTGTTGGATGATTGCTGGAAAACTACTAGCCCATCATACTAGCGCAAGCCCGGCACCTCACTTGCGGTGAAGCGCCGGGCAAAGCTAAATCCCATAAGGTCACTACTGGTTGTCAGCAGCCGAGAAATCCATATCGAGCGAAGAAACGGCCCAGCCGATATGGTTGTCGGAGCGCACGAATTTGACGGTGTACTCCTGCTCGCCGCCCTTGGACAGCGATGCCTTCACCTTGGCGGTCGTCTCGGTCATGGACTGATCCATGCCCTCGACGGACACGGTGGCACCCTGCGGAATCGAGGAGATGATCATCGACTTGGCGTCCTCGGACAGGCTCGAGGCCAGGCAAGACTCGGCCTTTGCGGTGTCACCGTCGCCGGCAGCCTGGAACAGATCGGCAACGACAGATTCCTGAGACGGGAAGCCAAAGCCTCGCGTGTAGGCAAAGCCCAGACCGCCCGCGGCAATCAAAATGAGCAGAAGCAGCACGATGAAGACTTTGAGACCCGTGTGGCGATGGCGACGACGGACCTTGGCCTGCTTACGATCCTGACGGTCCTGCTGGACCATCTCGGACTCGGACAGCGTAAAGAAGCCGGTGTCCGAGGGATCGGGCATAAACTGACCGGTCGCGCCCGTAGGATCGAGCGGATCGACGGCAGGAGCGTCCATCGCGGGCGCCGGAGCCGTGGCCATAGCCGTCTGGGCAGACAGCGCGGCAAGCGAATCCTGCACGCGGGCAAGCTCATCGGCCTGCTCGGAGGTGAGCTGGTAGATGCCATCGGCAGTAGCGGCATTAAAGGCGTCGAGTGCGTCGGAGGGACGGCCGGCGGCAGAAAGCGCCTGACCCATGCCGGCGTTGAGCGCACGCGTGTCGTCGCGGGGGCCGGCAAAGTCGATAGCCGTGCGGTAAGTCTCCACGGCATCCGCCGGACGGCCGAGCTTAATGAAGCAACGACCGAGCTCGCCGAGCGCGGCGGCAGGAGCCGGATTGGCGCCGTCGATGGCAGCCTGACGGAAGGCGGTTCCCGCGTTGGCATAGTCGCCCGACTGGAACAGCGCATTGCCCAGGCCCAGATAGGCCTTGAACGGTGTGGCATAGGAAGCATCCTGCGTAGCAGCTGAGAACGCCTGGGCGGCCGTCGTGTAGTCGCCCACGGCGGCGAGCGCCTTGCCGCGGTTGGTGAGCAGCGCGCCGCGCTTGCCGTAGGTGCCGTCGTTGAGGGCGGCGGCATAGGCCTCGGCGGCCTCGGCATACATGCCCAGGTGCATCAAGGCGTTGCCACGAAGGTGATCGGCCTCGCCCATAATCTCATCGGGAGTCTTTGCCGCCCCAAGCATCTGGGCTGCAGCAGAAAAATCACCCGCGCGGTAAGCGGCGCGGCCCTGTTGGATCAGCTGGCTATTCAAGGAAGTCCCCTTTACTCGTGAACGATCTCGACATGGACGATCTCGTCGCCGGCACGCAGCTGCGAAATCACATCGAGACCCTCGACCGTGGTACCAAAGACGGTGTAACCAGAATCGAGGTTATGCTGGGCACCCAGGCAGAAGTAGAACTGCGAACCCGCGGAATCGGGATCCATGGAGCGTGCCATGGCAAGGGCGCCATCGACATGGCTGTTGCGCGGATTGGTGGCAAACTCGCCCTTGATGCAGTAGCCGGGACCACCGGTGCCGGGCATGCCGTCGGGGCCCTCAAGACCGGCAGCGACGTCGGCGCCGGACATGTCGCGGGTATTGGGGTCGCCGCCCTGGATAACAAAACCGGGCACATAGCGATGGAACTTAAGGCCATCATAGAAGCCCATCGTGGAAAGCTCGCAGAAGTTCGCGACATGAATGGGAGCGCCCTCGCCGTCAAACTTGACCTTGATGGTACCCTTCGACGTCTCGATTACGGCGCACTCGTCGCCGACAAGCTGATACTCGGGCGTGTAGAGCTCTTTCTTAAAACCAAACATGTGGTTCCTTCCTCGTGCGTTTAAAGCATATTTGTACGAATTGTAGCAATAAGCACGGGCTTACATCAATTGCGCACGTAGGTTATGCCGACTATGGCGAACTAATTTTAGGAACGCTGCTGCGGCTTCCAGGAACCCACATTGGCGTCGTACTGGTTCAGCGCGCTGTTGCCACCCTGCGCGATGGGCGCCAGGATCTCGCTTTGGTGGGAACTCATCGACTCGCCATCGGGAATGGCCAGCGAGATATCCCAGCTCTGGCAGATCACGTCAACGCGCTCATACATCCACTCGGCAAGCTGCTTTAAGTGGGCGATGTCGTCCGCATAGACCGTATCGTCCTGATACTTAAGATTGTTGAGCTCATCTTGCGTCTTTTTGATCTGGTCGCGCAGGGCGTAGGCACTCTGCGACAGCTCCTGACGGGTGGACAGCGGCGTTCGGAGATAACCGTTGTTAAAGGAATCGATGACCTCGCCGATCTGATCCTCGTCAGCATAGGACACGATGGTCTGATACAGACCGTCGAGCCTGGTATAGAGCTGATCATCGGTGAGCACGGTTTCTTCCTGGACCACCTCGGCAGAATCGTCCTGCTTGGTATCGTCCTCAGTGGCCTCGCCCTTTTGACGCGTGGGGAAGGTCGTCTGCGCGGCCTGGCCAAACTGGTCGTAGAAGCCAGGCATGACACCCATAGGATCGGCCGTCACGAACCAATAGGCACCGCCGCAAACGACGGCAAGGACCGCGATGATAATGAGCGGCTTGGGGATATGACGCTTGTGCTTGTGATAGGCGTCCTCGTCGGGATGCACCTTGCGCTTGGGTTTTTGAGCATCGTCATGCAGGGAAACGGGCGTGGGAATATCGACCTTGGGGATACCGAAATCCTTATCGAAAGCTGGCAGCACGCAGGTCTCATTGGGGTCGGCGGCGTCCGAAAGCACCGCAGCGGCAGAGGCCGGCGCATGCGGCACCTCGGTATCGATCTGCTCTTGCGTTAGGCGCGGAAAGCCCGCCGTGCGGCCCGCTGCCAGGTCGGATGCGGCCGCGTCCTCGGAGAGGATACCCGGAGCGGGGCGTCCGCATTTGGGGCACGTGCGATCATGCGGAGAAAGACGGGCACCGCAGCCCTCACAGAACACGAACTCGGTATGCTCCGGACCATCGCCCGGACCCACATAGGCGTTGCAGTAGGGGCAGAACGAGGCGCCGTCCTCGATAGTCTTAAGGCAATGCGGGCAGATCACGGCATCCTCTTTTCGAAGCAATTCAAACAATCGAGGTTAGAGCATAACATCGCCACGGCCCCACAGGAGCAAGGCACCAATTCAACATCGCCAGGGCGCGTAGTTATTTCTTCTTTTTGCTTGGCATCGAGACTTTGATGCCTTGGGCGGACTTGGTCACGCGGGAGCGCTTGACTCCGGTACTCTTCTTTTTCTTGGGCTGGGCCTGGGCCACGCCCTCGAGTGCGCGGGCCTCGGCCTCACGAACGGTGCGAGCTTCGCGGCGCTGCGCCATGTCGGCGGCGACGCGCTTGGCAAAACGCTCGGCCGTCGAACCCGTCGAGCTCACCTTGCCGCCACCGCGACCCAAGCGGACGCGCACACCGCGGCCAAAACCAGTTGCGGCATGACGACGACGCGGCTTGAGCGAATCCATCATCGTGGCGAGCTTAAAGAACACCGAGCAGGTGATGACCACGATGACAGCCAAGATAACCATCTGGCCCATCGACAGGTTGGCAATAGACAGCAGCTTCGGGAATCCGATAACGCCCGTCAGGATGCCGGCAACTACAAACACAAAGAGCGCCACACGTAAGGGCGTGAGGGGCTGCGAGATACGCCAGATCAGGCTGACACTCGCCGCGCACGACGTAAGTAGGCACATCGTAGACAGCGTGAGCTGGTTAAAGCCGAACACGCGCGCCACAAAGATATCGAGCGCCGCGGCCAAAATGACCGCAAGCGACGCCGGCAGTGCCCGCTTGAGCACGTTCGTCAGGAACGACCCCTTCACGCGAGCATTGTTGGGCTCCAGGCCCAACACAAAGCCCGGCGCGCCAATGCAGAAGAAGTTGATGAGCGTCATCTGAATCGGCTCGAAAGGGTACGGCGGCAGTGCGATGCACAGCGCCGCCAGGCCCATCGAGAACAGCGTCTTAGTCAGGAACAGCGAAGCCGAACGCTGCAGGTTGTTGATGGAGCGACGGCCCTCGGCCACCACGGCGGGCATCGAGGCAAAGTCGTTGTCGACGAGCACGATCTCGGCCACGTTACGCGCGGCATCGGAGCCGGCCGCCATGGCCACGGAGCAGTCGGCCTCCTTGAGCGCCAGCACGTCGTTGACGCCGTCGCCTGTCATGGCCACGGTGTGCTCGCGGCGCTTGAGCGCCTGCACGAGCTCGCGCTTCTGCTGCGGGGTCACACGACCAAAGACATGGTAGCGGTCCACTGCGGCATCGAGCTTGGCCGGCGTATCGAGCGTCGTGGCGTCCACATAAGCGTCCGCCCCCGGCACGCCCACCACGCGCGCGATCGACGACACCGTACGCGGGTCGTCGCCACTGATCACGTTGAGAGTCACGCCCTGCTCGTTAAAGTAGCCGATGGTCTCGGCCGCCGAGGTACGGATCTCGTCGCGTATGGTCACAAAGCCCACGGGCTCGGCCTCGCCCACCATATCGCCATCGGGCGTAAAGCCGTCAACGCGCGCCACCACGAGCACGCGGCAGGTATCGGCAAGCTCGGCGACACGGTTCTCGACCTGGGCAAACGCACGATCAGAGAGCACAAACTGCGCCGCACCCATCACATATGAGCCCTGTGCAAACGACGCGCCGCTCCACTTTTTGGAAGACGAGAACAGAATGACCGACAGCGGTTCGGACACCTCGACCGGACGGTCGGCGTAATAGTTGAGCAGCGCCTGACAGGTCTCGTTGGCATCGGCCGAGGTCGCACGTGCGACGTTAGCCAGCGCAAAATCGAGCACCGTGGTATCGACGGGAACGGCGGCGTCGCCCTCCCCCGCACCCATACCCTCGACCGGCAGCGGATAGGTACCCTCGACCTCCATGCGGCCCGACGTGATGGTGCCCGTCTTGTCCAGGCACAGCACGTCGACGCGCGCGAGCGTCTCAATGCAGTAGAGCTGCTGCGCGAGTACCTTGCGGCGGGCCAGGCGCACCGTGGCGATGGCGAGCACCGACGAGGTCAGCAGCACCAGGCCTTGCGGGATCATGCCCAGCAGGGCGCCCACCGTGGACAGCAGCGCCGACGAAGGCACATGACCAGCCAACAGCTCGGAGAAGCACCACGAAAGCGCGCTATTGCCTGGGGTTCCCGCGGCATCCCACAGCTCGCTCACGCTCGAGGCAAACAACGCCAAACCGAGCGGGATCATGATGATGCTCGCAAAGCGCACGATGGCGTTAAACGCGTTCATGATCTCGGAATTGACCTTTTTGACGTACTTCGCCTCGTTATTAATTTTGGCCACGTAGTTGTCGGCGCCGACATGGATCACGCGGGCGCGCAGCAGGCCCGAGTCGATAAAGCTGCCGCTCATGAGCTCGGAACCGGGCTGTTTCTTAATGAGGTCGCTCTCACCCGTCAGCAGGCTCTCGTTCACGAGCGCCTCGCCCGAAACCACCACGGCGTCAGCGGGAATCTGGTCGCCGCGCCCCAGGCGGATGATATCGTCGAGCACGATCTGGTCCAGGTCGAGCTCCACCTCGGCGCCGTCGCGCACCGCAATGGCCTTCTTGGAGGTCAGCAGCGTGAGCTTATCGACCATCTTCTTGGAACGCATGGACTGGATGACGCCAATAGCAGTATTGAGGAACACTACGAACAGGAACGTCAGATTCTTAAACGAACCGGTCAAAATGACTAGGAACGCCAAAATCACGTTGATCAAATTGAACAGCGTGCAGAGGTTCTCGATGATGAGCTCTTTGACCGACTTGGTCTTGAGCTCCATGTTGCGGTTGATCTTACCGGCGGCGATGCGCTCCTCGACCTCGGCGGTCGAGAGTCCGCGCTCGATATCCGTTGCTGCCATACCACGTCCCATCACGTCGCGTCGGTATAAGAAAAACTGCCCGGACCATGCGAGGTTCGGACGGTCTCACGTTCGATGGTGCCCCATGTTGGATTCGAACCAACGGCCTTCTGCTCCGGAGGCAGACGCTCTAATCCCCTGAGCTAATAGGGCCAACGTTTGGCATTATACCCAAGTGCACCACGGGCTATCAAAATAAAAGAAAAAGCTTTGCAATTCCGAGGAAGACGCGGCTCAACGGCCCACTTTAGAAGGCAAAAGCGAGTCAGATAGTATAAACTCTCATGCACCATATGTACACGGCTCGCGATGCGGGCCGTTTTTGCAAGGGTTATCCATCGAGGTGAGAGGCACACCATGATTGCAATTTTAAAAGAGAGCGCCAGCGACGAGGCCGTCAGCCATATCGTCAGCTGGATTGAGAAAAAGGGCCTGAAGACCGATGTCTCGCGCGGCGAGAATGAGACGATCATCGGCCTGGTGGGCGATACGACCAAGATCGACCCGTTCCTGCTCGAGTCCATGGATGTCGTCGAGCGCGTGCAGCGCGTCTCCGAGCCGTTCAAGCGCGCCAACCGCAAGTTCCACCCCGAGGACTCCGTCATCGACTGCGGCCACGGCGTCAAGATCGGCGGCGATCAGTTCCAGGTCATCGCCGGCCCGTGCTCCGTCGAGGGCGAGAACCTCATCCGCATCGCCCGCCGCGTGAAGGCCGCCGGTGCCACGATGCTGCGCGGCGGTGCCTACAAGCCCCGCACTTCCCCGTACGCCTACCAGGGCATGGGCCCCGCCGGTCTGGACCTGCTGTGCGAGGCGTCTGCCGAGCTCGACATGCCGATCGTCACCGAGATCATGGACCCACGCGACGTGCAGGTCTTCCTGGACAAGAAGATCGACGTCATGCAGATCGGCGCCCGCAACGCCCAGAACTTCCCTCTGCTCAAAGAGGTCGGCAAGACCAAGACTCCAATCTTGCTTAAGCGCAGCATGTCCGGCACGATCGATGAGCTGCTCATGGCCGCCGAGTACATCATGAGCGAGGGCAACGACAACGTCATCCTGTGCGAGCGCGGCATCCGCACCTTCGAGACCCGCACCCGCAACACATTCGACCTCAACGCCGTGCCGGTGCTGCACCACCTGTCGCACCTGCCCGTCGTCGCCGACCCCAGCCACGCCACCGGCTACACCCGCTACGTTGAGCCCATGGCTCTCGCCGCGACCGCCTGCGGCGCCAACGGTCTGGAGATCGAGGTCCACGACGAGCCGAGCCGCGCCTGGTCCGACGGCGCCCAGGCCCTCACCCCTGATCAGTTCGACGACACCATGCGCCGCATCCGAGCCATCCGCGAGGTTGTCTGCCAAGAGACCATGGAGTAGCCCATGGGTACAGTGAGAAACGCGCGCGTTAACCAGGGCGGCCCCAAGTGTGCCGGTATCGTCGGCCTTGGCCTCATCGGCGGCAGCTTTGCCCGCGGCTATGCGCAGGCGGGCGTCCGCGTGCTGGCCTGGGATACCGATGACGATGTCATGACGGCCGCCAGCATGGGCACCGTTGCCGGTGAGCTCAACGACGAGACGCTCGGCGAATGCGACATCATCGTCCTGGCTTGCTACCCCGAAGCCTGCATCGAGTGGCTAGAGGCGCACGCCCAGGCACTCGCCGACGCCACCGATACCGAGGCCATCATGGGCCCCGTGGTGATCGACACGGTGGGCGTCAAGGGTATCGTGTGCGAGCGCGCCTTTGAGCTTGCCCGCGAGCACGGCTTTTACTTTGTGGGTGCGCACCCCATGGCGGGCACCCAGTACTCGGGCTATGCGCACTCCCGCGCCGACCTGTTCCAGGGCGCCCCGCTCGTGCTCGTACCGCCCGCGGTGGACGATGCGCTCAAGCTGGAGCTTTTGGGCCAGGTGCGCGAGATGGTGCGCCCCTTGGGCTTTGGCAAGTTCAGCGTGACCAGCGCCGCCGAGCACGACCGTGTCATCGCCTTCACGAGCCAGCTTGCGCACGTGGTATCCAACGCCTACGTCAAAAGCCCCACTGCCCAGGTCCACCACGGCTTTTCGGCCGGTAGCTACCGCGATCTCACCCGCGTGGCGCACCTCAACCCGCAAATGTGGTCCGAGCTCATGATCGACGACGCCGACGCGCTCGCCTTTGAGATCGACCATCTGATCGAATCGCTTGGCGCCTACAGCCGTGCGCTCAAGGACCGCGACCAGCGCTATCTGGAGAATCTCCTTGCCGAGGGCGACCGCATTAAGCGCGCACTCGACGACGAGGCCTCCCACTAGACAACCCATCACGCCAGGTCGAAAGGACCGAAGCTTATGGCGATTACCATCGATATCGACACTGCACGCCCCTACCAGGTGCATGTTGGCACGTTTTTGCTGGAGCAGGCGGGACCGCTCGTGCGTGCCACTGCCGGCGGCACCAAGGCCGTCATCGTGACGGACACCAACGTGGGCCCGCTCTACCAGATGCCCGTTAAGCAGAGCCTGGAGGCGTCAGGCTACGAGGTGAGCATCTGCACCTTCGAGGCCGGCGAGGCCCATAAGCGCGCCGAAACCTATGTTGCCATTTTGGAGTTTGTGGCCGAGCACGAGCTTTCGCGCTCCGACGTGATCGTGGCACTCGGCGGCGGCGTCGTGGGCGACGTGGCGGGCTTTGTGGCCGCCACCTACATGCGCGGCTGCAAGTTTGTGCAGATCCCAACGAGCCTGCTCGCCATGGTGGATTCGTCGGTGGGAGGCAAGACCGCCATCGATCTGGCTGCCGGCAAGAACTTGGCCGGCGCCTTTTGGCAGCCGAGCGTGGTTATCGCCGACGTGGGGTGTCTGGCCACCCTCACGCCCGAGCAGTTCGCCGACGGCTGCGGCGAGGTCGTCAAGCACGCCGTGATCGCCGACCCGGAGCTTTTCGGCGAGCTGGAGAAGACCCCGCTCACGCTGGAGCTGCTCAACCGCGATGTGGCCCGCGTAGCACTCATCATCGCCCGCAACATCGACATCAAGCGCGCCGTGGTCGTCGCCGACGAGCGCGAAACCAACCAGCGCAAGCTCCTCAATTTTGGACACAGCGCCGGGCACGCCGTCGAGGCCTGCGAGCACTTTGAGCTCGGACACGGCAACTGCGTTTCAATCGGCATGGGCATCATCACGCGCGCCGCGGCCCTGCACGGCATTTGCGATGCCGCACTGCCCGATCGTATTGAGGAACTCTGCGCCCGCCATGGCCTCAAGACCCGCTGCGACCTAGATGCCGATACCGTCTTTGCCGAGGCGCTCCACGACAAGAAGCGCGCGGGTGACACCATCGATCTGGTGATTCCGCACGGCATTGGCCGCTGCAGCATCGACCGCACACCGCTTTCCACTTTCCACGAACTCATTGCCGAGGGCCTCGGCCAGAAGGGAGACGCATCCGCATGCTAGCCCGCATCACCCCGTCCCCGCTCAAGGGCACCGTTCCCGCCATCGCGTCCAAGTCGATGGCGCATCGCCTGATCATCTGCGCTGCGCTTGCCAACGGCGAGACGCACGTCACCTGCAACACCACCTGCGCCGACATCGAGGCCACGGTGCGCTGCCTTACGGCACTGGGTGCTCGCATCGAGACCGTCGAGGACGGCTTCCAGGTCCACCCCACCATGAAGAGTGTTGAGTTTGGCCTGCTCAAGGCCCTTGCCGGCGGCACGCTTGACTGCGGTGAAAGCGGCTCCACGCTCCGCTTTATGCTGCCTGTCGCCTGCGCGCTGGGTGCAGAAGCAACTTTTGTGGGTCAGGGGCGCTTGGGCGCCCGCCCGCTCTCCCCGCTCTCGGACGAGATCATCGCCGCCGGCTGCGACCTACAGGGTCTGGGCGGTTTTCCGCTCAAGACGAGCGGCCGCATGCGCCCGGGCACCTTTGTGCTTCCGGGCAACGTGAGCTCGCAGTATATCTCCGGCCTTCTGCTGGCAGCCCCGCTGCTGGCCCAGCCCTCCTGCGTGCAGGTAACCGGCCTCATTGAGAGCCGTCCCTACATCAACCTGACGATCCAGGCCATGAAGGCCTTTGGCGTCGAGGTCAACGTCGAGCGTATTCCGGCCAAGGACGGCCAGCCCGAGGTCACGAACTTCCGCGTGAGCAGCGGCTCGTACCGCACGCCCGGCAGCGTAGCCGTCGAGGGCGACTGGTCCAACGCCGCCTTTTGGCTGTGCGCCGGTGCCATCGGCAACGACCCCATCACCGTCGAGGGCGTGTCGCTGAGCTCCGCACAGGGCGACCGTAACGTGCTTGCCGCGCTTTCGCGCTTTGGCGCCCGCATCGTGCGCTCCACCAACGCCGCCACCGTGCAGTCCGACAAGCTCGCCGGCTTTGAGATGAGTGCCCACGACATTCCGGACCTGGTGCCCGTCATCTCGGCCGTGGCCTCACTGGCACAGGGCCGCACCTTTATCCGCGATTGCGCCCGTCTGCGCATCAAGGAATCCGACCGCCTGGTCACCACCACCCGCGAGCTCACTGCGCTGGGCGCGCAGGTGCGCATTGCCGGCGATGACCTCATCATCAAGGGTGTCGATGCCTTCACCGGCGGCGAGGTCGATTCGCACAACGACCACCGCATCGCCATGATGGCCGCTATCGCCGCGAGCCGCGCCGCCGGCGAGGTCGTGATCCACGGCGCCGAGGCCGTCAACAAGTCCTATCCCGATTTCTTCGACCACTACCGCCTGCTGGGCGGCAAGGTCACACTCGAGGAGGAATAGCATGTCCTCGACCTTTGGCAACGTCTTGCACGTAAGCATCTTCGGCCAGTCGCACTCCCCCGCCATCGGCTGCTCGCTCGATGGCGTCCCCGCCGGCATCGCCGTTGACCAAGAAGCGCTGCAGGCCTTTTTGAACCGTCGCGCCCCCGGTCGCGACGAGACCGCGACCAAACGCCGCGAGGCCGACGCCGCCCACATCATCGCCGGTGTGGTCGATGGACATACCACGGGAGCACCCATCGCCGCGATTATCGAGAACACCAACACGCGCTCAAAGGACTATTCCGAGCTGCGCCGCAAGCCCCGCCCCGGACACGCGGATTTTCCGGCGCGCGTGAAGTATCACAACATGCACGATGTCGCTGGTGGCGGGCATTTCTCCGGCCGCCTGACGGCACCCCTGTGTATCGCCGGCGGCATTGCGCTGCAGGCACTCGAGGCCCGCGGCATTAACGTGATGGCGCATGTGGCGCAGATCGGCGGCATCTCCGACCTGCCGATGGACGATATGGTCTATCGCGAGGCCGACCGCAAGGCGATCCTGACGAACGATCTTCCTTGCATTGACGCCGCCGCAGCCGGCCGCATGCGCGAGGAAATCCTAGCCGCGCGCGACGAACTCGACAGCATCGGCGGCATCGTGGAGTGCGGCATTTACGGGCTTCCCGCGGGCATCGGCGACCCCATGTTCGACGGCATCGAGAACCGCATCGCGCAGATCGCGTTTGGCATTCCCGCCGTAAAGGGCGTGGAGTTTGGCATGGGCTTTGCCGTGGCCGCCATGCGCGGCAGCGAGAACAATGATCCGTATCGCATCGATGCCGAGACCGGCGAGATCGAGGTCGAGTCCAACAACGCCGGCGGCATCCTGGGCGGTATTTCGACTGGCGCGCCCGTCATGTGGCGCATGGCCGTAAAGCCGACGCCCTCCATTGGTCGTGAGCAGCAGACGGTGGACATGGACGCTATGGAAAATGCCGAGCTCTCGGTCCACGGCCGCCACGATCCCTGCATCGTCCCCCGAGCCGTCCCCGTAGCCGAAGCAGCCGCCGCCCTCGCGATTTGGGACGCCCTCCTCGAAGACGCCGCCCAGCGCTAACTACCCACCCCTCAACATCCCCCGACACGTGAAAGGGGTCTCCATGGACCTTGCTGACATCCGCCAGGCCATCGATGGCATCGACACCACGCTCCTCAACAGCTTTGTCGAGCGCATGGACATTGCCACCGAGGTCGCCAAGTCAAAAATCGAGATGGGCAAGGCCGTCTTCGACCCCGCCCGTGAGCGCTCCAAGCTCAACAACCTCGCCAGCCGCGCGCCCGAGCGCTACGAGGCGCAGACCATCACCCTGTTCCGTCTCCTCATGAGCATGAGCAAGGCCGAGCAGCAGCGCTACATCAACGAGCTCAAGGGCATCACCGTCTCGCAAAAGGCCCACGCCACGGCTACAGCCTCCGACACGCCCTTCCCTCAAACGGCCACCGTCGCCTGCCAGGGCGTCGAGGGCGCTTACAGCCAAATCGCCGCGTGCAAGCTCTTCGACGTGCCCGACATCGCGTTTTTCGAGACCTTCGAGGGCGTCATGCGCGCCGTACGTGACGGCTTCTGCGAGTTTGGCGTGCTGCCCATCGAAAACTCCACCGCGGGTTCCGTCAACGCCGTCTACGACCTGCTCGCACAGTTCGATTTCCATATCGTGCGCTCGCTGCGCCTCAAGATCGACCATAACCTGCTCGTCAAACCCGGCACCAAGCTCGCAGACGTGCGTGAGGTCTACAGCCACGGCCAAGCCATTGCCCAGTGCGCCGGCTTTATCGAAGCCCACGACCTGCACGCCACCAAGTACCCCAACACGGCCATGTCGGCCGAGATGGTCGCTAACTCCGACCGCACCGACGTTGCCGCCATCGCCTCGCGCAGCTGTGCCGCACTCTACGGTCTGGAGGTGCTGGAGCCCAACATCCAGGACTCGGACAACAACTACACGCGCTTTGTCGTCATCAGCCGCGAGCCGCGCGTCTACCCCGGTGCCAACCGCACCTCGCTCATGATCACCACGACCAACGAGCCGGGCGCCCTCTACCGGGTGCTCGAGCGCTTCTACGCCCTCAACATCAACCTCATCAAGCTCGAGAGCCGCCCCATCCCCGGCCGCGACTTTGAGTTTATGTTCTACTTTGACCTGGACTGCCCCTTTGGCAGCAGGGCCCTCGACGACCTGCTCGATTCCATCGACGACGTGTGCGAGAGCTTTACCTACTTTGGCAGCTACACGGAGGTGCTCTAGATGACCGATGTCGCCGCAACCCGCCCCTACGGCGTGCTGGGCCGCGTGCTGGGCCACAGCTACACGCCGACCATCTACAAGGAGCTCGCGGGGCTCGAATACGTGCGTTTTGAGCGCGAGCCCGAGGACCTCCAGGCCTTTATGACGGGCGACGAATGGGAGGGCACCAACGTGACCATCCCCTACAAGCGCGCCGTCATGGAGTATCTGGACGAGCTGAGTCCGCTCGCCGAGCGCATGGGCAACGTCAACACCATCACACGCCTGCCTGACGGTTGTTTGCGCGGCGACAACACCGACTACTTTGGTTTTCAGTGTCTGGTCGAGGAGTTGGGCGTAGAGGTTGCCGGCAAGAAGGTCCTCGTGCTCGGAGCCACCGGCGGCGCGGGTACTACGGCCAGTATGGTGCTCGGCGATCTGGGCGCCACCGTCGTGCCCGTGGGCCGCACGAGCCAGGTCAACTACGACAATATCTCGCAGCAGTCCGACGCTGCCCTGCTCGTCAACTGCACGCCCGCCGGCATGTTCCCCCACTGTCCCGACGCCCCCTGCACACTCGAGGGGCTCAATGCGCTCGAGGGCGTTATCGACATCGTCTACAACCCCGCTCGCACGGGACTCATGCTCGAGGCCGAGCGCCGCGACATCCCCTGCATCGGCGGTCTGCTCATGCTCGTGGCCCAGGCGGCGCAAGCCGTTGAGCGCTACACCGGCCAGGTCACTCCGCGCGAGCGCATTCTGGACGTAACGGAGCGCCTGTCACGCCGCGAACAGAACATCGCGCTGATCGGCATGCCGGGCTCGGGCAAGACCCGTGTGGGCGAGCAGATTGCCCTGCTCACGGGGCGAGAGCACATCGATCTGGATCGCGCCCTCGAGGAGCGCCTGGGCATGCCCTGCGCCGACTTTATCGTCGAGCGCGGCGAGGCGGCGTTCCGCGAACAGGAGACGGCGGCGCTGGCCGACATCTCCAAGCGCAGCGGCCTGGTGCTTTCCACCGGCGGCGGCGTGGTCACGCGCGACGAGAACTACCCGCTGCTGCACCAGAACAGCCAGATTGTGATGCTCAATCGCAAGCTCGACGAGCTCGCCCACAAGGGCCGCCCCATCACCGCGCGCGACGGGATCGATAAGCTGGCCAAGCAGCGCATGCCACGCTACCGCGCCTGGGCCGACTGCATCATCGACTCACGCGACTGCGCCGCCAACACCGCCCAAGCCCTCCTCGACACCCTCCCACCCGCCCTCTAACCAAAACCACCACAAAGGGGACAGGCGCCTTTG
>CAJMMF010000014.1:0-56367 GCA_905214385.1 uncultured bacterium
GGTTGGCGACGAGGCGGGCGGTGATGGGCTCGCGCGGGCCGGCCTTGCGGTCCTGGCGGGCATAGCCGTAGTGGGTGATAACGGCGGTGATGGAGCGGGCGGATGCGCGCTTGGCAGCGTCGGTGGCGATGAGCAGCTCCATGAGCATGTCGTTGACGTTGCCGCCGGCCACAGACTGAATCAGGAAGACGTCGGCGCCGCGGACGGTCTCGTCGTAGCGGGCGTAAATCTCACCATTGGCGAACTGCTTTAGCGTAAGGCCCGAAAGCTCGACCCCAAGGTACTCAGCGATCTTCTGAGCGAGGGGACGGTTGGAGGAACCGGAATACACGCGGATGGACTTGCGCATATTCTCCGACTTCTCGGGATCATTAATCGGCATTACCCTTCTCCTTTATACATCGAATGCCATATAGATGCCTTGTTGCATTGTAACCGCGCGACGGGGCTTATCGGGTCTTGATAACGTCTTTACCGTCAACGGACACGAACCGACCACTCATCCGGTTGCGCAGGTCACGATAGAAAAAGGAGCCGCCCCCATGGAGCAGCTCCTTTTGTGCTTGGTAAAACGTTATACCTCGTCGTCCTCGTGCAGGCGGCGGCGGTAATCGGCGGCCCAGCCCTCAATATTTACCTGACGGGCGCGGCCCAGACCAAGTGCGTCGGCCGGGACCGGCTCGGTGATGACGGAGCCGGCGGCCACGAGTGCACCGTCGCCGATCTGGGCGGGCGCGACCATCATGGTGTCGGAGCCAATGAAGGCGTCCTTGCCGATGACGGTCTTGTGCTTGTGCACGCCATCGTAGTTGCAGGTGATGGAGCCCGCGCCCACGTTGACGCCGGAGCCCATGGTGGTGTCGCCGATGTAGGACAGGTGCGGCACCTTTGAGCCCTCGCCGATCGTGGACTTCTTGATCTCCACGTGCGTGCCGGCCTTGGATCCGTCGAGCATGTGGGTGCCCGGGCGCAGGTAGGCGCGCGGGCCGCAGTCGACGCCGTTCTCGATGACGGCCTCGATGGCGATGGTCTCGTCGATGACGCAGCCGCTGCCGACGGTGGTGTCGGTGAGGCGGCTGTTGGGGCCGAGCTGGCACTCCTCGCCCACGGTGACGTGGCCGATCAGGTGCGTCTGCGGCCACACGACGGTATCGCGGCCGATAACGGCATCGGGGCCGATCCAGGCCTGCGTGGGGTCGATGAAGGTAACGCCCTCGGCCATCCAGTGCTCGTTGATGCGGTCGCGCGCGATGGCGGTGAGCTGTGCGAGCTGGATGCGGCTGTTGACGCCCAGGCCGTCGCGGTAGTCGTCGCAGTGGAAGATGGAGACAGCCTGGCCGTGGCCCTTGAGGATCTCGAGCATGTCGGGCAGATAGTACTCGGACTGCGCGTTGTCGTTGCCGATCTCGTTAATGTGGGCGGCGAGCTGCGCGCCGTCAAAGGCGTAGCAGCCGGCGTTGCACTCCAGCAGCGTGGCGGCCTGCTCGGGCGTGCAGTCCTTCTGCTCGATGATGCGCTCGATCTGACCATCGGCGCCCAGCTTGATGCGGCCGTAGCCGAAAGGATCGGGCGGGGTCATGGTCATGACGGTGCAGGCGAGCTCGCCGGTGGCGACGGTTTGCGCGAACTTGGCGACGGTGTCGGCGGTGATGAGCGGCAGGTCGCCGTTGAGCACCACGACGGGGCCTTGCGTGATGCCGCAGGCCTCGAGCGCGACCTTCACGGCGTGACCGGTGCCCAGACGCTCGGTCTGCTCGACGCACTCGACCTTGGTGGCGCTGTTGGCGTAGGCGCCATCGATGAGGGCGCGCATCTCGTCGGCGTGGCTGCCGATGACGACCACGACGCGGCTGCAGCCGGCCTTGATGGTGGCGTCGACGATCCACTGAACCATGGGCTTGCCCAGGATCTTGTGCGAAACCTTGCAGTGGTTCGACTTCATGCGGGTGCCCTCGCCGGCAGCGAGGATAATTGCGGTTGCGTCCATGTGATCTCCTGTTACGTTATAGAGACGTGTGTTTGGAAACGATACACGGCGCAATATGATACCGCAGGCATATGATGAGCGCGTAACGATTGGTTTGCGGCGGTTGAGGCTTGCGCCGCCGTCGTGGCGTTTGCGCTGGTTGTGCATGGCGGCGGCGCTGCGGCGTTGACGTTTGAGCGAGGGGATGGGGATGCCCGTGGACACCATGCGAGAGGAATCGGGCAACGAACCCGTCGCGGCATTTTCGATGTCCCATCCGGCGGTGCCGGCGCTCTACATGGTGCTGACGTTGGGGCTCACCATGTTCTCGATGCAACCGGTGCTGATCGCGCTGTCGCTTGCGGGCGGGCTGGCGTACGGGCTTGCGACGCGCGGCGCCGCGCGTACGTTGGGGGCGCTTCGCTGGCAGCTGCCGGTGATTTTGATCATTGCGCTGGTCAACCCGCTGTTTAGTGCATCAGGCTCAACGGAGCTGTTTCGTATTGGCATGCGTGCGGTGTATCTAGAGAGCATGGTTTACGGCCTGTGCATGGGTGGGCTGTTTGTGGCGAGCGTGCTGTGGTTTGAGGCCGCGGTGTCGATGCTTGGCTACGACAAGGTGCTCTCACTTTTGGGCAACGCCGCGCCGGTAATCGCGCTCATGATTTCGATGTGCATGCGGCTTATCCCGCAGTTTTTACGCCGCGGTCGTACGGTGCTGGCGGTGCAGGATGCGATCGATGTACCGGGGCGTGCGCCCACCGATCCCGTGCGATCGCGCCTGCGGGCGTCGAGCGTGCTGATGGGCTGGGGCATGGAAGATTCGCTGGAGCGTGCGGACGCCATGCGCTCCCGTGGGTGGGGCGCCGCGACGCGTCGCACGACGTATGCGCGGTATCGACTGGGGCGCAGCGACGTTGCCGCGCTGGTCGGGCTCGCGCTGTTTGGTGCCGCCACGGTGGCGGTGGCATGGACCGCGACAGCGCAGTATTCGTTTTACCCGCAGCTCTCGGTGCCCGTACCGTGGCTGGGCTATGTCGTGTACGCTGCTTGGATGGTGCTGCCCTGCGTGCTGCACGCGATCGATGAGAAGAGGTTCGGCTGATGGCTCGGTTGGATAGGGGCCCGGTGTCGGGCACGGCGTGCGGCCCGGATATGCCGGCGATTGAGGTGCGGAGCCTGAGCTTTGCCTACCCCGGGGCTGATGCTGCGGTGCTCGAGGGGCTCGA
Organism: uncultured bacterium; assembly: GCA_905214385.1. GTDB lineage: Bacteria > Actinomycetota > Coriobacteriia > Coriobacteriales > Coriobacteriaceae > Collinsella. Next base: position 3,196 of record CAJMMF010000014.1, read on the forward strand.
CTGGTCTGTTCCCCAAGGTGCATTTGCGCTGCTTGTTGGCGGTACCGGATCGGGTAAGTCGACGCTGCTGTCGCTGCTCAAGCCCGAGATCGCTCCGGCGGGCGAGCGCGCTGGTGATGCGCGCGTGCTGGGCGAGAACGTTGCCGACATGGACGTGCGCGCGTCTGCGGAGCGCGTGGGCTACGTGTTCCAGGATCCCGAGAACCAGATTGTGTGCGAGACCGTGTGGCACGAGATGGCGTTTGGCCTAGAGAATCTGGGTGTGTCGCGCGACGAGATGCGCCGCCGTGTTGCCGAGACCAGCTATTTCTTTGGTCTGGAGGACTGGCTTCATCGCGATACCGATACGCTTTCGGGTGGCCGCAAGCAGCTGCTGTCGCTTGCCGCCGTCCTGGCGCTGCGTCCGCGTGTGCTGCTACTCGACGAGCCCACGTCTCAGCTCGATCCCGTTGCCGAGAAGAATTTTCTGCACGCGCTGTTTCGCGTGAACCGTGAGCTGGGCTGTACGGTTGTTGTGGCTACGCATCAACCGCGGCCGATGCTCGAGTATGCGACGTGTGCGTACCGGATTGAGGGCGGTCGCGTGCGCGAAGTGGCGGATATGGCTTCTTTGGGACGTCGAGAACCGCTGTTTTCCGATGACATGTTGGGGTGGGGTACCATCCGATGTGCAAAAAACGGAGTATTCAGCAGGCGTGAGGGCAATTTGGGCTCTCTGGAGCCGCCCGGGGACGTATCGAGCGCGAAAAAAAGTTCGGAATTGGACAAATCGTCCGAATTTGTGGCACAAACGTCGCTCGAGAACGGCTCGGAAGTCTTCCCGAGCACGAATGGAAGCAGAATACTCCAAAAAATGCACGGCGGATCGGCTACCACCCTGTCGGAAGGCTGGTTTCGCTACGATCGCGCGGGCGGTTGGGTGCTGCGCGGGCTCGATGTGACGTTTTCAGCCGGCGCGGTACATGCGGTCGTGGGCGGAAACGGCTGCGGCAAGTCGACGATGCTCTCGGTGCTGGCCAAGACGGCTAAGCTGCAGCGTGGCCGCATGGTGCGTGGGACGGCTTCGGCGGCGCTGCTGCCACAGAATCCCAAGGCATTGCTGGTCGCCGAAACGGTGCGCGACGAGCTGATGGAATGGGCTTCGGCCTGCGGATACGACGAGGCCGCAGCACGGGAGCAGACAGCGCGCCTGGGCCTGGCGGGCTTGGAGGCGCGTCACCCGTACGATCTTTCGGGCGGTCAGCGCCAGTTGCTTGCGTTGGCAAAGCTGCTGTTGATTGGTCCGGAGCTGCTGCTGCTTGATGAGCCCACCAAGGGTCTGGACTTGGCCAGCCGCCGCATCATCGCCCGCGCCCTGCGTGACCATGCGAATGCCGGCAGTACCGTCATCATGGCCACGCACGACTTACACTTTGCCGAGCAGGTGTCCGACGACGTCGCCATGATCTTCGACGGCGAGATCGCCTGCATGGAGCCTCCGGCAGATTTCTTTGACGACAACGTGTTCTACAGGGTGTGATGGGATGACGGATCATCGCGCCTCGCGCCTACTTACAAAAATGGAGATCCCGCTGTTGTTGGCGGTGCCGGCAGTGATGACTGCGGCGTTGCTGGTGGGCATTGAGCAGGCGGCGCTTGCCATGCTGGTTGTAGTGGCGCTCGTGCTCGCACTGTTCTTTGCGGGCTATGAGACATCACGTCCAGGCCTGCGCCAGATCATGCCCACGCTGGTGCTGGCGGCGCTGGCCGCGGCGGGGCGCATCCTGTTTGGGCCCATTCCCGATTTTAAGCCCGTGAGCGCTATCGCCATTATCGCGGGTGCGACACTTGGCCGTCGCAATGGTTTTATGGTCGGCGCGTTGGCAGCGCTGACCAGTAATTTCTTTTTCGGACAAGGCATGTGGACGCCGTGGCAGATGTATGCCTGGGGTCTGGTGGGCTATATCGGTGGCGCACTGGCGCATGCGGGCGCGTTTGACCGCGCCGATGGAACCGTGCGAATGCCGGCGCTGTTGGCGTATGGCTTTGCGTCGGGCCTGCTGTATGGCGTCGTGATCAACGCGTATGACATCATCGGTTTTGTGCAGCCGCTCACCTGGGGAGGCGCCGTAGCGCGTCTTGCTACGGCGGTGCCGTTCGACATCATGCATGGCTTCGCGACCTGCGTGTTTTTGGCCGCTCTGTACAAGCCCTGGTGTCGCCGCATCAACCGCGTCGTCGTGAAGTACGGGCTGTAATGTCGGTTGCGCCGGGGCGAGAATCAATACTGCCTTGGTGTCATATCAAAACTATGCCGGTTTACGGGGCTAGATTGGCACAGACAGACCATACCGGCTTTTTTCGAAATGGAGTAAGCCGTTTGCCTGCGGTTTTATTATTTCGGAATTGCGTATGGTTGGGGGTTTGCGATTTAGCCCCGTAAACCGGCATAGTTTTGAAATGGCCGGTTGATATGACGGGCATCATGGCCCTCAGAGAGTCAATTGATCCGTTTTCTTCCGTCCCCAGACGTCCCCCAGGGAATCAGTTGACGGCGCTCGCCACGAAACTGGCCCATCTACTACGTTTAGCCCGACACCCCCAAGCACAACCGCGTTTTATGAAAAACCGCAGGCTTTCTACCTGCGGTTTTCTTTTTGCGTTGTTCGCCGTGGTTGAGGGTAGTGGCTTAAACGTAGTAGATGGGCCAGTTTCGTGACAAGCGGGCCGCGTGGATGCCCCCGCGAGGTGAAAATGGTCCGTTTTCCTCCGTCCCCGGGGGGACCATTTGGGGGCTAGAGCTCTAGGGTGAGGGTGACGGGGCAGTGGTCGCTGCCGAAGATGTCGCCGCGGATGCCGGTGTCGCGTACGTTGTCGGCGATTGCGTCGCTTACCAGGAAGTAGTCGATGCGCCAGCCGGCGTTGTTCTTGCGGGCATTAAAGCGGTAGCTCCACCAGCTGTAGACGCCCTCGACGTCGGGGTTTGCCGCGCGCCAGGTATCGGTAAAGCCGGCATTGAGCAGCTCGGTAAACTTGCCGCGCTCTTCGTCCGAAAAGCCCGCGTTGCCGCGGTTGGACTTGGGATTCTTAAGGTCGATCTCCTCGTGCGCCACGTTAAAGTCGCCGCAGGTCACGACGGGTTTTCCGGTCTCGCGCTCGAGGCCTGCCAAAAAGCCGCGGTAGGCATCGTCCCAGGCCATGCGCACGTCGATGCGCGCGAGCTCGTTTTGGGCGTTGGGCGTATAGACGTCCACGAACCAAAACTTGTCGAACTCGAGCGCGCAGACGCGGCCCTCGGTTGCGGCTTGGGCGACGAACTCGGCCGCCTCGCCCTCGCCGGCGTAGGGTAGCAGCGCGTCGGCGTGCAGCACGCGCAGCGGTTCCTGGCGGCTAAAGACCGCAGTGCCCGAATAGCCTTTACGTTCGGCGTAGCTCCAGGTTTGGTGATAGCCGGCCAGGTCGATATCGACCTGGCCCTCCTGCAGCTTTGTCTCCTGCAGCGCCAAGATATCGACGTCGAGTTCTTGCGCGATCTGGATAAAGCTCGGGTCCTTTTTGAGCACGGCGCGCAGGCCGTTAACGTTCCACGAGGCGAAAGTGTAAGTCTGAGGCATGGTGTCCTTTCGACGGGGTTGGCAGGCTTAAGATTAGCGCAACAGGGGCGGGGCGGGCCCCGCGGACGACGGCGCAATCGCGGCCGCCCCGACCAACATGGACGGAGGACAAACATGACGCAAGCGATAACAGATCCCAAGCAGGCCTCCGCCGCGCTGGCGGAGCTGTTCAATACCCACGAGCACGTGGTGTTCTTTGGCGGCGCTGGTGTTTCCACGGCAAGCGGCATTCCCGATTTTCGCAGCGTGGACGGCCTGTATCACCAGCAGTTTGCCTATCCGCCCGAGAGCATGCTGTCGCACAGCTTTTACGAGACACATCCGGCGGAGTTCTTCGACTTTTACCGAACCAAGATGATTGCGCTTAACGCTAAGCCCAACCGCTGCCACACCAAGCTGGCCGAGCTGGAGCGCGTCGGCAAGCTTGATGCCGTGGTGACGCAAAACATCGACGGCTTGCATCAGATGGCGGGCTCGCAGCGCGTGTTTGAGTTGCACGGATCGGTCCATCGCAACATTTGTCAGTCGTGCGGCGCGGTCTATAGCGCCGAGTGGATTTGCTCGCGCGAGCACGAGGACGCCGCGGGCGTGCCCGTGTGCCCTGCGTGCGGTGGTCGCATCAAGCCCGATGTGGTGCTCTACGAAGAGCCGCTCGACGAGCATGTGTTGACCGGTGCCGTTGCCGCCATCGCCGCGGCCGATGCCCTCATTGTGGGTGGGACCTCGCTCGTGGTGTATCCGGCGTCGGGCCTTACGCGTTACTTTACCGGCGATACGCTGGCCATTTGCAATTTGGCGCCTACCGATCAGGATGCAAATGCCGACCTGCTGATTTCTTGCGACATCGCGGCCGCGTTTGCGTTCTAGCCCGTGTGCGCGGATACAATAGAAAGACTGAGTGCAAAGCGACCCCGCCGCCAGCTCCCCAAGCTCGGCGGCGTGGGCATTTTAGGAGGATGTTCATGGCGAACGACAGCAAGACATGGCGGTGCGGAAAGTATGAGCTCAGCTTTGACCGTCCGCGCATCATGGGCGTCCTCAACGTGACGCCCGATTCGTTTAGCGACGGCGGGGAGCACTTCGACCCGGATGCCGCCATCGAGTACGGCCTGGCGATGCTTGACGCCGGCGCCGACATCATCGACGTGGGCGGTGAGTCCACGCGCCCCGGCTTTACCCCGGTTAATCCCGACGAGGAGGCTCGCCGCGTGCTGCCCGTGGTGCGCGCGCTGGCCAAAGAGGGCGCCATCGTCTCGATCGACACGCGCCACGTGGCGGTTGCCAAGGCGGCCGTGCGCTGCGGCGCCTCGATCGTCAACGACGTGACGGGCTTCACCGACCCCAAGATGGTCGAGTTTGTTAAGACGAGCACCTGCGGCGTCATCGTGATGCATGCCGGCGAGGTCGCCGCGCCCGCACGCACGCACGCAACGGTGCAGCTCGATACCTCGGCTGCGGCGTTTGTTGCCGAGAAGGCGCGCGAGGCGGCTGCCGAGGCCGCGCGTGAGGCTGAGAAGCCGGCTCGCCGCCGTCGCGGCAAGTTGCTGGGCGAGCCTAAGCCGGAGGCCAAGCTTCCGGGCGGCGTGGTGCAGCCCTCGTTGCCGTTTGGCGATCCGGAGCCCGCGCCGGAGCCCACGGACGAGCAGAAGCAGGAGACGCCGGCCGCCGAGCAGGCTGCTGCCGCCGAGACCGTCGCGCCCGCGCCCGAGGCCACCGAGGCCGCATCGGAGCCCAATGACCGCCTGGCCGCCATGATGCGCCGCAGCGCCCGCCGCGAGGAAGCCTACGTGCCCACCTCGCAGCTCCGCCGCTTCACCCTGCCCGATTCGGCGCCCATCATGCGCCGCGTCATGGGCTTTCTGTCCGACCAGGCCCGCGCGCTCATCCACGCCGGCGTGTCGCGCGACCGCATCTGCATTGATCCCGGTCCGGGCTTTGGCAAGACGGCCAACGAGGACATCGTCATCCAGCGCGAGACTGCCAAGATGGCGTCACTGGGTTATCCGCTCATGTGCGCCGTATCGCGCAAGCGCTTTGTGGGCGCCGTCTCGGGCGTGACTGAGGCCGCCGAGCGCGATGCCGCTACGTTTGGCGTGTGCCTGGGCGCCATCCAGGCCGGTGCCAACATTGTGCGCGTGCACGACGCCGCGGGCTTTGCGCAGTTCCTGAACGGCTACTGGGCGGTTGCCAAGCCGCAGCCGCGCCGCGCGTTTGTGGCCGTGGGCTCCAACCTGGGGCATCGCTGTGACAACATCCGCGCCGCACGCGACATGATCGCCGAGATTCCACTCACCTGCGTGTCCAACTCCTCCAAGATCTACGAGAGCGAGCCGGCCTACGAGACGCGCCAGGACGCGTTTGCCAACGCCGTCATCGAGATTAAGACCGAGCTGGCGCCGTTGGTGCTGCTCGACGAGCTTATGAAGATCGAGGCCGAGCTGGGGCGCGACCGCTCCAAGAAGGCCAAGGCCAACGGTCCGCGCACCATCGACTTGGACCTGCTGTGGATGGACGGCGAGACCCACGGCGGCAAAAAGCTGCGCCTGCCGCATCCGCTGATCGGCGAGCGTGACTTTGTGCTGGTGCCGCTCGAGGATCTGATGCACGACCCGGCGCGGTTCTTCCGCTACAACGGCGTCGAGGTCAAGGAGCCCGAGGATCGCGTGGGCCATATCGTGGGCGAATTGGGGCGTATGTAGATGATCGAGATGAATGCTGTTGCCGCTGGCACCGAGCTCGACGCGGCGCGTGACGCGGGCCGCGAGGGCGTGTCCGCGGGCTGGTGCGCGTGGAGCGTGGGCGAGGCGTCGTTGACGTTTTCGCTGGTCGTGCGCCCGGACGTGAACATGCATGCCTTCCACGGCCTGCCGTTTGTGGCGGCGATGGGCATGATGGACGCGCTCGTGGGCACGGCGTCGACGCCGGGCCTGGGCCTTGCCGGCAAGGTGGGCATTGAGTGGCCGAGCGATATCGTGTGCGGTGCGCCTGCGTTTGAGGCGTCGCTCGCGCGTGTTGCCGTGAACGGCGGTGCCGGTGCTGCGGGCATGTTTGCCGCGGTGACGGTTGATATTGAGCGTGCGGCGCTGGGTGAGCTTGGCGTGGATATGGCAGATGAGGCGCTGATCGAGGCATTGGCCGCCGCTGTGCTGACCCGCGTTGACGCCTGGGCGGTTGCCGCCAACACGCCGCAGGGCGCTGCCGGCCCGCTGGCTCCGGTGCTGGGCGAGTACTTTGACATGGTGCCACTGCTGGGTCGTCAGGTCGCGGCGGTGTCGCCCAACGGTTTGCCGCTTGCGGTCGGTGTGTTTGCGGGCCTGGACATCTGGGGTCGCGCGACCATCAAGACCGATGTCGGCGAGCAGGAGTTTCCGCCCGAGGCCGTACGGATTCGCGGACTGTAACGCGAGGCGCCCGCGCTCAAAGATAACGATGACAACGAAGCCCTCTTCGGCCTGTGCCGGGGAGGGTTTCGCCTATCTGGGGAATGGGTTGCCAGCGCCCTATTCCTCAAAACTGAAAAATTTTCGGTTTTGAGGAATAGCAAACATCGGGTGCAGGGAGGATGCCAATGAAGCTCATCAATAGGACGGCGTATATGGATACGCTGACGAGTCTTATCGGTGTGCCCGACATCAAGGTCATCACGGGCATCCGGCGCAGCGGAAAATCCAAGCTGCTCGAGTCCCTCCGCGATTATGTGGAGACCAACCTGCCTGATTCAAATGTCATCCATATCAACTACAACCTCGATGAGTTCGAGAGCCTGCTCGAATATCACGCTTTGCTCGCTTACGTAAAAGAGCGCCGGGTGCCCGGCACGCAAAACTTTCTGCTTATCGATGAGGTTCAGATGTGTAGCGGCTTTGAGCGTGCAATCAACAGCCTTCACGCATCCGAGCAGTATGACATCTTTATTACGGGGTCAAACGCATTTTTGTTATCGAGCGACCTGTCGACGCTCTTTACGGGGCGTACGTTCGAAATCGAGGTTTTCCCATTCTCATTTGAGGAGTATCGTCTCTATGGCGACGAGGGCGAGGTCGACCGCGACTTCGATGAGTACACGAGAACCGGCGGTATGTCCGGCTCTTACCCTTATCCACTGCGGGAGCAGCGCTATCAATATCTCTCCAACGTCTTTAAGACACTCATTGTGAGAGATATCGTGCAGCGGCATAACGTGAGAAACGAATCGGCGCTGCTGCGCGTTGCCGATTACATGATGGGCAACGTTTCCAACATTACGTCGGCACGCAACATTACGGACGCATTAAATGCGGATGGGCTAAAGATCACGAACAAGACGGTGGGCACATATATGGGGTATCTGTGCGACGCATTTGCCTTCTATAAGGTTCGACGGTATGACATTCGCGGCAAGAGATACCTCAAGAGCGGCGAGAAGTACTATCTGGCGGACCATGCGTTTAAATATGCGCTGCTTGGTACGCGCGATATGGATTGGGGACGCGTATACGAGAACATGGTGGCAATCGAGCTGCTGCGGCGCGGATACGAAGTGTACGTCGGCGTGCTCTATAAAAAGGAAATTGACTTTGTAGCTATCAGGCGAAGCGAGAAGCTCTATATCCAGGTGAGCGATGACATTAGCTCGGACAAGACGTTTGAGCGGGAAATCTCGCCGCTCTTGAGCATTGCCGACGCGTATCCCAAGATGATTCTCGCCCGCACGCATCACGAGACTACGGATCGCGATGGGGTGCAGATAGTGGACCTGGCGAGGTGGCTTTGCGGCGAGGCGTAGCGTGCTCCGAGCCTATTCCTCAAAATTGAAAAATTTTCGATTTTGAGGAATAGGGCTGCCGCGTTGCCTGGTCCGCTGCTCGCGCTTGTGTCGCGCTCGGCTAAGGCCCCTGTCCTACGCCAGCTCCTGCATGCGGCGGTAGATTTCGCAGATGCCCTTGATGGTGAGCTGCCCGTCGACCACGTCGAAGGCATCGGTCGAATCGGCGACGATGCCGGCGAGACCGCCTGTGGCGATAACGGTGGCATCGTCGCAGCCCAGCTCGCGCTTCATGCGCGCGACCAGGCCCTCGGCCATGGCGGCAGCGCCCACCACGGCGCCGACCTTGATGCACTCCTCGGTGTCGCGGCCGATGGCGTGCTCGGGCGCCTCGAGCGGCACGCTGGCGAGCTTGGCGGCTCGGGCGGCAAGCGCGTCCATGGAGATGCGGATGCCCGGCGCGATCGCTCCGCCAATGTAATAGCCGTCCTCGTCGATGACGTCGATATTGGTCGCGGTGCCAAAGTCCACCACGATCGCCGGCGCGCCGTAGAAAGTCTCGGCCGCAACGGCGTTGGCGATGCGATCGGCACCTACGGCCTGGGGGCGCGCCGCGCGCAGCTTGGTCACCGCGGCCGTCTGCGGCCCGATAACGATGGCGTCTGCCGCGATGCGGTCGGCCACGGCGTGCCACTCGCGCGAGAGCTGTGGCACCACGCCGGCAAAGGCGATCGCGTCGACCGCGCCGAGCGAGAGGTCGTACATCTTAAAGAAACCCATCAGGCGCACGTGGATCTCGTCGGCGGTATAGGAGCGGTCGGTGGGCATACGCCACGACTGCACCAACTTGTCTCCGTCAAACAGACCCATGGCCGTCTGCGTGTTTCCCATATCGATAGCGAGCAGCATGTCTACTCCCGGTGTTGGCATAAAAGGACGCGCACCATTGTATACGCGCCGTCGGCGGCGCTCGGCTGCGATTCGTTCACGGCGATATGGGCTGAGGGGTTTAAATATGAAGGAATTATGCTCTACGAGATTTTCCTTGCCGTTTACCGAACTCCCGCGTAATATCCTTTCTTGCGCACATGAGGCGCCCAGACATTGCGGGGTGGAGCAGTCTGGTAGCTCGCCGGGCTCATAACCCGGAGGTCGTAGGTTCAAATCCTGCCCCCGCGACCAAGAACTTGCAGCTCGTCGGCCTAGCCGGCGAGCTTTTTTGTTATTCCGGGACCGTGTTTTCGGCACGGTTTTCAACCTCTCAAACAAAATCTCGATCTGTAACATCTAGACCCGATTTGGGCGGCTAGGTGTTACAGATTGAGATGTTTCGGCAGGACGGTCTTCGTTTGTCTAAATCTGTAACACGAGGGATGGATTTTGCCGAGTAGCTGTTACAGATTGAGATTTTGTTGTTGCTCTCCTTTATGAGTGAATCTTGACTCTTTTTATTATGTGAGGCGGACGGGCTATCGATAATCACGGGCTGGATGGATTGACTTGTCGATTGATAGATTCCAATTGGAAGGAGCTGCGACGACCCTTAACGATCCTTAACTAGAAACAGTGACGTCTTAAAAACAATAAAGGGGCCGCTATGTAGGGGCCGTCTATACGATGCCTTTGACTTACACTTCTTTATGGAGCCATGTAAGGAGGCGGCAATGCAGCAACCCATCGCGACAAACGATGTGATTCTATTTTCCACTCTCAGGGAGAATCAGTACTTCGATCGAAAGAGCGCCCGCAAGGATGACAAGGAGATTGCGAAGCATATTAGTGCATTCGCCAACTCGGCGGGAGGCAAGCTCGTTATCGGTATCGAGGATAATGGTGAGGTAACGGGCTTCAAGCGTAACGGCGCGCACGACATTGAGAAATTCGAGCGCGCTGCGCTCACGACTTGCACGCCAACCCCTATTGTCCGCAAAGACCGAATCCCCGTGGTCAATTCTTCGGGCGAGGAGGACTTCGTTCTCGTTTTGGACATCGATGCCTCGACCAACCACTCTGTTGCTCGCGTGAGCGACGGCGAGGTTTTCTTGCGGCAGGACGACAAGAGCGTGAGGCTCAGCCGCGAACAGGTATTTGCCCTCGAGTACGATAAGGGGCAGAGAATCTTCGAGGACGAGCTTGTTGAGGATTCCTCCCTAGATGACGTGGACCATGAAGTGCTTGATCGCTACAAAGGGATTCTTGGAACCGAAGTTTCCGACGAGCAGGTCCTTAGAAGTCGTCGTTTTATGCGTGACGGAAAGCTGACCGTTGCTGGAGCCCTGCTATTCGCGCTGGATCCGTCCGCGATGATGCCACAGGCGCGAGTCCGTGTCCTGCGCTACGACGGCGTCAAAATGGAGACGGGCGAGCGTCTCAACATCACGAAAGAACGAAGCTTCTGTGGGCCGCTGCCTAAGGTGATCCAAGACGCCTACGAACTCATCTCGAGCATGCTCCGCGAATTTCAGTTCCTGGGGCCCGACGGGAAATTCCAGACCGTGCCTGAGTATCCTGAGTTCGCCTGGTTCGAGGGTTTGGTCAACGCGGTGACACATCGCGACTACTCGTTCCGCGGCGACTACATCCGGGTCTCGATGTTCGACGACCGTTTGGAAATCATCAGTCCAGGCGCGCTTCCCAATATCGTGACGCTCGACAACATGAGGACCACTCGTTACTCGCGCAACCCACGCATCGCGCGCACACTGGTCGAATTTGGTTGGGTTCGGGAGCTAAACGAGGGCGTCAAGCGCATTTATACCGAGATGCAAAACTCTCTGCTCAATGATCCGGTCTACACGGAACCTGATGGGGCAAGGGTTCAGCTAACGCTTGAGAACAATATCGTTGCCAGAACCGTAAGGAGAAGCGAGGCTCTCGAGGACAAGGTATCACCGGAGGTGATCGCCTCATTGGGGGAGTATGAGCTCGCCGCCGTCAGGTTGGCCTTTGCGAACGGAAGGGTGACAGCAAGGGAGCTTGCAGCGCACATCGGGAGAAATCGCCGCACAGCAAGCCGGGTGCTTGGTAAGTTAATTGAGGAAGACGGGCTGCTCGAATGGCACGGCTCATCCCATAACGACCCAAAACAGTTCTACACGATAAGGTAAGGTGGTCGATTTATTTCGCACCTCTGTCGCAGTAATGTCGCACCTCTGTCGCAGTAATGTCGCACCTCTGTCGCAGTGGCTTCGATGACGCGTGGATATAGTCCCTCGGCAAATCTCAAACAAAATCTCAATCTGTAACGGGTAGGGGTCAAAAGCGGGCCTAGATGTTACGGATTGAGATTGTTGAGGATGGGCTGAGGGGAATGTCTTGATCTGTAACACGTGGGGCCGTTTTTGGCCGATAGATGTTACAGAACGAGATTTTTCGGCAGCCGGCCCCGTTTATCTAATTCTGTAACACGAGGGACGGATTTTGCCGAGTAGCTGTTACAGATTTAGATGTTCTAGCGGGCCGGGTTGGTTTGTCTCGATCTGTAACAGGTGGAGGCCAAAAGTGGGCCTAACTGTTACAGATTGAGACAAACCGACGGGCCGCCCCACCCCATCCACCTGCCGCTACCTGCTGTCCGCCGATTTTCCGTTGTGCCGCTGTGCCCCCATGCCATATCCTCTAGACAACTACGCGGCATCATCGCCGCCGCGCCTACAAGAGAGGAATATCCATGACCGCACCTGCATCCAAGCTGCTCCAGCCCATTACGGTTGGCCCCCTTGAGCTCAAGAACCGCATTATGTTCCCGCCGCTGACCACCGGCTACGAGGAGCGCGACGGTTCCATCGGCGAGCGCAGCCTGGCCTTTTACGAGCGTCTGGCCCGTGGCGGCGTGAGCTACATCGTCATCGGCGACGTCGCTCCCGTTATGACCGCGAGCCCCACGCCCAAGCTGGCGACCGATGCCCAGATCCCCACGTTTAAGGCCCTGGCCGACGCCGTCCACAAGCACGGCGCCAAGGTCGCGCTGCAGCTGTTCCACCCCGAGTACGACGTGCCCGGCGTCGGCCGCATGGTCATGGGTTCCATGGCCGCCGCCAAGGCCGCGCAGGAGGCCAAGGCCGCCGGCGACGAGGAGACCTTCGCCGCCAAGATGGCCGAGTCCAACGAGATCCGCAATCAGGCCTACGCCAAGCTGCACCACGACATGCAGCACTTTGTGAACGAGGCGAGCGTAGAGCAGCTCACCCAGATCAAGGAGGCTATCGCCGCCTCGGCCGCCCGCGCGCAGCAGGCCGGCATCGACGCCATCGAGGTCCACGGCGACCGCCTGGTGGGTTCGCTGTGCTCGGCCATCCTCAACCAGCGCACCGACGAGTATGGCGGCTCGTTCGAGAACCGCGTCCGTTATGCGCTGGAGGTCGTCGCCGCCATTAAGGAAGCCGCGCCGCAGCTGATGGTGGAGTACAAGCTCCCCGTGATCATGGAGAACCCCGACGGCACGCCGCGCGGCAAGGGCGGCCTGCTGCCTGACGAGGCCTGCGAGTTCGCCAAGCTGCTCGAGAGCGCCGGCATCGACATGATCCAGGTGGCGCAGGCAAACCACACCGGCAACATGGGCGACACCATTCCGCCCATGGGCGCCATGCCCTACAACTGGACGCTGCCCGTGGCCGAGCGCGTCAAGGCCCTGGTCTCCGTGCCGGTGGCAACCGTCGGCCGCGTTGTCTCGGTCGAGGCCGGCGAGAAGATTCTGGAAGACGGCGCGGCCGACATCATCGCCTATGGTCGCTCGCTTATGTGCGACCCCGACATTGCGCTCAAGGCCGCCACGGGCGAGCCCATCCGCGAGTGCCTCAACTGCAACAAGGGCTGCGTCGACGCGATTCAAAACCGCAAGTACATCTCGTGCGTGCTCAATGCCGAGAACGGTGACGAGGCGACCGTCGCCATTAAGCCGGGCGAGGGCGACAAGAAGATCGCCGTGGTGGGCGCCGGTATCGCCGGCCTGGAGGCCGCGCGCGTGGCGGCCAAGCGCGGCTACGACGTGACCGTCTATGAGGCGAGCGACCATCTGGGCGGCCAGATTGTGCTGGCAGCCGCGCCCCCGCGCAAGGACGAGATCATGCGCTCGGTCGAGTACTACGAGAAGATTCTGCCCGGCCTGGGCGTGAAGGTCGAGCTCAACCATGCCGCTACCGCTGAGGACCTCAACGCCGCCGACGCCGCGATTGTGGCCGTGGGCGCACACGACGTGGTCATTCCCGTATCCGGTGCCGACTCGGAGAAGGTTGTCTCGAGCTGGGAAGTGCTGGCCGGCAAGGTGGAGCTTACGGGACGCGTCGCCGTCATTGGCGGTGGCCTGGTGGGCACCGAGACTGCCGAGTACCTGCTGCAGCACGGCTGCGAGGTGGCGATCGTGGAGATGCTCGACAAGATTGCCGCGGGCGAGTCCGAGACCATTCTGCCGCTGATTATGAGCGACTTTGCAGAGCACGACGTGGAGCAGCACGTGAAGACCCGCCTGACCGCCATTACCGACGAGGGCGTGGAGGCCGTTCGCACCACCGAGGACGGCGCCGAGGAGCCGGTGAAGATCGCCTGCGATTACGTGGTGATGGCCGTGGGCTCCAAGGCCAACGCGTTTGACCTGGACGGCGTGACGGTGCCCGTGACCTGCGTGGGCGATTGCTCGGGCGAGCGCACCGCCGATATTGCGAGCGCCATTCGCACGGCATATCACGCGGCCAACGAGCTGTAGTTGAGAAAGCCATCGCGTATTGAGTGGGCGGGGAGTGCCGTATCGGTGCTCCCCGCCTTTTTGCCAATAAGAGCGCCCGCTGACCAGCGGGTTCAGAAAATCCGAATCTTGAGCACCCGAAAATCCGAATCCTCAGAACATGAAAATCCGAATCGCTGACACCAGAAAATCCGAATTTTGGTGCAAGAGGATTGGTGCAAGGGGGTCAGGTTTGTTTGCGCCATGTTGGTGCGAAGTAGCCTGACCCCCTTACACCAAGGATTTGACTTTTAAGACATCATTAAGGCTTGCGCCGTGGAGCAAGCCGCAGGTCAATGCTATTCTTTTACCTTATCGTACGGTGTTGTATTCTGCCTGAATTCTATGCCTACGAGCAATGGACTGAGTGCGACCAAGCGGAAAGGATGGCACGCCCGCTAGCAGGGCAAACGCAAGCGATGAGTGGCATGGACCGACATAGCGAGCTCCAGCAGCACAAGACGGCGGCTGAGTACCGCCAAGCTGCCGACGAGCACGTGCGGACCCTCAAGGATTTCTGGAAGGATTTCCTGGTGAGCGGTCTGTTTGTGCTGGCCGCCATCGTTGCCATCTTTGCATGCCTGGCCTGGTTTGCCGCGAACAACCGAGTGAGCGCCACGGGGAGTACGATTGGGGCGAAGGGCCCGCGGTTTGTGCTCTCGGGAACGCAGGGCGGCACGGCGGGTAAGTACGACGCCCAGGACAACTACGCGTCGGACAGTACAAGCCTTGCCGTGAACAATCTTTTCAACCTCAATAACATGAGTGCCGATGGCAGTCTCTCTCCGGGATCGGCGGGCCAGCTTCAGCTCAACGTCAAGCCGCTCTGCAACGACCTGCACGATATTACGGTGGAGATGACCTGGGAGATTTCTGTCCAGACGAGTGCTGCGGGCACGGGCGGCACCGCTACGGATGCATCGAAAAACGAAGAGATCATCAACTCGCTTAAAGATTTGGTGCGCGGTCATATCCTGGTTTTTCAGGGCAAAGACACCTCTGGCTTTTACTCCAATCCGCTGGTCCCCACGACAACCACGGTGACCCAGGACGGAGCCAGCGTTACCGTCATCACGCAGAGCTTTACCATTCCGGCGTCGGACTTTTGCCCTGCGGACTCAAATAGCACGACCAAAACCGTACCCAAAACCCTCTACTGGATTTGGCCGGAGCAGTTTAAGAGCTACGTTCGCACGGGCAACGCCGGCTACGGTGGCAACCTTTTTGCGAGCACGGACCCCGCCGCGGGATACGCAGCCCTCGTCGGCGACATCAACAATAACCACGCGCGCTATTTCCGCGCCGATAGCACGAGCGTGCCAGGTCAGGCGCCTAGCGCGGTTCCGCCTGTCGGAGCCGGCATGTCCTCTGCGGATGTGGAAACCTGCGCCAGCTACTACAACAACGCCGACGAGATTATCGGCAAGAACGTCAAGTACATTCGCGTGCGCTTCACCGCCAAGGAGGCGGATAAATAAATGGACGAGCAGCTTAATGCCCGCGAGCAGGGCGATATCAAACACAACGAAGGAGCGGCAAACCCCGGCGGCAGCGGGTTCGGCTTGCACGGCGAAGCGCGTCCGGCTGGCCGCATCGAGCGCATCAAGGCTTGGGTGAGCGACCACCGTCGCGAATCCCTGGCCATCGTGGGTCTGGTGGCCGTGCTTCTCGTGTTGCTGGGATTGACGCTCGGATGGTTCGTCGATGCCAATCGCGGCTCCACCGTCGGCAAGATCAAGGAGCCGGCAGAGCTCAAGGTGCTGGGCCCCAACGCTACGGCAACAGAGCAGATCGACCTGAGCTACAACCCCGAATACGGCGATACCAAGACTGGCAGCACGGTGACGCTCAAGCGCCCGTTTTGCGTGCAGACGGGCGGCGACGGGTTTGAGCTGCAGCTTGCGAATACGACCAACATTACGGGCCTCACTATCGAGCTGTATAAAGCTGAGGATACGGGCCGAGGTGATGCTCCCGACGTGAGGGGCACTGCGGGCGGCAAGCCCTATAGCTGGAAAATGTATGAAACGGATCTGCTGAAGAGCTTCACGCCCATCGAAGACCCGGGCGAGGGCGCAAGCGACCCTACATTCAAGGACTATCAAAACGTCCAGCGCAACGCGCGCCCGCTCTACCGATACAAGGTGTTCAACAAAGACGAGCTCAATGCCAAGACGCTCGACGGCTCGACTGGCAACGACACGCTCAACTTCATCATCAAGCTTTCGTGGGACGAGAGCACCAAAGAGACCGACGTGATCTACCTGATCGCGCGCAACACGAGCGGTAAGTAGGAGAGGGGGCGCACATGGAGAAGCAAGGGAGGCAGCAGGATGCCGAGTGCGAGCAGCTGGCAAAAAGCAAAAGCCTAGTCAAGAATAAGCTGGTTGTGGCAGCAATCGCACTTGTTTGTGCCGTGGCGCTCGTGGCGGGTGGCTACTTTACCTATTCCGCCTACATCGCCAACGGATTTCTTAAGTCCGTCGCCGCGACAGGCACCGCTCAGAGCCTGTTTGCGAGCGACCTGCTCACGGGCTACATGAGCGCGCCCGGCGATGCCGAGCTTGCCCGCGCCCAGCGCTCCGTTACGGTATATCCCAACAACAAGCAGTGCAGCTTCACCTTTAGCATCTATAACTATTTGCTGAGCAACAGCAACTTCTGCAACGATAAAAACGTGACGTATACCTTAACGGTCGAGGGGTGTGGGCTCGATGGCACCACGTGGAGTTATGCGCCCCAACCCGCCGGCAACGTCAAGCTTCCGGAGAATCAGCCCACCAAGCACGACTACACCGTGACGTTCCCTGAGGACAAGTTGGGACATGCCTACTTTGTGATTAAGGCCATGGTTGTTTCGAAGGAGAGCCCCGGCACCGAGCTCACCTGTCTGGCGGCGAAAGTCGTGCCGTCAAAGAAGGCCGAGGTCAAGACCGCGGCGGTCGAGGGCGCGCTGGTCGATGAGGCTGGCAAGTTTGCTGATTACGCTGCGTACAACTACCGCGTGACGGTTACGGGCGCACCGGCAAACGTCGAACTTAGGTGGGGGGAGAACGTGGAGATCGACCCGTTCTTTGAGATCAACCATGGCGCGACGGTGGATGCTGCAGCTCGCAAGGCTACGTTCACCATGGAGCCGGGTTCGATGGTCGTCAACTTTTACCGAGCGGACGGCAAAACGCCCGGTGGCTGGGGTGACCTGGGCATTAACGTGAGTGGAACTACCCTGACGGGCACGACGGAGACTCAATAACTCTGGAAGCAGAGTTTTTAGGATAAGAGGTACGGAATCGATGAGAACGGCAAAGCGCATACTCGCAGAGTTCATGACGGTGGTCATGGTGCTCCAAGCATGCTCGCCCACGGTGGTTGCTGTGGCGGCAGGCTGGCAGAACATCTCGAACGAGATTGCTGCCGCATCTGCGAAGGCGTTGGATACTGCCGAGGGCGGCGAGACCAACGGCGATGTCACGATCGGGTCTGGGTCGAGTGATACCGGCGCCGACAGCGACAGTGCTGGGGATGACGCGGCGAAGGATGACGCTGCAGCAGGCGATACCACCGATAGCGCTACGGGTTCCGATTCTACGGGCGACCAGACGGAAGACGACGATGCCGCTGACGATGCCGCCACTGACGACGCCGAGCAAGATGCCGATGATGCGACTTCGGAGGACGCTGATGCCCAGGCGGGTGCGACGATCACGGATTTGAATAAGCTCGTCGAGCTGCTCGAGAAGAACGGCGCGGAAAGCATCGTGCGCAAAGACGACGAGAGCGGAATCCGAAGCCTCGATGTCAAGTCGTCGGAGGCGTTCGCCGTCCTGTCTAACGCCGACGCTTCGCTTTACTATGATGCGCAGATCAAGGTTATCATCACGGGCGATGCGAAGCTCACCGAGTCGGCTAATAACGGCATGTCTTTCCAGGGTCTTGGCAGTGATGAATGTCCGTTTGAAGGCAGGATCTATAGGGACGTTGATAGTCCCGTCGAGCTTACGACTGATCGGACGGTTTTTAATAACCTCAAGCTGTCTGACCAAAACAAAACGGTCAGGATAAAGTGGGTAGGCGCGACTAGCTATAGCGCACCGATGGTCGCTTCGAAGGTCAGCGGTGCGGAAAACGGCGAAGAGAGCAAGACACTCATCGCGTCGGTTGACATCGTGGAACCCGTGAACGTTGATGTGAAGGATGCGACTTCCGCCTTGACGGCACCCCTCCTGGGTGCGACGACGGGCGACCTTGCTGCGAACGTTACCTATAGCCTCACCGATTCTCGAAAGAATCTCAACGCGAATGCGACGGGCAACATTGGCTTGATTGCCAACACGGTCGAGAGCGGGAGCTTGACGGTTGAGTCCGTCACGTTCCCCAACGATCTGACCTCAGGCGGAGCCGTCAAAACGAGCTCTGGCAACGCTGGCCTGCTCGTAGGCGAAGTCAAGGACGGTGCGACCCTGAGCATTGGCACTCTGGCAAACGTTCCCACCGCCACCGTCCAGTCTACGAACGGCTCCGCCGGTGGCGTTGTAGGACTCGTTGGCTCGAGCACGGGTGCCATGGTCAACGTCGCGAAAGCTCTCGACCTACACGCGCTCACCGTCAAGGGCACAACTGCCAGCGGCGGTTTTATTGGTAAAGCGACCGTGCTCACACTGGGCGCGGATAATAAGCAGATTGGGTGTCCTCTAAATATTGGCGACGAGAACAGCGCTTGCTCTGGTGGCGTTATCGGCGACGTGAGCTTTGCGCAAGGATTTGCCGTTACGTCCAATATGTTCGACCTGGGCGACCTTGTGACTCTTGGTGCGTCGCAGCGCGCCGGCGCTCTTTTTGGCATGGCCGATATCTCTAATGGAGACATCGTGGTGCAAGGCGGGACGTATAAGAGCAAACTCGCCTTACCAGAAGATGTTAGTGTCAACGGCAGCTACGGCGGCCTTGTCGGCAAGGTGTTCGCGACGAAAACGGACGACGACGGCGCTTTGCGCGCCTTTGTTGTTGAAAAGGATGCAGATAATAAGAATACGTGCTCAATTGAGTTTGACCTTGCGAGCAAGTTGTCCGACGCAGGCGGCGTTGTCGGCTATGTTGGCGATAGCGCAAATCCTAACTCGCAGCCCGTTGCCGTTGTCTTCAACGGCGTGACGGTTGCGTGCAAGGGAGATGCTTCGGCGCGAACGGGTACCGGAAAGTTCGGTGGCGCCGTGGGCGTTGTCGATACGCGCAATGTCCTTGACGTGCGAGATTTCAAACTTACAAGCGACAATCCTATCGGTAAGGCGCAAAGCAACCGTGCCGCGGGAATTGCGGGATCCGCGTGGAATGCTGTAATCAAATTCAGCGGCATCACGGATCTGTCGGGCGCAAGTTTTGCCGAGAACGCCACGACGGGTCAGCTCGTATACGAGAACCACAACGCGCTGATCTTCGCTGCCGGCAATGGCTCTAATGGTGATCTGGGAGACAAGGGCGCTGCGGTCTGGACCTTCAAGCGTAGCAACTCAGCCTCAAAGACGGACGACATCGCGACCTACGGTGAAGTTGTTCGTCTGGGCGGCGACTTCATTAAGCTTGATGTGGACACTCATAAGTTGACCTTGCCGGATTCGCTGACGGCAGCTAACGGTGCCTACGCCCTAACCACAGCTGAGGATTTCGCCAAGCTTGCGATTACCTGGCAAACCAACGGCTACTACTCGATGGTTGACGGCGTTACCGAAAACAACCTTAACGGCTTGCAGTCCTCGACCATTACGGTGAACGGCACTATTGATCTCAAGGGCACGGGCCTGACGGGTTTCACGCAGGATCGTGCAGACGGCTCGCAAGTTTTCTCGGGAACGTTGAACGGTGGCGGCACAATCAATCTTGCCGTCGGCGAGGCGTACGGCAAGCGTGGTGAAGACGTGCTCGACGGCAATAACACGAGCAACGGCAACGGCAAAATCTACCGCCACGGCCGCTTGGGCTTGTTCGCGGCCGTCAACGGTGCAACCATCTCCAACGTCACAATCGCTGGCTCCATGAAGTTCGATAACGGTTCGGCTATCGATGCCGGGTCGCTTGCGTGTGCCATCGTCGGCAACCTGTCATTGTCTGGCGTAACGTGCAAAACGAATATCGCGTGCGATGATACGTTTGCCAATGACGTGAACATTGGCGGTATTGCGGGCAGCGTGCTGGCGGCTTCTACGGTTGCGTTTAAGGATAACAGCAAGGCTCAAGCGACCATCGCTGCAACTAAAACGCTTAACGGCAATAGTCGCATTGGCGGCGCCATTGGTTATGCGGGCGATTATGGCTCGTCATTCAATGTTGCGGGCCTCGAAGTCGCCGGATCAATCGAAACTGGCGATTGCGCCGGCGGCAAGATTGCCCAAGTCGGTGGTCTTATCGGCTGCATCGCACAGAGTACCTACAATGCAGGGACAATAGCCAACTCAGCTGATAAGTACGTGAACATTTCGGACCTTTCGTTCAATTCATTCGAAATGAAAGTCGGCAGGAACGGCGATAAGCTCAATGGCACGGGTGGTTTCTTGGGTTATAGCTGGGGCAACGCGGTCGTAACTATCGGAGATGAGAGCATTAACAAGAATGAAAACTCTTATGCTCTGAAAACGACCAACGCTTCTATAACCGCGACTGCGGATGATTCCAAGGAACTCGGTGGTCTTGTATACGCCGCGAGCGGCCACTGGATTATCAACAACTATGCCATCGATCTCTCGGGCACAACCATTAATGCGGGCGCCGCTCAGACGCTCGGCGTTCTAGTTTGCCGCGGCTGCAAGGTGGATGATAAGACGACATATGGCGTCGAGAGCTACCTAGGCCTGTACTTGGAGGACAGGGCTTATTGGGATACCGCCTATAGGGTGCCCACCGGCGAGGGGGCCATCGTTGCGTCGGGCGTAACGTCCTTCGATGAATGGGTTGGCAGCGGTGTAAAACCAAACAACGGCAGCAAGCTCATGGACGCCGACTGGAACACGGTCGTTTCGCTACACACACAGAAAAACAAGCTGGACATGGACGGCGATGCCACAAAAGACAACAGCTACCATAATCGCTCGTCTTTCGGTCGAAGCCAGAATACGAACGGCAATACCCGCTACTTCTACAACCTCGACATAGCCTCTAAGAATTGTGAAGGCGGCTTTAGTGGCAGTCAAATCGATACAGCGGAAAAGCTGCTCTTATGGTCTGCTTACCGTTATGCTCCCGAAGGTATTCGTTCGACAATCGTTCCCAATGGCACGACAGGGCTCGATGATTCCATAACCATAACGGGTACAATCGATTTGGCCGGCTACAGCTATTATCCCACTCAGCCGAGCGGAGAGGTGACGGTTGAGAATGCGACCATTACCTTCTGTTACTCCAAGATCAAGGCCGAGCAGAATGGCAACAAGCTAAATTCCGATGCTACCCAGCACGAGAACATGCACTGCGGTCTTTTTCGAACGGTGGCAAACGGCGATCTCACAGTAAAAAACGTCACTTTGCGTGGTACTGTTGGGCCCGTTATTAATGACGGAAAGAGCTCTGAAGACACTGATGGAGCAAGCGGAAGCTCTTCGGGCGCGCTCGTGTGCCGCTGCGTGTATGGGTCCAGCGACGGCAATGGCACCAAGATTAGAAAGATCTCAATTGATGGTCTTACGCTCAACAATCTGATTGTCGACGGCGCCAACAGCGCCACGGATGCTAACGCCTATATGCCTCTGCTCATCAACGAGATGCAGAAGTACGTGAGCCTGAACGCGAAGAATATCAAGACTACTGGGTACACGAGTGACACCAAGGCGGCTACGTCGCTGTTCGGAAAGCTTGGTGTAGGCAGTGAGGCCGATCAGGTGACGGCAAAGTTTGAGCAAATCAGCTTGCCCAGCCAAAAGAACAAAACGATCTTCACCCATGCGAGCCTGCTGGAGAGTTTTGGCTACGGAAGCACGAGCACGGGCTCTGCGGACTACACCTTTACTAAGGCCGATGCCGATGCCGATGCAGGCAAGGTGACATACGGATCTGAGATTGATGGGAGTACGGAGTACCCGGGCAAGCAGCTTTGGTATTACGACGAAGCGACGTATGGTGCCGTGAGCGGCTATGTGACGGTTGATGGTAAGAAGGACGGTGACGTCAGGCCTTGGTTTGGTGGCTATCTTCCTTATGTTTATAAGGGAAAGGCCACCGAGAGCGGCGTCCAATATCATGAAATTAAAGTCAACCAGCGCATTCCAAAGCTGGTAGAGGGATGCGGCACATATGGCGATCCGTATGCCGTTAAGGACGCGACTGAGATGAACGCCATCGCCAACTACATCAACAACCAAACTGCGCTCGACGGTTGGGAGGTCACCATTGCCGTCAACCAGAGTACGCTCTGTACTCGCCGCAGCGACAATAAAACCGACAATGAGGTTACGTACGTCTATAAGCAGGCGAAAGACACTGGGAAGAAGTGGGAAAAGAAGACCGGCGACACCACTGATCCTTCGGCCACACTTTCCGACGAGATGATGCACCGCTATATCCAAAGCGCGTACTACAGTATTGAACCTACCGGGGGTAATACGATCACCCTTGACGGCGCATCGTTTGGCGGTTTTGGCAACAAAGCCAACCCGTTCCGTGGCGTCATCGTTGGCAACCCTAAAGGTGATAAAAAGGCAACCATCAAGATAGAGAATAACGAGGGTTCGCTTCGCGGCCTTATTCCCTATAGTTACGGCAGCGTGGTGCGCGATCTGAATATTCGCTATGTGAACGCGTCGGCGACTATTACTTATTCTGCCAAGGATGCCGACGGTGTTCCGACGTCGTTCTTCGGTGGCGTTATCGGCTGCATCCTTGGCGGCGATAACATTATCGACGGTGTGGCCGTGAATGGGACAACGCCCGATAACTCCACAACCGGCTTTACGGTTGCTGGTGGCGGAACTAAGCCACATCTTGTTCCCATCGGCGGTTACGTTGGTGCCATTGCGGGCGGCGGTGTGATCTTCCGCAATATGTCAGGGACGTCTTGGCGCGCTGGAACCAGCGACAAGTCTCAGGGTCTTGGAACGGGCAACTTCCGGCAGTACGACAATCCCTACGTTGGTCGTGTGATTGATGGCTATGCCTTTAGCGAGGGCTGCAAAGTCGAAAACGGTAACGCTAACTACAAGATCAACGAGCTCACAAACAAGGGAGCTGCCTGCGTCACTACCACGGGCACCGACAACAAGTATATCGGCACTGATGCCGAGGCACCCGTGACCACGGTGGAAAACGCCCAGGGCCTTTTGGTGCTCTCGGCCATCATTAGCTCGGGTGCGGGTGCTGGAGCGGCACATACTGACTACGCTAATTATGGCGTGTTCCGCGGCTCCAAGGCGTACTGGGGCAGCGATAAGCAGGACCCGGCGATAAACGGCTACCTGTTTGGCAACAAGGAATATGGTAAGGTGCGAAATGCCAGCTACGACTGCGTGGGCAAGCCTGCGAGCGCTTCCGGCGATTTCGAAACCGCCAAAAACGATGACCAGAAGGCCCCGGGCAAACAGGGGTGGCACGGCCCGCTCAACCATGATGACGATGTAAATTCGCCCTACCTGGTGGCGTCCTACGCTGCCGACTACCAAACGGGCTACGTGTGCGCGTCGAAATCGATCGGCATGAGCCTGGAGTTCAAGGAAAATGCCACCTATGATATGACTGGCTACGGCACGGGATACGTGGGTCTCAGCGGCCGTTACTATTCCAATGCTTGCAGCTCGAACGAGGCGTCCACCGATCGCGACCGCATCACGCCGCACGTGGCAACGATCGACGGCAACGGGGCCACCATCACGGTGGGCACCAAAGATGCCTCTTACGGCGTCGTCGAATATGCCGATGACGACTATAAGGTCTCGGGCGTGGGCGGCCTATTCAGCACCGTGATGTTCACCTCAACCAATGTGGGGCAGAGCGTCACCGCGAATGACGGCGCTCAGGTCAAAGACCTCACCTTTAGTAACTGCAACGTATCGCTCACGTACAAAGACGCCAACGGTAGCATTGCCTCGGGACCGGCATCGAACGACCTCATCGGCACCGGCCTTTTGGCGGGCGCAACGGCCAACTACGACGGCAACACGCGTGGCGTCTACCGCAACGTACAGATGAAGAACTGCACCGTGTTGGGCGCAAAGAGCGTAGGAGGGCTTCTTGGCAGCTCGGGCCGTACCAGCCGAAGGACGGATAACGACGTGACCTATATGGTCAATTTCGGCTCCGGCACGCAGGCGCCCGCGAATCTCTGTGACTGCTCATACACTGGCCTTAGCGTCACGGGCGAGAAGTACGTTGGCGGCTATGTGGGTGCGATCGCCTCGCCGTGCGGCGTGTGGACAACCGCGGCCACAGGGGTATACGAGAAGACTATTGGCAAAAACTCGACCATAACCGCCACGGGTACAACACCCTACGTGGGCGGCGTGTTCGGTTATACCTCCAGTAACGTATCGGTGAACACCAAAATTGGCATCACGGAAGCCGTCGCATCGAGCACGGCAGTCATCTCTGGGGTAAATGTACTCGCCACCGGGTCGAACACCGATAAGTACATGGGCGCCGGCGGTGTGGTCGGAAGCGCCTATAGAGGCGTTATTTCTATAAGCAACGTGCGCATTGATGCCGGAGGCGATGCCAAGAGCGCCATCATCGGCGATGCCACCGGAACGAACAATAGCATCCGTAATGCGGGCGGCTTGATTGGCGAGGTCACGAGCAGTGGCAGCCCCAACACGTACTGGTTTGAGGACTGTAGCGTCGAGAATATCAACATTGCCGGCACCGACCAATGCTCGGGCGGACTTATCGGCTACTACTTCAGCAATGTGAACATAGCCTGCAACAATATCGCGATTGAGAGCGCCACGATCAAGGGCAGGTGGAGCGGCGGTCTACTTGGCGCGATTAACAGCGGTGCCGACGTCATCAACGTCACCAACACAAAGGTATCTAACACAACGTTTGGCGGAACCTCCAACGGCGGCATTGCGGGCGACGGACGCGGCCAGTTCCATCTGGTAAACGTGCTCATGGACAGCAATACCTACAAATTGGGCTCTAAGCAGGGCGTGCTCTTAGGCGAGGTTGACACAAACGGCTATAGCCTCTCCGCAGCGGGCGTGAACGTAAAGCTCGGCAACGGCAAGACCACGCGTGATCTGCCGCCGATGGTTTACACGACCAATGCGGCCGCCGTAAACATGAAGTCGTATATCGCGTTTGGTGACTATAACGACACACTGGAAGCACCTGACAAGGGGATCACGCTCTACGGCGCGGACAATACCGCCACCACGGCAGCGAGCCCGTATGTGACCACGAGCCCCGTAAGCACGCTGGCGGCGCGTGCCTCCGACAACGACACCACCGATCGCTACCTGTTTGGCGACGGCGCCACCATCGACACCGCGGCGACCGTCCAGAGCGAGGCAGGCACCGGTGTTGCCGATCGCTACACCTACACGAATATCGGCGGCATTAATGACAACGGCGCCTATCAAAATAAGTCGAGCTACGATGCCTCATCCGTGGCCAGTAAGTTCAATTCGAATAATGATACAAGCAGCAACCAAGCCACAGCGGATTTCCCCGTTTTGGTGATCTCTGGCAACGACAACACGACGGTCAAGAGCTATCTAAACATCGTCACGAACGGCGGCTTCTCCGATGCCTGCAGATTGAATAACGAGAATGGCACCAATCCGCACGTGACGGCCAAAGCAGAGGTTTTCCAACTCAAGGACGGTGTGTTCGTTAAAGACGGTGACGCGTCGAACAATCCCACGCTTCGCGTAGTGAACAATGGCAAGAACAATATGTCGTTTAGCCCAAGCTCCGATTGGGACAACGGCAAAGGTCGCTTTACGCTCCTGACCGTTACCTTTACCGAGGCGGGTCAGAGCTACAACGTTCAGGTGCCGATCATCGTTAAGCGCAAGCTCGAGATCGATTTCACTGCAACGTATGATTACGGCACTCAATTTAAAGAAAAAGACTACGCTAACCTTGGAAAAGATGCACACGTGCTTACGAGCTTTGGCGAGCCGATGACGGGTCTGCTTACCTGGACATACAATTCTGCCAATGGGAAGGAAGTCGACTTTGGCTGGGACAGCTATATGGCTGCTGGCGGCTCGATGAAGGGGCTCGGCAAGAGTATCCTCTTCAATGGTGCCGACGGAAGGTTGCCCCAGGGCACCCAGCTTACGCTCATCGATGCGAACGTTGATGGCAAGGCCGGTGGCAGAGAGTATCACTATACGGTGGGCGAAGGCGGAGCAACGAGCGTTTCCCTGAGCGGAAACGACGGCTTTAAGGATTCTGCGGGCAATCCATATCAGGAGCGATGGCTGAGCGAGATCTTGGGTGTGTCGGCCACGCAGGATGGCGCCGGCACATGGACCGTGTGTGATAACGAGGCAGAGGCGACCGCTAAAGCGAAACTCGATGGCAAGTGGACGCTGTTTAAGGTTGCGGGTGCTGACGTTCCCAGCAACAGTCGCTATACGCTAAAGGTACCCAAGGAGAAGGATACCGGCAGAGAGAAGCGTGCATCGGAGAGCGTCTACCTAGTTGTCAACGTGCCCAAGTCGGGCGACGGCGTGACGCAAGCTAGTATCAACGGTTTTACGGCTTCGTCTATTGACTCGAATTCTTCGGGTGGCCGCATATCTTGGAATCTGCATCATGTTTTACGCACCGATGGCAGCGACGATATTCAAAACAGTACGGCATCGACATACAGCATCTTGTCCAATTATGAGCAGAATGTAGTCGACAAAAAAGATGGGGCGTGCATTCCGGTTTCGAAGTCGGAGGACGGTGCCGCCTACGTTCTTTCTCTCGATGTCATGGATACGGTTACGTTTAGCCCGAGCCAATACTATACAGAGAGCGACCATCTGTTCTATCAGCTCGATACATCGCTGTGTCGCTATGGCGCCAACAACAACCTAATGGGAGTAAGCAGTTTCCCGAGCGGAACTTCGGCAATTGCGAAGTTCTATGTTGCCATCGGCAATCAGAACTACAGGTGGAGTGGCAGCGATTGGGAGCCGTATGACGCTTCGACGCCTGCGTTTACACAGATTGTGACGGATACGGGTGATGACTCACTGAGGCTCACGCTCGACCATGACCTTGCCGGAATCCGCAAGCGTGCAGCGGGCGGATCCTTTACCGTGCGTACGGTAGTGGAAGAGATTCGCCTTACGCCGGACGGCTGCAACAAGGTTATCTCCCTGTCCAAGCAGTCTGGCGAGGACGCCTGTACCAAGATGTCCTATACCGCCAAGCTTTCGACGCGTAAGGAAGGCCTTAATACCTCGAGCCTGACGCAGACGAAGCGCGGTAACGTCGGATACTATCGCATGGACACGGGTGATACGACCATTACGCTTTCTGCGCCAGATAAGTCGCAGCTTGGCATTAACGTGGACGACCTGCGTCCGATCGCGAATGGCACGATTGGTCTGGGTGCCACGTATGAACTGGGTGGACTCAGCAACGCCGCCGAGGCAATTGCGAACGCAGACTCTGTTGTGTACACGCTCTCGCTTCAGCGCCGCGGAACCGACGGCACGTATGAGAGCGTAACGGATGATATCTCAAACTACGTAACAGTGACGGAGAGTAAGCTTGCCGCGGTCGCTCCCTCCGGTAGCACGATCACCTTCACTGACTCGAAGGAGAACGGCAAGTTCAAAACGAAGAACGGTAATACGACGTTTAGCCTGCCCTTTACCGTTAAGGTCAACACGCAGGTTGAACAGCGTGAGCAGTTCTACGCGAACTATCGCTTGGTGATGACAGCGAGCCTGGTTAAGGGTGACGTGGCGAGCGCAACGCCTCAATCGCCCGACTATGTGACCTATACGCTCACGAGGGTGAACCTCAACGGCATCGACCACTAGTTCCGAAGCCAACTGGCTTCGCAAAGGGGGCGGCAACCACCCGGTTGCCGCCCCTTTTCTTGTTCTCCTGGCCTGCTGCTGCCCCAGCTTCCCACCTAGCTTTCCAGCTTTCCACCTTAGGTGGTAAGTTAAGTGGAAAGCTGGAAAGCTAGGTGGAAAGCTGGAAAGTAAGTGGAAAGTTGACATGTAGGTGCGGGCTGAAGAGGGGTTAATAATTACACAAACCATACCAGCCAAACAAAAAGATACCAATCTGGTTGGTAAAACACCGTCAATGAGCCGCGAGCTAACTAGCTGCGTAAATAAAACCTAAAGAACTGTTGCAAATTAATGGCAAATGCCCAGATGCCGCCGTGCGATTTTCAATTAACTGTTACGCGCAAACAGCAAAATGCTACTATCTAACATGCACGTAAGAAAGCAGATTAACGGTTAAGGCTAAGAAGTGGCAGGTATGTCGGAAGCAACAAGGACTCGCACGCATGCGCCCGAGGTTAGGCAGCGCGCCGTCGAGGTCCTCCAAGAGGGGGTCGGTCATCGCGCCCTCGCCGCGGAGCTCGGCATTCCCCAGGCCACGGCTCGTCAGTGGGCCCGCGCATATGCCGTGGGCGGTGCCGACGCCGTTCTCAACGCCGGTTCGCATCATCACACCTATTCGTACGAAGTTAAGCTCGCCGTGGTCAAGGACCGCTTGGAAAACGGCTTAACGGTTCGCGAGGCCATGATCAAGCACAAGATTCCTAGCGAGTCTTCGGTCAAGGCTTGGTGCCGTCAGTACCGCGAGAGCGGTGAGTCCGCACTGGTCGATAAGCCGCGCGGTCGCAAGCCGCGCGTTAAAAAGGCGGAATAGCAAACGGGATGGTGCACCCACAGGGGCGCATTTTTCTTGCCGCCCCTCTGCTCCAATGCGGGCGTGCCCTTACCCCGTACGCCTAAAACTCCCCAGTTGACCGAAAACCCGCCGCCGCTACTCCTCAATTGAGCTATAACGTTAAACAATTGCAGCGTTTTAGCATGGGGGAGTGATGGTATGACGCTACTGTATTTCCTTACCCTGTTTCCGCTGGTACCGGCGCTGGGCATGCTGCTCGCGCGCGGTGACCGCGCCCGCGATGCGGCGGGGCTCATAGGCTCCGGCATTATTATGGCGGTGACAGTTGTAGTCGCCGTCATGTTTTTTGGCACGGGTCCGCAGAGCTTTGAGGTTGCCCCCGGCACCTCGCATGTGCTCTCGATCATCAGTTCCGTTATCGACGTCATCCTGTGCGCTGTCATCCTGTACAACGCGTACAAATATAGGAACGCGCTCACCACGGTGCTCGGCATAGTCCAGCTGGTGGGCTCGCTCGCCTTTGCAGCCATGACGCTGCCCGCGGCCGAAGCCGTCACGGCAACGCCACTCTACCTGGACTACATGAGCGTGATCATGGTCCTCGCCGTCGGCATCGTTGGCAGTCTAATCTGCTTGTATGCCCTGGGCTACATGAAGGACTTCCAGGCCCATGACGAGCACGAGGCCGCGCTGCGCGGGCAGACCGCGCCCGACCGTCGCCCGCAGTTCCTGGCGCTCATGTTCCTGTTCCTCTCGGCCATGTTCGTCATCGTGACGAGCGACAACCTTGAGTGGCTGTTCTGCGGCTGGGAAATCACCACCGTGTGTTCGTTCCTTATGATTGGCTACACGCGTACGCCCGAGGCCATCAAGAACGCCTTTACCCAAATCATCCTCAACATGCTGGGCGGCATCGCGTTTTTGGCCGGACTTATGTATCTGCACGTTAACGGCATGCCGCTGACCATCTCGGGCATGATCGAGCTTTCCGGCACCGGAACCGCGCAGTCCGCGCTGCTGGTGATGCCGGTCATCCTGTTGTCGCTCGCCGCGCTCACCAAGGCCGCACAGATGCCGTTCCACACTTGGCTGTTGGGTGCCATGGTTGCACCCACTCCCACGAGCGCCCTGCTGCACTCGTCAACCATGGTCAAAGCCGGCGTGTTCCTGATGGTCAAGCTGAGCCCACTCTATGCCATCTACCCCGTGACCGGCTTTATGGTCACGAGTGTGGGTGCCATCACGTTTTTGCTCGCTGCACTCATGGCCATCTCGCAGAGCAACGCCAAACGCGTGCTCGCGTACTCCACCATTTCCAACTTGGGCCTCATCAGTGCCTGCTTGGGTGTCGGCGCGCCCGAGGCCGTATGGGCGGCCATCTTCCTGATCTTGTTCCACACGGTGGCCAAGTCGCTGCTGTTCCTGTGCGTGGGCACGGCCGAGCATCATATCGGCAGCCGCAATATCGAGGACATGGACGGCATGTTCAGCCGCATGCCGCACCTGACGCGTCTGATGATGCTGGGCATTATGGGCATGTTTGTGGCGCCGTTTGGCATGCTCGTGTCCAAGTGGGGCGCCCTGGTGGCGTTTGCGCAGACCGGCAACGTGCTCATGATCATGGTGCTTGCCTTTGGCTCGGCCGCGACGTTTTACTTCTGGGGCAAGTGGCTTGCCAAGCTTTCGGGCGTCGACCCCACGGCTCAAAACGTTGAGGTCAATGTCCATAAGACCGAATGGATGGCCCTCAACACCATCGCCGCGCTGCTGATTCTGTGCTGCGTGGCGTTTCCGGTTATCTCGAGCGGTCTGGTGTCGCCTTACTTGGCCATGGTGTTTGGCCGCGTGCCGTACGTTATTGGCAAGGACGCCATGTATCTGATGGTGGTTATCGTGGCTTTTATCGCCGTGGTGCTGCTGACGTCATTCCGCGTGAGCAACAAACCGCACGTCAACGTGTACCTTTCGGGCGTGGGAACCGACAAATATCGCCATTTCCGCGGCTCGATGGGACACGAGGTGAAGGCCGAAAAGCGCAATTGGTACTCGGAGGACGCCCTTGGCGAGAAGCGTATTGGCCCCGCGGGTAGCGTCGTATGCTGCAGCATTATCTTGTTTGCGCTGCTGTGTTGCGCATGGATTGGGCCCGAGCGGCTTGCCATGAGCGCGCCCTCGGTGCTGCGCGGCAAGTATTTCGAAGGTTCGGGCGTCGTGGGCATCTTTATTGGCACCGTGGCGTTTGCCTTGCTGGCGCCGCTTGCGGGCGGCTTGATCGACGGCATCGACCGCAAACTTTCGGCTCGCATGCAGGGCCGCGTGGGCCCGCGCCTGCTGCAGCCCTTCTACGACGTTGCCAAGCTGCTGCGCAAGGCCCCTGCCAGCGTAAACACCATGGACGATACCTATATGGCGTGCGCGCTCATCTTTACCGTCGTGGGCGGCGGCATCTTTGTGTCGGGCTCCAACACGCTGCTGTGCGCTTTTATGGTTACGCTCGCCGCGATCTTTGTGGTGCTGGCGTCCGCCTCGACGCAAAGCCCGTTTGCCCAGGTCGGTGCCGACCGCGAGTTGCTGCAGGTCATGAGCTACGAGCCCGCCGTTTTGCTGATGAGCGTGGGCCTGTACCTTGCCACCGATAGCTTTGATTCCATCGCCGTGACCGGACAGTCGGCGCCCATCATCGTGTACAGCGCGCCCATTTTCTTGGCGCTGCTTGCGGTGCTCACCATCAAGCTACGCAAGTCGCCGTTCGACCTTTCGTACTCGCATCACGCGCATCAGGAGATTGTCCAGGGCGTCGCCACCGAGATGAGCGGCGGCACGCTGGCCAAGATGACCCTTATGCACTGGTGTGAGACCGTGCTGTTTTTGATGTGGGTGGGCATGTTCTTTGTTTGGGACAACCCGGTGAGCTGGGTCGTAGCCCTGGTCGTGATGGCCGCGACGTATTTTGTCGAGGTGCTGATCGACAACACCTTCGCACGCAGCACCTGGCGCAGCTGCTTTAAGCTCGGCTGGGGCGTGGCGCTGGTGTTTGGCCTGCTCAACCTTATGCCCATCCTCGTCGACGTGTTTATTTAGGAGGCGGCATCCATGGATCATAAAATGTCGCGCTCGCCGTGGGTTATTCATTACGACGGCTCGAGCTGCAACGGATGCGATATCGAGGTGCTGGCCTCGCTCACGCCGCTGTTCGATGCGGAGCGCTTTGGCGTGGTCAACACCGGCAACCCCAAGCATGCGGATATCTTTTTGGTGACGGGGTCGGTCAATGCCCAGAACCTGCCCGTCGTGCGTCAGATTTACAACCAGATGCTCGAGCCCAAGTGCGTGGTGGCCTGCGGTATCTGCGCATGCTCGGGCGGCGTATTCCGCGATGCCTATAACGTGATCGGTGGCGTGGACCGCGCGATTCCCGTGGACGTGTACGCGCCCGGATGCGCCATTCGCCCCGAGACCGTGATCGATGCCATCGTGGAGGCGTGCGGCATCCTGGACCAGAAGGAGGCCGTGATGCGTGCCGGCGGCGACCCGCTTACCGTAGGCGGCGCTGCTACCTGGGATGGTGGCGTTGAGCTGGGCGAGGACGGGTTTGTGGCTGCTGCGGGTGCCGGGGCCGGTGTCGACGCAGGCACGGCTGACGGTGCGCCCGCCGCTGCAAAGGAGGCCGAGTAATGCAAAAGGCTATCTATACCACCGTTGGGATCGACGAGCTCCTGTCGCATGTCCAGGCGCTCAAGGGCGTCGGCGCGCGCTTTGTGCAGATGCACGCCGAGCGCAACGTCGACGACGGCACGTATCGTCTGGTCTATACGTTTATCAACGTTCATGCTGCTCAGGAGCATATTGCGCAGGACGGCAGCTATGCGATTGAGAACCTGGTAGTCGAGGGAATCGACCGGTACCAGGAGATTCCGTCCATCAGCTCGTATTATCCGGCGGTATTCCCGTTTGAAAATGAGGTCCACGACCTATTCGGTCTTGCCATCACCGATATACAGATCGACTTTAAGGGCTTTTTCTACCAGGTCTCGACCGCTGAACCCATGAGCGTTATCACGCCCGAGGTGAAGGCCGCGCGCGAGAAGGCCATGAAGGTCCGCGCGGCCGCCGAGGCCAAGGCGCGCAAGGCCGCGGCCGAAAAGGCCGCCGCTGCTGCGGCTGCTGCAGGGGAGGGTGCTGCGAGCGCTGCTGCCGCCCAGCCCGCAGCGGCTGCCGGCTCCGATGCTCAGCATGACGAGGCTGCCGCCAAGGCCGCGCTCAAGGCTGCCGAGATGGAGGCAAAGCTCGCCGCCATGGATCCCGAGAAAGCGGCCAAGGTCCGCGCGGCGCTTGCCGCCAAGGCCGTCCGCGACAAGCAGAAAAAGGAGGCGTAAGGTCCATGGCTCATCGCTCCGTAATTCCGTTTGGCCCGCAGCACCCGGTGCTGCCCGAGCCGCTTCATCTGGACCTGGTAATCGAGGACGACCGCGTCATCGAGGCAATTCCGCAGATCGGCTTTGTGCACCGCGGACTCGAGAAGCTCACCGAAAAGCGCGACATGCATCAGTTTGGCTACATCGCCGAGCGCATCTGCGGCATTTGCGCCGTGGGCCACAGCTGCGGCTATGCCAGCGCCTGCGAACGCATGCTTGACATCGAGGTGCCCGGCCGCGTGCAGTATATCCGCACCATTCTGCACGAGCTCTCGCGTATTCACTCGCATTTGCTGTGGCTGGGCCTGCTCGCCGATGCCTTTGGCTTTGAGGCGCTGTTCTATCGTTCGTGGACGCTGCGCGAGCAGATTCTCAAGATCTTTGAGAGCACGTGCGGCGGTCGCGTGATCCTGTCGATTAACGAGATCGGCGGCCTTAAGCACGATATCGAGGATTCCGAGCTGGCGGGCATTGTCCAGACGCTCGATGCCATGCGTCCTGACTACGATGCCCTGGTGCATACGTTTTTGGACGACGACAGCTGCGGCGAGCGCCTGCATGGCGTGGGCGTGATCAGCAAGAAGGACGCACTGGAGCTTTCGATGGTCGGCCCGTTCGGTCGCGCCTCGGGCGTGAACTACGACGTGCGCATGTTTGGCGACGGTGCCTATGCGGATTTGGCCGCGTTTGAGCCCATCGTGGCAACCGACGGCGACTGCTATGCCCGCTGCCAGGTGCGTTGCGCCGAGGTCACGCAGGCCATGGATATCATCAAGGAGCTTGTCGGTAAGATTCCACACGACGGCATCGGCGGGCGCACCAAGCTTACGCCGGCCGACGGCGCGCGCGGCGAAGTTGTGATTGAGCAGCCGCGCGGCGAGGCGTACTACTATGTACGCGGCAACGGCACCAAGAACCTGGACCGTTTTCGCGTGCGAACGCCGACGTCGCAAAACCTGGCGGGTCTGACACATGCGCTGCAGGGCGTGCTCCTTGCCAACGTGCCCATGATTATCCTGACCATCGACCCCTGCATTAGCTGCACGGAAAGGTAGGCGCGGCATGAGTTTGCTGACATTTGCCAAGACGGCCTTGGGTTCTATGGTCAAGCAGCCGGTCACGGTGTGCTATCCGCAGGAGAAACTGACGGCGCCCGAGCGCCTGCGCGGGCATATTGTCAATGACATGGACGTGTGCATCTGCTGCGGCATGTGCGCTCGGCGTTGTCCGGCGGGCGCACTCGCGGTCGATCGCAAAGGCGGCACCTGGTCGATTGACCCGTACGCCTGCGTGGTGTGCGGCGAGTGCATCGAAAGCTGCCCCAAACACTGCCTGACTATGGATACCGCCCGTACCCCAGTCGCAGCGGATAAGACTCCCACGGTAGAAACCAAGCCGGAATAGCGCGAAGACGGGGCCGGTGGGGCATAAATGCCCCACCGGCCCCGAGCTTAAACGCGCGAGCGAGCCGCCGCGAACAAAACTATGCCGGATTACGGGGCTGGATGGCGAACCTCCGACCATATAGAAAATCGCAAAAACAAAACCGCAGGTAGATAGCCTGCCGTTTTTCAAAAAATGAAGGTATGGATGAGGGCCCCGACTTTAGCTCCGTAATCCGGCATAGTTTTGAAATGGCACCATATCCGTAACAGCTCTTGATCTCCCATGGACGGAGGAAAGCGGATCATTTTTGCCTTGCGAAGGCTGCTGCGTGATCCGGCCGCCACGAAATCGGCCCATTTACTACGTTTAGGCGGCAGCCCTCGACCACGGCAAGCAATGCGAAATGAAAACCGCAGGTAGAACGCCTGCGGTTTTTCATGAAACGCGGCTATGGTCAGGGGTATCGGGTCAAACGTAGTAGATGGGCCGATTTCGTGGTGGGCGCTGTTAGCCGATCTCCGTGGGCGGAAGAAAACGGATCATTTTGGTCTCGCGAGGTTTGCGGAGGCACTCGTGCAGGGCCGTCGCGAATAAAACTATGTCGGTTTACTACGATGAATTCGGCATTCCCGACCATGACTGCATTTTTCTAAATATTGCAAGCGTTCTACCTGCGGTTTTGGAAGCGCGCAATTTGCCGTGGTCGAAGGTGGTCGATTCATCGTAGTAAACCGGCATAGTTTTGAAATGGCATTAAATCGGTAGCAGCCATTTTGCTATGCCGGGGCGATCGGTCTTCGGGTAATTACCCTCGCAGGTAGGCGATGGCGATCTGCGTGCGGTTGCGCAGGCCCATTTTGGCTAGGATCGAGCTGATGTGGTTGCGCACGGTGCCTTCGCCCATATAGGCGGTGGCAGCGATCTCCTTGTTGTCGAGGCCGCGGGCGATAAGCTCGGCGACTTCGAACTCGCGATCGGTCAGGCCGGCAAAGGCTGCGGGCCGGCGGGTCGTGCCGGCCTCGACGCCCGCCCCATCAAAGTTGATATCCTCGATCGCCTTACCCTCGAGCACGCGCTTGCCGTCCATGACTTGCGCCAACGCCGGCGGAATAGCGGCGACATCGGTCTTGATCAGGTAGCCGCGGGCGCCCAGTTTGAGCGCCGACACAATGTACTCGTCATCCGAGAATGTCGTCAGAAACACCACCCGCGCCGCAGGGTCGCGCTCAAGGATCTCGCGCGCGGCCGAAAGGCCGTCGCGTCCCGGCATCTGGATGTCGAGCAGCGCGATGTCGGGCGCGTGCTCGGCGTAGAGCGCGACCGCGTCGTCGCCATTGGCGCCGGTGCCCACTACCTCGATTTGCGGCTGGGCGCCCAGGATAATCTTGAGCGAATCGACCACCAAATGGTCGTCGTCGATAACTATGA
Source organism: uncultured bacterium (assembly GCA_905214385.1). GTDB lineage: Bacteria > Actinomycetota > Coriobacteriia > Coriobacteriales > Coriobacteriaceae > Collinsella. Next base: position 39,277 of record CAJMMF010000014.1, read on the forward strand.
GCCTCATCGGCCCTCATCTCCTTGCGGTTTGGGAACGGTGGCAAACACACGCCAGCCGCCGGCGCCGGCGCGCGGGCCGGCGGTGAAAGTGCCGCCAAGCGCCTCGACACGCTCGCGCATGGAGCCGAGCCCCATGCCCTCCGCGGTGCCGCGGCCGCTTGCTTGGACCCCGCCCGTGCCATCATCGGTGACGATGAGCTGGTAAAACGACGGATGCTCCATGCACCGTACGGCGACGGTCTGGGCGCAAGCGTGGCGCATGGTGTTGGAGAGCGCCTCGCGCAGGACCGCCGCAAAGCAGTTGGCGACATTTGCGGGCGCATGCTCGGCCATAACTTCAAGCTCAATCTGCGGGCCGCCGTCCGAGCGCGCGCCTTCGACAATGCGTTCGAGCTGCACGGAAAGGTCGACGGCGTTGTCGTTGAGCGCATGGACGCTGGCGCGTACGAGCTGGAGCGCCTCGTCAACCGTGCGTTTGACGTCGGCGAAATCGGCGGCGACGCCGGGCTCGTTGGCGTGGACCACGCGCAGGGCTTCGGTTTGAAGCGAGGCGCGCGTGAGCTGATGCCCGACGTTATCGTGGATCTCGCGCGCGATGCGGGCACGCTCGGCAAGTGTCGCGAGCTCGACTTCGTAGTCCTGGCGATCGGCGAGGTCGCGGTTGCGCGCCTCGAGCGCCAAGGCTCGTTCTTGCAGCTCGTCGCGGGTGCGATGCATGCGTTCTTGTTCGTGCTCCAGCTGGGCGGTACGGAGCGACAGCAGGGTGGCGGCAACCGAAAGGGTGGCGGTCAGCAGGAGCGTTTGGGTGGAGAGGGCGCCGGGGCGAAGGTCTGCGGCGAGCGCGAAGGCAAAGGCGGCGCCAATGCCCAGCGCGATCCAGGCGCGCTCGCGCCGCACACGCCGCGCGATATCGTAGAGGGCGAGGGGCGCCAGCGGCACAAACGGCGGCACGAAGACGGCCGCGATGATGTAGGCGTAGCTTACGGCCTCGCTTGCGCGTCGGGCGCGTTTCCCCCGCGCGACTTCCGCCAGCGAGGTGGCTATGATGCCAAGGCAAAACGCTGCGACTAAGCGAGCGTCCACAGCAAGACCCATGGCGGCCGCAATGCAGCACGCCAGCACGATCGATTTGTCGAAAAGCCTGTTCATACGGGTATTGTACGCGAAGCTACGCGCGTGGGCACGGCTGCCCGCGCAACCGTGACATTCCTCCCGCGCGCCCGCGCGGCAAAGCGAAGGCGCTGTCAGGTCCCGCGCCCGGGCCCTGCGCCCGGGCCGCGCGCCCAGCCCTACACTCGTGACAAAGCTCACTGGCGCGCGCCGCCGGCTCCTGCGATGATGCAATCGTACCGGGCCGCAAGCAACAGAAGGGCCGCCTCATGACAGACATCGTCCATGTCGAAAACCTCGTCAAGCGCTACGATGACCTTATCGCGCTCGACCACTTTAACCTGCATATCGCCCCCGGCGAGATCTTTGGCCTGCTGGGCCCCAACGGCTCGGGCAAAACCACGTCCATCAACTGCATCCTGCAGCTGCTCGCCTACGACAAGGGCACCATCGAGCTGTTCGGCGAGCGCATGACGCCCGCCCGCTACGACCTCAAGCGCCGCATCGGTGTGGTGCCGCAGCAGGTGGCGGTGTTCGACGAGCTCACCGTGCGCGAGAACATCGACTATTTCTGCAGTCTCTACGTCAACGACCGCAAGCGCCGCCGCGCGCTGGTGGACGAGGCGATCGACTTTGTCGGCCTGGGCGACTTTACCAAGTTCCGCCCCGGCAAGCTCTCGGGCGGCCTGACGCGTCGTCTCAACATTGCCTGCGGCATCGCGCACAAGCCCGAGCTCATCTTTTTTGACGAACCCACGGTGGCGGTCGACCCGCAAAGCCGCAACGCCATCCTGGAGGGCATCTGCCGCCTGCGCGACGAGGGCGCCACGGTGGTGTATACCAGCCATTACATGGAGGAAGTCGAGCAGATCTGCAGCCGCATTATGATCATGGACGGCGGCCGCGTGCTGGCGCAGGGCACTAACGACGAGCTCAAGCGCATGATTCAGATGGGCGAGAAGATTGTAATCGAGGTCGGCGAGGTTCCGAGTGCGGCGCTCGGTGCCGTCGCAAGCCTGCCGCACGTTCTGGACCTTTCGGCAACGGCGGGACAGCTCACGTTTTCGTGCGAAGCGAGCCCGCACAACCTGACGGACATTCTCGATGCGCTGCGCTCGCATGACGTGCCGCTCGGCCGCATCTATTCCGAACCGCCGACCCTCAACGACGTGTTCCTCGAGATCACCGGCCGCGAGCTGCGCGACTAGGGGGCGGCCATGTTCAACACCATCATCACCACGGTCAAGACGCTGCTGCGCCGGCCGAGCACGTGGGTCTGGGGCGCTCTCTTTCCTATCGCGCTTTCCACGATGTTCATGTTTATGTTTGCGAACCTCAGCTCCGACGGCACGGTCGACCCGGTGCCGGTTGCCGTCGTGGCGGACGAGGCCTGGGATGCCTCGACCTTTAAGGATGTGGCAGCTTCGCTTGCCAAGGCAGGCGACGATCAGCTGCTCGATGTGAGCGAGTACGAAGACTTGGCTGTCGCGCGCAAAGCGCTCAAGGCCGGCGAGGTCGCGGGCATCTATACGGTTGATGCCGCGGGCACGCCCAGGCTCACGCTGCTGTCGAGTTACGACAGCTCGCGCGCCTCGTCGGTGCTCACCGACCGCAGCATCCTTGAAACGGTGGCAAGCTCGTATACGCAAAATGTCGAGCTCATGCGCCAGATTGCCCAGGACAACCCGGCGGTGCTCGCCGATCCGGCGGCGGTTGCGCACGCCCTGTCGCTCGAGGGCGGAACCCGCCGCGTGAGCCTGACTCGTGCCACGCCCGATGGCACGGTCATCTACTACTACGCGCTCTTTGGCCTGGTCGCGATGATGTCTGCCGAGTTTGCCGCCTTGAGCGTCGTCGATTTGCAGCCTAATCTGTCGGGCCTTGGCGCGCGCCGCTGCGTGGGCGGTCTTTCCAAGACGGCGTCGCTGGCCGGCATTTTTGTCGGCTCGTGGCTGGTTTCCTTTGCATCGATGGCGGTTGCGATCGGCTACGTGCGCCTGGTCGTGGGCGTCGACTTTGGCGGGCGCGAGGGGTTGTGCCTGCTGGGCGGGGCTGCATCCGCGCTTGCCGCCACGGGCCTGGGGCTTTTTGTGGGCACGCTTCCCGTTAAGGGCGGCAAGGCATCCAAGTCGGGCATCCTCACGGGCTTTGCCACCACGTGCGCCCTGTTCGCCGGCCTCTACGGCGAGCCGGCGATGGCGCTTGCCGACGACGTCGCCCGCGCTTGTCCGGTCGAGTGCTGGCTCAACCCCGTCAAGCTCATCTGCGACATGTTCAATCGCCTGTATTTCTTTGAGGACCTGGGGCCCTTCGCTGTTCGCGCCGGCGCGCTCGTCCTGATGGCCCTGGTGTTTGTCGCCGCCGCTACGCTGATCTTTGGAAGGAGCCGCTATGAGCACCTTTAAGACCGCGCTTCGCATGGCGCTGGCGCACCCGTTCTACCTGCTCATCTATACGGTGTTCATCTCGCTCATGGGCGTATTCATCGCGGCTTCGGTGAGCTGGAACTCGTCGCAGCTTACCGAGTACAAGCCCTACGACACCAACGTGATCGTGGTCGACCGCGACAATAGCGACCTTTCGCGGGCGCTTACCAAGCACCTGGGCTCACGCTTTGACCTGGTCACGGGCGTCGGCGACGACACATACGACCTTGCCGACGCGCTCTCCAAGAGCAACAGCGCCAAGGGCAGTGCCGATTGCGTGTTCTTTATCCCGGAGGGGTTTGAGGACGATCTTGTTGCAGCCGCCCGTGCGGGGGAGGTCCTGCCCAAGCTCGACGTGACCTATGGTTCCGGCACCATGGCGGCGGCGCTTTCGTCCGCCGAGGCCTCGCGCTGGATCTCGCTCGCGGGCGCTGCGGCGGCGCTTGAACCCGCTGCCTCCAACGGTGACGTCGCAAGGGCCGCCGAGCACGCGGCCGCAAAGCGCGCGGAGGTCCAGATCGAGCAGGTCAAGGTCGACTCGACTGCTGCTACCACGCTCGAGTCGTACTTCAACTTTGGCGCGTACGCGATCATCTCGTCGGTCATCGTGTCGGTGGGACTGGTGTTCTCGGGCATGAACGAGCCCGAGCGCGTGCGCCGCATGGATGCCAGCCCGGTCTCTGAGCGCCAGCGTTCGCTCGCTGTGTTCGCGGCCGCCGCCGTGCTCACCGTCTGCATCTGGCTCGTGTCGAGCATGATGGGCGTCGTTGGCTTTGCCAGCGCGGTTGCCGAGGTCGGCGTGGGTCGCGTGTGCCTGGCGCTGGCGGCAACGTTTGCCCTAGCGTGCACGCCACTGGCCGTTGGCTTTGCCCTGTCGAGCCTGGGCGCGCGCGAGGAGCTGCTCAACGGTGTGGGCAACCTGCTCGGCATGCTCATGACGTTTTTGGGCGGCGCCTGGATGCCGCTGTCGCTCATGGGCTCGGCCGTGCAGACGGTGGCGCACTTTGTGCCGACGTATTGGGTGAACGACGCGATCGGCAAGGCGCTCGCCGCGGACCTGACGTCCACCGTGCTGGGCGACATCGCCTGCGATCTGGGCGTCACGGTGCTCTTCGCCGCCGCCATCGCCGCCGTAGGCCTGGCCCTCACCCGCGCCAAATCCCACGCCTAGCTACCTGGTCATCGGGGACGTTCTTAAACGGCTAGTCATCGGAGACAGTCTTTGTCGATTCGCCGGCCCGCCGGTCGTGCCGGCAAGGACTGTCCCAATATGTCGGCACTTGGGGACGTTCCTTTCCTGCCGGCACTTGGGGACAGTCCCGGCATTCATTGGGCACTCATTGGGGACAGACTTAAATGAGCGATTTCACTCATTTAAGTCTGTCCCCAATGAGTAGGTTGGAAAATAGTTCGCGCACGTCGCTTAAAAATAGTTCGCCCAGGTTTACTATTACCCTAGAAAAGTAGCAGAAGGCTAACAACGGGGGATAGCATGGCGACAAAGCATGCCTACGTCCAGGTCAACGGGCTCAAGAAACACTACGGCGATGGAGATGCACGCCTGACGGTGCTCGACGGTATCGACACGTCCATCAACCGCGGAGAGATCTGCGTCATGCTGGGGCCCTCGGGCTCGGGCAAGTCGACCTTTCTCAACCTGATCGGCGGCCTGGAGGATGCCGACGGCGGCTCCATCATGGTGGACGGCTGCGATCTCACGGCGCTCAAGCCCGCCGATCTGGGCGAGTATCGCCGCCGTGAGCTGGGCTTTGTCTTCCAGTTCTACAACCTGGTGCCCGACCTTACCATCAAGGAAAACATTGAGGTCACGGCGCACCTGTCCAAAAAACCGCTCGACGTCGACGATCTGCTGCGTTCGCTGGGCCTCTACGAGCACCGCAACAAGTTTCCGCGCCAGGTCTCAGGCGGCCAGCAGCAGCGCTGCGCCATCGGCCGTGCGCTCGTCAAAAATCCGGGCCTGCTGCTGTGCGATGAGCCCACGGGCGCGCTCGACTACAAGACATCCAAGGAAATCTTGCGGCTCATGGAGGATGTCAACCGCACCTACGGCTGCACCATCATCATTGTCACCCACAATGCGGCCATCGCGCGCATGGCCAATCGCGTGCTGCGCCTGCGCGACGGGCGCATTGTCGAGGATGAGCTCAACGAGTCACCCGTCGCGGCCGCCGAGCTCGATTGGTAGGCGGCGCCATGACACCTCTCGCAAAACGTCTCCCGCGCGAGCTGCGCCGCAATATCGGCAAGTACCTGGGCATCTTTTTGCTTATGTGCGGAAGCATCGCCCTCACGTCGGGCTTTTTGCTCGCGGCGCATTCCATCGGCTGCCTCATTGACGACATGCGCGATGCATACACGATCGAGGACGGCCGCGTGACTACCTCCTTCGAGGCCACCAAAGATCAGCTCAAGGCTGCCGAAGACGCGGCTGAGGACGTCGGCGGCGTTACGTTCTACAAGAACTTCTCTATCGACGCCATCATCAAAAAGGCGGCTGGCGACGACGGCACCAAGCGCACCCTGCGCACCTACGCGCATCGCACCAAGGTTGACATTGCGTCCTACTGCGAAGGCAGGCAGCCCAAGACGGACGATGAGGTGGCAATCGACCGTGTCTTCGCCACCAACAACGACCTCGCCGTGGGCGATAAGGTCGAGCTTGAGGGCCGCACCTACACCATCTGCGGCATCATGACCCAGCCCGATAGCCAGGCGCTGTTCCTCGACAATTCGGACTTTACGGTGAACACCATCACGTACGGCGTGGCCGAGGTCACCGACGCCGGCTTTGCCGCGCTTGAGGACGCCGGCGGCGCGCCTGCCTACACCTACTCCTTTACCTTTACCGATCGCGATCTCCCCACCGCGGATCGCATCGATGCGGAGCAGGATATGGTCGAGGCGCTGACCGATGCCGATGCGCGCGTGGACGATCTGATCGATGCCGATTCCAATCAGGGCATTGGCTATGCGCGCGACGACGTGGACGGCGACTCCATGATGTGGATGACGCTGCTCAACATCATCATCGTGATCATGGCGTTTGTCTTTGTGGTGCTCACCGACGCCACCATCGAGGAGGAGAGCGCCATCATCGGCACGCTGCTCGCCAGCGGCTATCGCCGTCGCGAAATCGTGCTGCACTACCTAGCGCTTCCCGCCATCGTAGGCGTGGCCGCGGCGCTACTGGGCACCGCTCTCGGCGTTGCGTTCTTTACCGAGCCCATGCGCGGTCTCTACTACGGCTCGTACAGCCTGCCGCCCTTCCAGGTGTACTGGAGCTGGGAGATCTTTGTGAAGTGCGCCGTGGTTCCCGCCGCCGCGCTCATCCTCATCACGCTGGTGGGCCTGCTTCGCAAGATGGGCAAGACGCCGTTGCAGTTCCTTCGTCACGAGGCGAGCGGCAAATCGGGCACCAAGCGCGGCCTGCAGCTGCCGGAGCGCATGGGCTTTGTCTCGCGCTTCCGCCTGCGCGTCTTCCTGCGCAACCTGGGCAACTTCGCCACGCTCTTCGTGGGCATCGCGTTTGGGTCGCTGCTTTTGCTCTTTGGTCTGGCGATCCTGCCCACGATGACGCACTATGCGGACAATCTAGAGACGAGCCTGGTCGCCGAGCATCAGTACACACTCAAGGCGCCGCTGGAGCTCGAGGGCACTGCCGAGGAGCGCGAGCAGTGGTCGGCACTCGAGCGCTTGCAGTCGGTTGACGGCGCGCTGCTTTCTGCCGCCCAGGATGCCGATGACGAGCTTGACGGCGCGGCCGATGCGGCGCAGACGGCAGCCGATGCCGCGACCGCATCTCCGTCTGCCGAGAGCCTGACCGCAGCGCAGGATGCGCTTGCCAAGGTCCAGGACAAGAAAGATGCGCTTTATGCGCGCCTCGATGACCTTGCCGATGCCCTTGGCTGCGACCGCGACGAGGCTATCGACCTGATCGACAAGGCCTCTAAGATCGACACCGACAACGACGACATTCACCCGGTCAACACGACCGACAACGGCGCGGGCGCAATCGCGCAGGCCGAGAAATATGCCGTTTACCAGCTGCAGTACGACCGTGGCGACGGTAATGGCGAGGAGACGATTTCTGTCTACGGCATCTCGTCCGATTCGCGCTACTGGAAGGGCCTCAACATCGGCGATGGCCGCGTCGTCTTTGGCGGCGGTCTGCTCGATAAGTTTGGCTGGAGCGAGGGCCAGAAGGTCACGCTCAGCGACAAGTACGAGGGCGAGCATTATTCCTTTGAGTACGCGGGCAAGGACTGTGCCTGGGGCTCCAAGTCGGACATGAACATCTATATGAGCATCGATGACTTTAACGAGCTGTTCGACAACGACGCCGCCTACTTTAACGGCTATGTGAGCGACGAGAAGCTCGACCTCGATGCTCGTTACTTTGCCGGCGACACCACGCCCGACGACATGCGCGCCGTGGGTGACCAGTTCATCGGCATGATGAGCAAAATGATCGGAATGATGATCGGGCTCGCGGTGTTTATCTTCCTGCTGTTTATGTACCTGCTGACCAAAGCGGTGATCGACCACAGCGCCCGTTCGATCAGCTACATGAAAGTCTTTGGCTATCGCGATAGTGAGATCTCGCATCTGTACATCCGCTCGATCACGCTGTGCGTGGCGGCGTCGCTCGTGCTGAGCCTGCCGGTCATTATTGGCTCGCTCACGGCCATCTTCCGCTCGATGCTGCTCGCCTACAACGGCAATATCGAGATCTACGTGCCCGCTTGGTCCATGGCTGCATGCGTCGGCATTGGCTTTGCGACCTACCTGGTCGTGGCGCTGCTACACACGCGCTCTATCAAGCGCGTCAGCCTAGCCGAGGCCCTCAAGGTGCAAGAGTAGTCATCGGGGACGTTCTTAAATGACTGGTCATCGGGGACAGTCTTTGACGATTCGCCGGCTCGCTGGCCGGGCTGGCAAGGACTGTCCCTGGCGGTACTTATTTAAGTCTGTCCCCAATGAGTGCCTAACGACTCGGTGTTGCGCTTGACTTCGACCCTACTTCAACGGGTACCATCCTCTTATGTCTGTAACGCCATATAGACCGAGGGGATAGATATATGACCGCAACTGCACCCGCAGCACCCGCTAAGGTGTACTTCACCAACCTGCGCACGCATGCTCGCGAGAGCCAGCTCGACAAGCTCAAGCGCCTCATCCGCCGCGCTGGTATCGAGCGGATCGACTTTGAGAACAAGTTTGTCGCCATCAAGATTCACTTTGGTGAGCTGGGCAACCTGAGCTTTTTGCGCCCCAACTACGCCCGAGCCGTCGCGGACGTCGTGAAGGAGCTGGGCGGCAAGCCCTTCCTTACCGACTGCAACACGCTCTATGTGGGTAGCCGCAAAAATGCGCTCGAGCACATCGACACCGCCTACCAGAACGGCTTTACCCCGTACGCCACGGGCTGCCAGATCATCATCGCCGACGGCCTCAAGGGCACCGACGAGGCGCTCGTCCCGGTCGAGGGCGGCGAGTACGTGCGCGAGGCAAAGATCGGCCAGGCACTCATGGATGCCGACATCGTGATTAGCCTCACCCACTTTAAGGGCCATGAGCAGGCCGGCTTTGGCGGTGCCATGAAGAACCTGGGTATGGGCGGCGGTAGCCGTGCCGGCAAGATGGAGCAGCACGCCGCTGGCAAGCCGAGCGTCGATACCACCAACTGCGTTGGCTGCCGTGCCTGCGAGAAGATATGCGCGCACAGCGCCATCACGTTTGACGGTACGCGTGAGCGCGAGCTTGCCAACGGCAGCACCCGCACGGTTCACGTGGCTGCCATCGACCACGATCGCTGCGTGGGCTGCGGACGCTGCATTGCGGCGTGCAACCAGGACTGCATCAAGCCCGACTATGATGCCGCGGCCGACGTACTCAACTACAAGATCGCCGAGTATACGAAGGCCATTGTCCAGGATCGCCCCAGTTTCCATATTTCGCTCGCCATGGACATCAGTCCCAACTGCGATTGCCATCCCGAAAACGACACGCCCATCGTCAACGACATCGGCATGTTCGCGAGCTTCGATCCAGTCGCCATCGACCAGGCCTGTGCCGATGCCGTCATGGCATCCGAGCCGCTGCCCAACACCGAGCTTACCGACAGCGCCGCCAAGATGGAGCACAACCACGAGCATCTGGAGGGCGAGCAGGCCAAGGACCCCTTCTGCATCACACATCCCGACACCGACTGGCGCTCCTGCATCGCACACGCCGAGAAGATCGGCCTGGGCACGAGCGAGTATGAGCTCATCGAGGTCAAGTAGCACCTAGCTATTGAACATATCAAGTGACTTTGTGGCGTAAGTCGAGCAAAAGCCGCCCGCGAGCACAGCGCTCGCGGGCGGTTTTCCGGAAGTATGCGGCAAATTTCGAGACCGCCGAGCACACGACGTTTTTTGGCAACAAAACCCCTGATAAATTGTTGATAAAACTGCGGTCTGGTCGGCAGTTCCAGATTTTGCCGCATACTTCCGAAAATAGGGGGTCAGATAAAGCCCCGGACGTTGCTTTTTGCCTAAAAATTCTTTCCGAGGAAGTCGTCGACCGTATTCCAGTAGAGCTCGGGGTCAACTTGCGCACTCTTGGCGTGGGTGGCGCCATGGATGGTGAGCTTTTGCTTGACCTTGCTGGCGCACGCGTCGTAGTTTTGGTCGAGCATGTCGTACGGCACAAAGGTGTCCTGGTCGCCGTGGATAAACAGCATGGGAACCGTCGCGTGTTTGAGTTGCTCCACGCTGCTCGCCGTATGAAAGTCGTAGCCTGCACGCACGTTGCACACCAGGTTCGCCACATCGAGCAAGGGGAAGCTGGGCAGGCCGAACACGTCCTTGAGCTGTAGGGAAAACTCGTCCCAAACACTCGTATAGCCACAGTCCTCGATAATGCATTTCACGTTTGCGGGCAGAGATTCCCCCGCGACGTCCATGGCGGTTGCCGCACCCATCGACTCGCCAAAGACCAGGATGCGCGCCTCGGGGTCAGCCTGAACGATTCGCTCGATCCATGCGACGATGTCGAGGCGCTCGGGCCAGCCCATGCCGATATAGTCGCCGCCGGAACGCTCGTGGGCGCGGGCGGCAGGCGCGAGCACGTTCATGCCGCGGTCATGGAATCGTTTGGCGTATCGGGCCATACCGATGGGCTCATCGGTGTATCCGTGTAGGCAGACAGCGTAATCGTGGGTGTTCTCCGAGGCGGTGAAATACCAAGCGGCGAGCTCGGTTCCGTCATCTGCGGTGAGGCTGCTGCTCTTTCGGTTTTCCTTAAACCATGCCCGCGCCTCGGTGTCCTCGGCATCCGGCTGCTCACCTTCTTTGTCGTTCTTGCTATCCTGCATCATCTTCATGGTGTACGGCGCTTGGGGGCTCAGGGCAAAGTCAAACAAAAAGTTGCCGGCAAATCCAAGCAGCGCGACGACGAGCACCAACGCAACAACGCCGGCTATCTTGAGCTTCCGATGGGGGTGTGCGCTTTGAGGCATTTACGGTTCTCCTTATAGATGTTAATACATCAACATTTAAAACAAGCGCATTATGGATGTTCGCCGTTGATGCGTCAACACGCAAAGAATGGGTAAACAAAGGGACACGTATGGTGCAAATTTCGCACGTACCCAGACGCTTTGATATAGTGTTGAGAACTCTTTACATTGGAGGATGTAACCGGCATGTCCGATTCGAGCGACAGTTCTAAGCCGCGACCCAAGACCGCGGCCGTTCCACACTACACGGTGGGCGAGGAGATCATGAACTCCGTCACCCATGGTGTCGGCTGCCTGCTGGGTATCGCGGGCCTGGTGCTCCTGATCGTATTCGCTGCCCTGCGCGGCGGAGGCCCGGCCCACATGGCCGCGGCAATCGTCTATGGCGTCAGCATTATTCTCGAATACCTCGCCTCCACGCTCTATCACGCGATTCAGCCCGCGCGCGCCAAGCGCGTGTTTCGCATCATCGACCACAGCTGCATCTACCTGCTTATTGCCGGCAGCTATACGCCGTTTTGCCTCATCACGCTCGCAAACGACGGCGGCCCTACGCTGTTCTTTGCCGTGTGGGCCATCGCCATCATCGGCATTGCCCTCGAGTGCTTTATGCGCGAGCGTCAACCGCACTGGGCATGCGGCCTGGTCTACCTGCTGATGGGCTGGCTCGTCGTCTTTAAGTTGCCCGAGCTCGTGTCGCTGCTCAACCCCGTGGCGCTTGCCCTGCTCGCCGTCGGCGGCGTGTGCTACACCGTGGGCGTGCCGTTCTACATCGCCAAAAACGTGCGCTATCTGCACAGCGTGTTTCACCTGTGGGTGCTCGCCGGCAGCATCTTCCAGTTCATGGCGGTGATTCTCTTCGTAATCTAGCGATCGCGTCTGTGCCCGCGGACCTATCCAAGCGGCCGCCGGGCGCAACTGCCCTATCCGTCACCTACGCTTACTACCCAACGTCCCGAATCTTGGAGGTTCGAGAAACTCCCGATGGACATAACCATCTCCCTTATCACCACCCTCGTTTTGACCCTCATCAACGGCTACTTCTCTATGTCCGAGATGGCTCTCACCACGGCTAAGCGCGCCGTGTTGGAGCACGATGCCGAGGAGGGCGATAAACGCGCCGAGCGCGCCGTCCAGCTTGCCGCCGATTCCGACCAGCTGCTCGCCACCATCCAGGTCGCCATCACGCTCGTGGGCTTTGCCTCGTCCGCCGTCGCCTCGACGAGCCTGTCCGACCCGCTCGCCACGTGGCTCATGAGCTTTGGCATCGCGCCGCTCTCCGCCATCGCGCGCGGCCTGGCGCCGGTCATCATCACCGTCGCGGTCGCCTTTGTGTCCATCGTGATCGGCGAGCTCGTGCCCAAGCGCATCGGCCTCGCTAACGCCGAGGGCGTATCCAAGCAGGTTGTGGGACCGCTCTCCGTGTTCCAAAAGATCGCCCGCCCGCTCGTGTGGCTGACCGGCGCCTGCTCCGACGGCCTGGCCCGCATCCTGCGCATCAAGAGCGCCGACGACCGCCAGAACGTCTCGGAGGAAGAGATCAAGTACATGGTCTCGGAGCAGGACGACCTGCTCGACGAGGAAAAGCGCATGATCCACGAGATCTTTGACCTGGGCGACACCGTGGCTCGCGAGGTCATGGTGCCGCGCGTGGACACCACCATGTGCGAGGACGACGAGACGGTCGCCGACGTGTTGTCCACCATGCGCCAGACCGGCTTTAGTCGCATCCCCGTCTATCACGAGGACCCCGACAACGTCGCGGGCATCGCGCACATTAAGGACCTGATCCAGCCCGCGCTCGACGGCAAGGGCGACGAGCCCATCGCCGGCTTTTTGCGCGACGCCACCTTTGTGCCCGATACCAAGGACATCCTGCCGCTGCTGTCCGAGATGCAGACCTCGCACGACCAGATCGTGGTCGTCGTGGACGAGTACGGCGGCACGGCCGGCATCATCACCATCGAAGATATCGTCGAGGAGATCGTCGGCGAGATCGAGGACGAGTTCGACCCCGACAACAAGTACCTCACACGCCTTTCGCGCCGCGAGTGGCTTGTCGATGGGCGTTTTTCGTGCGATGACGCGATTGAGCTTGGTTGGCCGCTCGAGGAAAGCGATGATTATGAGACTATCGCCGGCTGGATTTTGGAGCTTTGCGACTCGGTGCCCGACATCGGAGAGGTGTTTGAGGTCGCGGGGTACAAGTTCAAGGTGCAGTCGATGCGTGGCCAGCGCATCTCGCTCATTCGCGTGATCGCTCCGGCCGAAACCGATAAGAAGGATTCCGAGTCCTCGGCAGAGAAGCCGGCGGCGTCGGGTGCGGGCTCTGCGGGGACCCGCACGACGGCGACGAGTAGGGCAAGGACGAGTAGGGGAGAGTTATGGCAGGCCTGTTCAACATCCTTAAGGTCACCGTCAGCGAGGACAAGATTTGCGCGCACGTGCTGGTGAACCCCGGCATGCCGCTCATGACCTCGGAGGATATCGAGGCCACGGCGCGCGTGTACTACCTGGTGCCCGCGATTGCCAAGCACCTGTGCCTGGGCGATTCGGGTCGCGAGTTCCAGGACTGCATGGGCCAGACCGAGCTTTGCCACCTGCTGGAGCACGTGACGGTCGAGCTCATGAACGAGACCGGTCTCGCTGGCAGCATCTCGTGCGGTCGCACCCGCGTGAGCGAGCACGACGAGCGTGTCTTTGAGGTTGAGCTTTCGTGTCCCGACGACGCGCTGGCTATCGGCGCGCTGTCATCGGCGACCTTTATGATGGACTGGGCGTACCTGCACGCCGATCAGCCGGCCCCCGACGTGGAAGGCACGGTCGCTGGCCTGCGCAACCTGGTGCTGGGCATGCGTGCCGAGGCCGAGGGCAAGGACCCGCACGAGGCCGTTGCCGCTGCGAACGGCGAGGACGCGGCCGAGGATGCGCCCGAGGGCGACGCTCCCGCCGACGCCGAGCCCGTTGCCGAGGCGTCTGCCGAGCCCGAGCCCGCGGAGCCCCAAGGCGTCCCGAGCTTTGACGACGAGCCGCAGATGCCAATCGATACCGAGGGTGCGGTCGCCGAGAACCACGAGGCCCCCGCGGCCGTCTTTGGCGGTGCGGCAACGGCTCCGTCCGGCTCGGCGCACGAGGGCAACCTGCCGCTCGTTGATGGCGCCGGCGAGGATCCGGCCGCCACGGTCGCCATGCCGGCTGCGCCTCAGGAGTAGGCTCACTCGCTTATCACTATCATGTACCTGCGCTTTTACCGTACGCAGATGAGCGCGACGGTAAGTGTTGCGCTGCGGGTATAATGGACAGCATTCAAACGGTGGGCATCGAGGTGCCCGCAGGAGAGGAATGATCATGGGAAAGACTTTCAGCTTTGTCTCCGGTGCGCTCTTTGGTGCTGCCGCCGGCGCTATCATCGGCGTTGCTCTGGCCCCGCGCTCGGGTGCCGAGACCCGCGCCATGGCCGCCGATATCGCCAACGATGCCTGGGACAACATGCGTGACACCTACGAGCACAGTGCCGAGGAGGCTCGTGCTGCGGTCAACGATTTTGGTCCGATGGTCGACGCCAAGACCGATGACCTGCGCGCCAAGGTTGACCTGGCCCGCGAGCGCATGGACCAGCTTCGCGAGCAGCTCAACGACGCCATCTCGGGCGGCAACGTGACGCCCGCTGCCGACGTCGTGGTCGAGAACGTCGCTGAGGCCGACACCGAGGCCACGGAGCCCTCGACCGAGGCATAATGCGCGCAGGGGATTTTGTCGGCGTCAAGGTTTATCGCAAACCTGCCGAAGACAAGCGCACCAAAAAGGACGGCACGCCGCGCAGCCCTAAAAAGCTCGGCAAGATTCACTTTCCCGTCTTTACCCCGGGCGGCACGCGCGTGGTGGGCTTTATGGTCCGCCAGTCCGATATCGCGGGTATGATCGAGCGCCCCGACCGCTTTGTGGCGCTCGATGCCATCGGCGTCTATGAGGGTGCTGTCGCGGTCGACGACGTCAAGGGCACCTACGATGCCGCCGCGGCCAAGCGCCTCGATATCAACCTGGACGATTGCATCATCTGGGTTGGCATGGACGTGCGCACGGAATCGGGCGATGTCGTGGGCTACTGCTCGGACGTTGAGTTCAAGCCGCGCTCGGGTATTGTGCAGATGTTCTACGTGACCGCCGGTGCCGCTTCGAGCGTGCTGGTGGGCGACACGCAGGTGCCGCCGACGATGCTGCGCGGCTACGAGAACGGCGCGATGATTGTCTCGGACGAGGTCAAGGCGCTCGGGTATTCGGGCGGCGCGGCCGCCAAGGCTGCCGAGGCCAGTGTCGTGGTGGGCGATAAGGTCAAGAAGGGCGCCAAGGTGCTCGATGACAAGGGATCGGTCGCCGTGGACAAAGGCAGCCGCGCACTGGGCAAGCAGCTCGGCAAGACGCGCGGTATGTTCAAGGCCTTTAAGGACGAATATCAAAAGGCGAGCGGGGGCTCGTCAAAAGCTAGCAAATAGCGACGTACCAAATGATGGGAGGCGAGCCGGAGACATGTTGCTCCGGCTCGCTGTGTTTATGGGGGAGGGCACATGCGCCAAAACGAATCTAACTTAAACGGGCGCTCGGGTGCGCGTCCGACGGCGCGCCGCGACCTGGGGCAACTGCCCAGCGGTCAGCGTCGACGTCGCCGTAAGCCCGGCGCGATGTACCTCAACCATAGCCGTGGGTTTAGCGACCGCAGCGCGCGCATCGGCAACGGGCGCTCGCCGCGCCGACCGTCCCGTCTGCCCTATGCGCTTATCGCCGTGGGTTGCGCGCTCGTGCTGTTTATCGCTGCCGTCGTGGGCTACGTCAACCGCAGCGTGGACGTGGAACTCAACGGGCAAAAGACCGCGGTGCGCGTGGGCTCTACGTTGCAGAATCTTATCGACGATCAAAGCCTGACCGAAACATATGACGCCGGCGATCTGCTGGCCGTCGACGACAGCGTGCTCAAGCGCCATGGCGGCGAAAAGCTGTCGGTGAAGGTCGACGGCAAGCGCGTGAAGCAAGGCAAATGGGATAGTCGCGAACTTGAGGGCGGCGAGAAGGTGACGGTCAAGGACGGCCGCAACGTGTACGAAAAGCACGAGGTCCAGGCCACGACTATCGAGCCAAAGCTTAAGGTCGAGGGCACGGGTGCCATTGAGTATGTCAAAACCTGGGGCGTTCAGGGCCGCTCCGAGGTATGGGTCGGCGAGCAGTCGGGAAAGACGCAGGACCGCGGCGAGGTCGTGCCCGCCACCGATTGCGTAGTCGAGTGCGCAAGCGTAGCGCCCAAGGGCAACGAAAAGTACGTGGCCCTGACATTTGACGAGGGTCCGAGCGGCGCGACCAAGCAGATCTTGCAGGTGCTCAAGGAAAAGGGCGTCACGGCGACGTTCTTCCTGTCGGGCGATGCCGCGGAAGCCTCGCCCGCTACTGCCAAAGCGATTGTCGATGCCGGGTGCGAGATCGGCTCCAACAGCTACAGCGATGATTCGCTCAAGGGCGAGGATCTCGAGACGGTGCGCAAGCAGATCACGAAGGGCACCGAGGCGATTAAGTCGGCGACCGGCGTCGAGACGATGTTGCTGCGTGCCCCCTACGCCGCGTTTGACGAGCAAAACTGGATCGACTCGATGGACCTGGTGTCCGCCGTGGTTTCGTGGAATATCGATTCGGGCGACTGGCTGCTCAACGGCGCTGACGAGCAAGTATCGACCGTGCTCGATTCGGTGACGCCGGGCAATATCGTGCTGCTCACCGATAGCGATGAGTGCGCCGAGCAGACGCTCGAGGCACTGCCGCAGATTATCGATGGCCTTGTCGCCGACGGCTACAAGATCGTGACGCTCAGCGACCTGGTCAAGACGGACACGGCATTGAGCAAAAAACTCACCTCGCTCACCAAGGTTTCCATGCCCAAAAACGCCGTGTTCCCCCAACTCCCCGAGGACGATGACACCACGGACTAGTCATGTAAGAACGTCCATTACAGTCGAAATTGTCAGCCCGGGACCGTCTCGGGCTACGATT
>CAJMMF010000015.1:0-55234 GCA_905214385.1 uncultured bacterium
GAGCGCCGGCCTGTCACGTCGGAGGTCGCGGGTTCGAGCCCCGTACTTCCCGCCAACGCAATTAAAGCCACGTCTTCGGACGTGGCTTTTTGCGTTTGATACACTTTGTTTCGATAGAACGATCGCCCTGATGCATCTTTGCCCAGAATCCCCACGCCTTCGGGAACGCAAGTAAAATCCAATAAGTATATCTGTCTAAACAGCAGCTTTGTTGCGCAACACCTGTTCAACGAGACAGGGGGTTAGGTTATACTAAATTGCACTGTGCGCCGCATCTGATGCATTTCGCTCCAAGCGCGGCACTCAGTGGATATCCGATTTACCATTTGGATGTCCTGGCGGTCATTTAGCGTCTCGACACAAGCTCGGCCCCGGAGCTCGTTCGAGCTGTTCGTATTCCTTGAAAGGGGAAAAATGGACATATCGAGGAAGACTGATTACGCCCTTCGTATGCTGGCGATGCTTGCCGAGGATCCGGAGTGTTTGCTTTCTGTTCGCACCGCTGCCGAAGAGGTCAATGTCCCGTATTCGTTTGCCCGCTCGATTCAGCACGGTTTGGTCCAGGCCGGTATTGTGGAGAGCCTGCGTGGCGTCCACGGTGGCATGCGTCTCAAGGTCAGTCCGGACGACGTCACCATTCGTCAGGTCGTCGAGGCCGTTCAGGGCCCTATGGTTATGAATGATTGCACCGCACCCGATGGCGACTGTGCACGCATGGGCACGTGCTGCTATCATCCCCTGTGGGCCGGAGCTCAAGCGTTGATGCGCGACTACCTCGATTCCGTTTCGCTCGGCGACATCGTCGCTCACCGCCAGTTCCCGGCCGTCGATCCCAAGTTCGCCGACCGCGAAGCGTTTCCCGAGTACGCCACCTGTGCGTATACATGCCGGGAGGAATAGCGCCGCATAAGGAGCATAGATATGATTCAGGACCCCTTTCGTTCGATGATTCGTTCGGAAGGGGTCCTGCGTTATCGCGACCTTCCGTGGCGCCGCACGCGCGATCCGTACATCATTTGGCTTTCCGAGGTCATGTTGCAGCAAACACAGGTGCCACGCGTGGAGACGCGTATGCCGGCGTGGCTCGATCGCTTTCCGACCGTGCAGGCGCTTGCCCAAGCCGCGCCTTCCGATGTTTTGGACGCTTGGCAGGGCATGGGCTACAACCGACGCGCTCTGGCGCTCCACAAGGCCGCTCAGCGCGTTGTGGAGGACTGGGACGGTGAGTTTCCGCGTGAGACGCGTGACTTGGTCGCTCTGCCTGGTATTGGCCCGGCAACGGCGCAAGGTATCCGGTCGTTTGCGTTTGACCTTCCAGGCGTGTATCTGGAGACCAACGTGCGCACGGTCTTTCTGCATCACTTCTTTCCCGATGTACCGGCTGTTCCCGACCGCGAGCTGGTGCCGCTGATTCAGGCGGCCTGTCCGGCGGTCCCCGGTGCGGCGACCGACGAGATCGCTCCCTTTGCCGTGCCGCTCGATGATGCCGACACGCCGCGCGCGTGGTATTACGCGTTGCTGGACTACGGCGCATATCTAAAAAAGACGTTGCCCAATCCGTCCAGGCGCTCGGCGGGCTATAGCCGTCAATCAAAGTTTGAGGGCTCACGTCGCCAAAAGCGCGCGCATATCGTGCGCATGTTGCTGGCAGCGCGCGATGGCCAACCGGCGGGGATTACGCTTGCTGATGCCGTGGTGGGCGTTAACGATATGGAAGCGGCGGCTGGGCGCGGGCAGGTCGAGCGCGAGCTTGTCGCGGGCATTCTGGCCGACCTGGAGCGTGAGGGCTTTTGCCGAGCCGAGGGCGATCGCTGGCTGAGCATTTAGCCCGTGGAAATCTGAAGAACAGGATTGTAAGGTTTAGATTTCCGACATGAGGGCATCCTAAAGACGAGGCCGCTCGAAGCCTACGGGCGGCATGCGTTGAAGGGAAGTACACCTATGGATTTTGAGAATTCCCAAACCAAGAAGAACCTCGAGACCGCTTTTGCCGGTGAGTCCCAGGCACACGCCAAGTATCGCTACTATGCCTCCAAGGCAAAGAAGGACGGCTACGTTCAGATCTCGAACATCTTTGCCGAGACGGCTGGCAACGAGTCCGAGCACGCCAAACTGTGGTTTAAGTATCTGCACGATGGCGCCGTCCCCGATACCCTGGACAATCTGCGCGATGCCGCCGCGGGTGAGAACTACGAGTGGACCACGATGTACGACGAGTTTGCCAAGACCGCCGAGGAAGAGGGCTTTGCCGAGATTGCCGCAAAGTTCCGTGGTGTCGCCGCCGTCGAGAAGGCCCACGAGGAGCGCTACAACAAGCTCGTCGAGCGCATCGAGTCGGGCGAGGTGTTTGAGCGTGAGGGCGTAAAGGTGTGGAAGTGCCTGAACTGCGGGCACCTGCACGTTGGTGCCGAGGCGCCTGAGGTGTGCCCGGTTTGTAACCACCCGAAGGCGTACTTTGAGGAGCAGGTGGTGAACTACTAGCGCTTGGCGCTGGCTGCTGCGGAGCGCAGGGCGGGGAGATACCTTTCCCTCTCGCTCACGGCTCCGCAGGGTCGCGCGAGGGAAAGGTATCTCCCCGCCCCGCGCCCCGGCGTTGGGTCGTCACGTGCTCGCTACTGAAAAGCTGATTAGAAGTTTGTGTGCCGCCCCTTTTGGGGCGGCACGTTTTTGTATGGGGCCAGTTGGGGCGGTGATGTTGCTTAGGGGGTACACTGGGTAGCGTTGGCTATTCGTTTCCTCTTGTGAGGTGTTGGTTATGGGTAAGAAATCTCGGGCTCGGGTGGCTGCTGCTGGGACTCGTAAGGATCCTGAGCGTCGGGTTGTTGAGGGCGGCAAGGCAGAGCGTGCCGATAAGAAGAAAGCCGGTGCGCATGCTCATCCTGAGTGGGCGCCTCATTTGAATTCGGCGAGTGAGGACTTGACTGCCAAGCTGTTCACGATGGTCGAGGTCATCTTGGGTGTGGTGCCCGTGGTGGTCATCGGTTTGTTCCTGGCCTCGAAGGACGCTACGAGCGTGGATAAGCTCACCGATGTCTTTTCGCAGGACCCCTCGATGGTGGTCACGTTTATCTCTGCGTGCCTGCAGCCGTTTGCGGCGTACATGCTATACATGGTCTATCGCAAATACTGCGAGGGCGACGCTGGTTTTGCCGCCGGCAACCTGATTGGCCTTCTGTGCTCCGAGATCCTACTGCTCAATATTCCGGGCGTGATTGGTATGGGTATTTTGCTGTGGCGTGTTTGGCGCAACGTCGCCCCGCACTTTGAAAGCTGGCTGTTTGAGCGTCGCGTAATGGGCGTGCTGGTCGACATCGCGGGCTCACTCGTGATCCTGGTCCTGGCGTTTATGTGTGCCACCGCAGCTCGAGGTCTCGCGGGCATGTAATCTGCTTTCACCGACTGCGGAGCGCGGGGCAACTGCTGGCCTCACCGCTCCGGGCGTCAGGCCCGCGGCGCATTCCTTTCCCTCTCGCTCACGGCTCCGCAGGGTCGCGCGAGGCAAAGGCATGCACCGCGGGCCTGACGGCGCGGGCTTGCCAACGAGTTTTGGCCCATAGGTTAGTTTGCGTGCCGCCCCTTTTGGGGCGGCACGTTTTTGTGTGTGGTCCCGGCCTTCACATTTTTCGTCAAGCTTTTGGTTAGATTTTGGTCAGTTGGCGTAAGAGTGGAAGGCCAAAAGATTGCTGGCGAAAAAAGCTCAGAGAAAGTGCTGGTAGGGGAGTTGTTGAGCTTTTCGACAGCTTTTGAGCAAAAGAAACTTTGTGGCTATTGCCAGCGATTACGTTGTCGCGGTCATGGCGGTGCGGGATGCTGGTCGTAAGCGTCGAATGCTCCGATTTTGGAGGCCAGCATGGATCTGTTTCTTGAGACTCCGCAGCGACAAGCTGAGCGCATGCTGCGTCAGCAGCAACGACTCATGGAGATGCAAATGCACGGGGCGGCAGCCCAGCCCTTTGCGCAAAATGTCGTGCCCGCTGCTGTACCTGCAGCTGTGCCCGGGTGTGAATCGGCGCCAGAGGCCTATTCCGTACAGCAGGATTCATATGCGCAGGAGCTCGCGTTCGATAAACGTCGTGCGCGTCACCGTCGCTGGGCCCAGCGCCTGCGTACGCTGGCGATGATCGTGCTGATCCCGCTGGGGCTCGCGGTAATCTTCTTGGCCTCATATGCCCTCACGTGCATTCTCAACGGCGCCTCGCCCAATGAGGTACTTCAGCACTTGGCAGCTCTCGGTCAGCGCTTGGGGGATGCCGCAGCAACCATCCGCGCCAGCTGGGAGAGCTAGCGGACCAGCACCCATAGTGCAAAGGTAACTTGTCTGCGCTCGATTGGACATGAGCTGCGTTTGACAGGGTAAGATTGATCGCGGTTTTGATTGGTGCTCGATTGGGTTTGTTGGGCGGAGTTTATGTCTGCTATTGATATTGTGCTTGTTGTGATCGCCTTGGTGGCGGTGGGGGTTGCTGTGGCTTGCGCCCTCCAGCTCAAGAGCCTGCGTGCCGAGTTGCGGGAGCGTGGCGACAGTAGCGCGGAAACGCTCGCGGCACTCGAGCAGGCCAACAGCACGCTCGACACCCTGAACGTCGCGTTGGCCGAAACCCGCCGCACGGCCAATGCCATCGCGCAGCAGCAGACCACCGACGCCGCCGTGGAGCAGCAACGCTACCTGACCATCGCGCGAGAGTTCTCGCAGGCCGGCGACCGTATGGATGACCTGCGCCGCGAGACGGCCCAACAGCTCGGCGCCAACCGCGAGGGCATCGAGCATCGCCTGGACAAGGTGCGCGAGACGGTCGATGCCCAGCTGGGCGCCATCCGCAAAGACAACAACGTGCAGCTCGATCAGATGCGTGCGACGGTGGACGAGAAGCTCTCTCGCACGCTCAACGACCGACTGTCGGCATCGTTTAAGCAGGTGAGCGACCAGCTCGAGGCCGTGTACAAGGGTCTGGGCGATATGCAATCTATCGCCACCGGCGTGGGCGACCTTAAGCGCGTGCTGGGCAACGTCAAGGCGCGTGGCATTTTGGGCGAGGTGCAGCTGGGTGCAATCCTGGCGGACATCCTCACACCCGACCAGTATCTGGAAAACGTCGCCACCAAGCCCGGCGCCTCGGAGCGCGTTGAGTTTGCCGTCAAGCTGCCGGTGGACGAGGGCGATCCCGTGCTGCTGCCGATCGACTCCAAGTTTCCGGGCGACGCGTACGAGCACCTGCTCGACGCGCAGGAGTCGGGCGATGCGGAGGCCGTGGCGGCTGCGCGCAAGACGCTCGACACCATGGTCAAGCGCGAGGCTAAAGACATCTGCGAAAAGTACCTGAGTGTGCCGACAACGACCAACTTTGGCATCATGTTCGTGCCGTTTGAGGGACTGTACGCCGAGGTCGTCAGCCGCCCCGGGCTTATCGAGACCCTGGGCCGCGACTATCACGTCAACGTAGCCGGTCCCAGCACCATGGCCGCCATTCTCAACAGCCTGCAGATGAGCTACCAGACGTTTAGGCTGCAAAAACGTACCGACGACGTACTGCGCGTGCTCTCCGCCGTCAAGGCCGAGCTGCCGCGTTATCAGGCGGCGCTGCGCCGCGCCCAGCAGCAGATCGAGACCGCGGGCAAAACGGTCGAGGGCATCATCACCACGCGCACCAACGTCATGGAGCGCAAGCTCAAGGACATCGACGCGCTGGAAGACGCGCGGGAGGCCGACGAGATTTTGGGCTTGGAGTCCGCGGGCTTTCCCACAGACCAAGAAGACGAGGACTAATTGCAACAAGACGGCGGGGCGCCGGCGCAAACGCGGATGCCCCGCTGCTTTTCGCATCGTGCTTGCCTGAAGTGCGCTTCAATGTGCAACAATGGCGTTTCGCCCTATCAGACGCGAAAGGAAGCCCATGTCTCAGAGAAGCACCAGCCCGCTCAAACGCTCCACCGTGCGCCGCACGCTACAGCGTTTTTGGGATGTCACGCGCACGCAGCCGCTGATTGTCTTTCTCTCGGTGTTCTCGTCGGCGGGCTACATCTTTTTGCTGACGTTTGCCAATACCTATGTGATGGCCCTCATTGTCGACCGCGTTCAAGCCGGTTCCGTGGCGGGTGACCAGGTGTTTGAGGTCTTCGGTCCCTACATTTTGGCGCTCGTGCTCGTCAACCTGGTGGGCCAGATCCTCTCCAAGCTGCAGGACTACACCGTCTACAAGCTTGAGATCGCGGGCAACTATCACCTGGCGCGCCTGTGCTTCGACACGCTCTCCAATCAATCCATGACATTCCACACCAGCCGCTTTGGCGGATCGCTTGTGAGCCAGACGAGCCGTTTTATGAGCGGCTACACGGGTCTGGTCGACGTGACGGTGTATTCGCTCATTCCCACCATCACCTCGGTTGTCTGCACGGTGACGGCGCTCGCTCCGGTGGTGCCCACATTTACCGTGATCCTGGTGGGCATCATGGTCGTCTACATCGCGTTTGTCTGGCTTATGTACAAGCGCATCATGCCGCTTTCGGCCGCGACGTCCGCCGCACAAAACAAGCTCTCGGGTGTGCTGTCCGACGCGGTCACGAACATCCTGGCTGTCAAGACCTGCGGGCGCGAGGACTTTGAGCGCGACCTGTTCGATGCCGCCGACCGTGCCGCGCGCGATGCCGAGACGGTCTCGATGCACGCCATGATGCAGCGCAACTTTACGACCTCGGGCCTTATCGTCATCACCATGGCCGTGGTGAGTGTGTTCGTGGCGGGCGGCAACGCGTGGTTTGGCATCTCGGCCGGCTCGCTCGTCATGATCTTTACCTACACCTATAACCTCACCATGCGCCTGAACTACGTGAGTTCCATGATGCAGCGTATCAACCGCGCTTTGGGCGATGCGGCCGAGATGACGCGCGTGCT
Organism: uncultured bacterium; assembly: GCA_905214385.1. GTDB lineage: Bacteria > Actinomycetota > Coriobacteriia > Coriobacteriales > Coriobacteriaceae > Collinsella. The sequence continues at coordinate 6,890 of CAJMMF010000015.1, forward strand.
GGACGAGCCACGCTTGGTGGCAGACGACCCGGATGCCCCCGAGCTCAAGGTGAGCGAGGGCGCGATTGATTTTGAGCACCTGAGCTTTGCGTACCGTGACGCTGCGGCGGGCGAGAACGTGTTCGATGACCTGACACTTCATGTGGCGGCGGGCCAGCGCGTGGGCTTGGTGGGCAAATCGGGCTCGGGTAAGACGACGCTCACCAAGCTGCTGCTGCGCCTGGACGATGTCCAGGGCGGCCGCGTGCTCGTGGACGGTCAGGATGTCTCGCGCTGCACGCAGCAGAGCCTGCGCCGCCAGGTTGCCTACGTGCCGCAGGAAGCGCTGCTGTTCCACCGCTCCATTCGAGAAAACATTGCCTACGGTCGTCCCAGCGCCACTGATGAGCAGATTCGCGAGGCTGCGCGCCTGGCCAACGCCCTGGAGTTTATCGACCGCTTGCCTCGTGGCTTTGACACCATGGTGGGCGAGCGCGGCGTCAAGCTCTCGGGCGGCCAGCGTCAGCGCGTGGCCATCGCCCGCGCGATTCTCACCGACGCGCCGATTCTGGTGCTCGACGAGGCGACCTCTGCCCTGGACAGCGAGTCCGAGGCGCTGGTGCAGGAAGCTCTCGAGAACCTGATGCGCGGCCGCACCTCCATTGTGGTGGCGCATCGCCTGTCCACCGTGGCGGCGCTCGACCGCATCGTGGTACTGGCGGATGGCGAGATCGTCGAGGACGGCACGCATGTGCAGCTCGTCGAGGCGGGCGGCGAGTACGCGAACCTGTGGAGCCGTCAGACCGGCGCATTCTTGGAGGCGTAAACGTCTCGGACGTGGGACAATTGTGCCCATAAGTTTATTGTGCCGTTGAGCCGAGGAGTCGTTATGCCACGCGAGACCAATGCCGCCAAGCGCGAGCGCGCCATCGAGGTGTGTGAGCGCCTCAACCGTCGCTATGGCCCGGTCGAGTGCTTTTTGGACCACGAGAATCCCTTCCGCCTGCTGATCGCGGTGCTGCTTTCGGCGCAAACGACCGATGCGCAGGTCAACAAAGTGACGCCGCGGCTGTTTGCCCAGTGGCCCACGCCCGAGACCATGGCCGGGGCGAGCGTAGCTGACGTGGCGGACACCATCAAGTCGCTCGGCTTCTACAAGAGCAAAGCCAAGCATGCCGTCGAGGCCGCGCAGATGATCGTCACCGACTATGACGGCGAGGTGCCGGCCGACATGAAGGAACTCGTGAAGCTGCCGGGCGTGGGACGCAAGACGGCGAACATCGTGCTCAACGTGGGGTACGGCATCGTGGAAGGCATCGCGGTGGATACGCACGTCAACCGCATTGCGCACCGCCTGATGCTGAGTCCCAAGACGCATGCCAAGGAACCGCTCAAGACCGAGCAGGATCTGCTCAAGATTTTGCCGCACGAGTATTGGGAGTCGGTCAACCATCAGTGGATCACCTTTGGTCGCGAGATCTGCGACGCCCGCAAACCCAAGTGTGACGAGTGTCCGCTGGCAGATTTGTGCCCCAGCGTGCGCGTGGCGGGGTAGGGCGGAACGCATCTTCGTCTGGCGTTTTTTGCGGGGCTGGGTTTGCCCTTGAGCCGGAGTCCTCTCCATGCGCTACCATGACAGACAATGTATTTGACGTACGACCCGCCGAGCTTGCCCCGGCGGGCTTTTGGCGTTGCGATGCCGGAGGAACAGCATGCTCATTCACCGTATAGCCGCGCAGCTCTACACTGCCGAGGCGCTGCAGACCGTCGAGGCCGGACTCGATGCCGGCGAGGACGTGACGCTGGCCGTGTCGCAGTCGGGCCGCACGCTCATGGCGGCAGCTCAGTTTGCGCGCCGTCCGCGTCCCACGGTCTACATCGTGAGCGGCGAGGACGCGGCCGATCGCGCCGCGCGCAGCCTGGCCGCCTATGTGGGTCTGGCGCATGTGTGCCGCTTTCCCGAGCGCAAAGACTATCCATGGCGTGAGCAGGCGCCCGACGACGCCGAGGTGGCCCAACGCTGCGAGGCTTTAGGGCGCATCGTGCGCGGCGATAACTGCATCATGGTCGCCTCGGCCCGCGCGCTACTGCGTTGCGTGCCGCCGGTCGAGAGCCGCTATTGGGAGTCCACCACCTTTGCGGTGGGCGAGGAGATTCCCTTCGACGAGGTGCCGCAGCGCCTGGTGGGCATGGGCTACACCAATGCCGGCGCCGCCGACGCGCCCGGTCTGTTCCGCGTGCACGGCGACACCGTCGAGGTGTTTCCCGCACAGGAAAAGGCGCCCGTGCGCATTGAGTTTTTTGGCGACGAGATCGACCGCATCCGCCGCATGGTGAGCTCCACGGGCCAAACCATCGGCAACGAGGACAGCATCGAGATCTTCCCCTGCCGTGAGCTGGCGCTTACCGACGATGCCGTCCACAACATGCACGTGGCGCTCTATCGCGCCAGTCAGGACGACAGCAAACTGGCGGCGCTGCTCGAGATGGTGGATGCGCGTATCGTCACGCCCGAGCTCGACCGCTTTTTGCCGGTGATGTACGGCCAGACCGTAAGCCCGTTGGCGCACGTGAGCGGCAAGGCACTCGTGGTTCTGTCCGAGCCGCGCTCGCTGTTCGACGACTGCCTGCGTGCCTACGAGGATATCGAGGCCCGTGCCGGCGAGGCGGGGATTGACCGCCTGGACGGTCTGTACGTGCGCGCTCAACAGCTCGATTTTGGTGCCCAGCAGCGCCTGAACTACGTAAGCCTCATTCGTGCCGGCGGCGCGGTGACGGCCGAGCTCAAGATTGAGCAGCCTGCCATCGCAGGCTCGGACAACCGTTTTATGACGCGCATCCAGGAGGTCGTGGGCAAGCGCTATGCCTGCGTGTTTGCCATTCCCGACCGCGGCGCGCGTGAGTCGATGGAGCTCACCTTTGGCGACGAGGGCATTACCTTTGAGGAATCGCTGACCGCGGCCCCCGAAAACGCCGGCGTTATCGGCGACCGCGTGCGCGTGGCGGCGGCGGATTCTGCCGACCGCGCCGCCCGTCAGGAGGCCCATGCCTCGATTCGTGAGCGCCATGCCGACGCGCTCAACGCCCGCTCGCTCGAGGCGGGCGCGGCGCAGGCTGCCGCCGGTGCCGCCGTGCCCACCATCTCGCGCGGGCGCGTGACCTTTGTGGACGCTGCCCTGCCGCAGGGCGTGGTGGTGCCCGATGCCAATTTGGCCGTGTTCTCGATCGCCGACCTCAACGCCCGCATGGACGCCAACCGCGCCCGCAGCCGTCGCAAGGTGGACATTACGCAGATCACCTTCCCGTTTAAGCCGGGCGACTACGTCGTGCATGCCACCCACGGCATCGCGCTCTTTAGCGAGATCGCGCGCCAGGAAGTGGGCGGCAAGGAGCGCGACTACTTCTTGCTGGAATACGCCGACGGCGACAAACTCTATGTGCCGCTGGAGCAGGTTGACCGCATTACGCGCTACGTTGGTCCCGACGGCGATAAGCCGCGCCTGACCAGGCTCAACACCGCCGACTGGACGCGTGCCACCAACAAGGCGCGCAAGAATGCCAAAAAGCTGGCGTTTGACCTGGTCGATCTGTATACGCGCCGCTCGTCGATTACCGGTATCGCCTGTCCGCCCGACACGCCCGAGCAGATTGAGATGGAGGAGAGCTTCCCCTACGACGAGACGCGCGACCAGCTGGAGGCTATCGCCGACATTAAGGCGGACATGGAGGCGCCCAAGCCCATGGACCGCCTGCTGTGCGGCGACGTGGGTTTCGGCAAGACCGAGGTCGCCCTGCGCGCGGCGTTTAAGTGCGTGGACTCCGGCCGCCAAGTCATGGTGCTCTGCCCCACGACCATTCTGGCCCAGCAGCACTACGAGACGTTCTTTGAGCGCTTTGCCCCGTTTGGCCTCGAGGTCGAAGTGCTCAGCCGCTTCCGCACCCCGGCGCAGCAAAAGCGCGCGCTCAAGGCGTTTGCCGAGGGCACGATCGACGTGCTGATCGGCACGCACCGCCTGCTTTCTGCCGACGTGAACCCCAAGAACCTGGGCATGGTGATCATCGACGAAGAGCAGCGCTTTGGTGTGCAGCACAAGGAGCAGCTCAAGAACCTGCGCGAGCAGATTGACGTGCTCACGCTTTCGGCAACGCCGATTCCGCGAACCATGCAGATGGCCACGAGCGGCGTGCGCGACATGAGCCTGATCACCACGCCGCCGACCGGGCGCCGCCCCGTGATCGTGCACGTGGGAGAGTACGATCCCGACGTGGTGAGCGCGGCGATTCGCCTGGAGGTGGGCCGCGGCGGCCAGGTGTATTACGTGTCCAACCGCGTCAAGACCATCGACGACGCCGTGGCGCGCGTGCACGAGGCCGCGCCCGAGGCGCGCGTGGGCGTGGCGCACGGCAAGATGAGCCCGCGCGAGGTCGAGGACGTGATGATCGAGTTCGCGACCAAGAAGATTGACGTGCTCATCGCCACGACCATCGTGGAGAGCGGTATCGACAACGCGACCGCCAACACGCTCATCATCGAGGACTCGCAGCGCCTGGGCCTGGCACAGCTCTACCAGCTCAAGGGCCGCGTGGGCCGCTCAGCCACGCAGGCATACGCGTACTTTATGTTCCCAGGCGAGCTGCCGCTTACCGAGGAGGCCACGGCACGCCTGACCGCGCTTTCCGAGTTCCAGGACCTGGGCAGCGGCATGCGCATCGCCATGCGCGACCTGGAGATCCGCGGCGCCGGTTCGCTTATGGGTGCCGAACAGCACGGTAACCTGTCGAGCGTGGGCTTCGACCTGTTTACGCAGATGCTGGGACAGGCCGTGGCCGAGGCGCGCGGCGATGACGATGCCGGCGTGGAGGCGGCGAGCGTGGGCATCAACCTGCCGGCCGATTACTTCTTGTCCGAGGAGTACATGCCGGCGGTGGATCAGCGCGTGCTCGTGTACCGCAAACTTGCGGCGGCCGAGGACCTGGAGAGCATCGATGAGGTGCAGGAGGAGACCGAGGCTGCGCATGGTGAGCTGCCGTTGGCGGGACTCAACCTGTTCAACCGCGCGCGCATCCGCATTCGCGGCGAGCGCCTGGGGCTCGAGAGCGTCACGCTCAGCGGTGGGCGCATTACCTTCCTGGGGGTTGACGTTCCCAAGAAGGTAGCCTTTGAGTTCAAGAATCGCTATGGCGCGGTGAACTTCCCCAAAAGCCGCAAGCTGTCGGTGCCCTACAAGGCGGGCGCCGGTGCGGGCAGCGGCTTGGGTCGCGGCCTCGACGCCAACGACGGCACCGGCCCCGTGGCAGCCGCGCTCATGCTGCTGCAGCAGCTGGGTGCGAGCGACGATGACTAACGGGTCGACGCTGCAAACGCCCCATTTGGGCAATCTGGTTCCATCGAAAGGAAAGCATGTTCGGGTACATCTATAAGAAAGACGCCGCTGCTATCGCGGTTATCCTTGCCCTCTGCCTGGGCGTGGGCAGTTTCTTCGATTATCAGATTTCGAGCGCGCTGTTCAACATCGGCAGCATGTACGGTCGCTTTGTCGAGGCGGCCGGCGAGCTACCGTTTGAGCTGACGGCGAGCATCGCGGGCGTTATGCTCGTGCGAGCGGTGCGCCCCGATTCCAAGGCAAGCAAGTGGCTCGCCGCGCTGGGCATTCTCATCAACGTGGGCCTGCTCGGCTACGAGATTGTCGGATCGCAGCGTGTCGGCGGCAAACTCATCGCGTTTCAGCTGGTGCTGACGTTTGTGCTGGTCATCGCTGCCAACCTTATCGCCTACCGCCTCACACGCGACACCGATCCCGACGAGCTCACGCGCTGGGCGTTGATGGTGCTTGCCGTGTGGGTCGCTCAGGCCATTATCCTCAACGTGATCGTCAAGCCGCTGTGGTCGCGCCCGCGCATGCGCGTGATCGAGGTCACGCCGGGGCTCAATTTTCAGCCGTGGTGGGTAATCGGCAATCCCGACAAGTGGAGCTATATTGCCGCCGGCGTGATCAAGGACGGCTTTAAGTCGTTCGCGAGCGGGCACACCGCGCACGCGGCGATCGGCCTTATGCTCGCCGGGCTTCCCGCGGCGGCCTTTAAGGAAAGGCCGTCGCGCCGCCGCGTGGTCTTTTGGGCGGCCGCTGTGGTTGCGGCGCTCGTCGCTTTTGGCCGCATCGTGATCGGCGCGCACTTTTTGAGTGACGTGAGCTGCGGCTTTGCCTTGGTGCTGGCACTTGAGTGCCTTGCCGCGCGCATTGCCTATCCCAACGGCGTACAATAGCCCCGTTTGAATCATCTGGCCGATACCCGGTAAGAGAGGATTGCCATGCTCGCGTTTAACAACGACTATTCCCACGGCGCCCATCCGGCGGTGCTGCAGGCGCTCGTCGACACCAATATGGAGCCGCAGCCCGGCTACGGCACCGATGCGCACACCGAGCGTGCCAAGCACCTTATTCGCGAGGCCTGTCAGGCCCCCGATGCCGACGTGTTTTTTCTGGTGGGCGGCACGCAGGCCAACGCGACGGTGATCGACATGCTGCTTGCGCCCTACGAGGGCGTCGTTGCTGCCGAGACTGGTCACGTCGCCTGCCACGAGGCGGGCGCCATCGAGTTTGGCGGCCACAAGGTGCTCACCATCCCCGGCTACGAGGGCAAGATGCACGCCGAGGACCTCGAGAACTATACCCAGGTGTTCTACGAAAACGAGAGCTACGAGCACACGGTGTTCCCGGGCGCCGTGTACGTGAGCCTATCGACCGAGTACGGCACGCTGTACTCCAAGGCCGAGCTCGCGGCAATTCATGCGGTGTGCCAGAAGCGCGAGATTCCGCTGTTTGTGGACGGTGCCCGCCTGGCCTATGCGCTGGCAGCCGACGAGTGCGACCTCACCCTGCCCGAGCTGGCACAGCTGTGCGACGTGTTCTACATCGGCGGCACCAAGTGCGGCGCTCTGTGCGGCGAGGCCGTGGTGTTTTGCGGCATGCACGCTCCGGCGCATCCCATTCCGCGCATTAAGCAGCACGGTGCGTTGCTGGCCAAGGGCCGCCTGACGGGCGTGCAGTTTGAGGCGCTCTTTACCGATGGCCTGTATTTTGAGATTGGTCGCCAGGCGATCGAAACCGCGCAGGCGCTTCGTCGCGTGCTGCACGAGCGCGGCTACCAGTTCTTCTTGGAGACGCCCACAAACCAGCAGTTTGTGATTCTGCCCAACGAGGACATGGCGCGCATTCGCGAGCATGCCGCGATCGAGTATTGGGAAAAGTACGACGAGACCCACACCGTGGTGCGCTTTTGCACCAGCTGGGCCACGACGCAGGAGGACATCGACGCGCTGGCGGCTGTCCTGTAGCTTGATGTAATGACGAGGGGCCGCCCTACGCCTGGGTTTGGCGCAGGGCGGCCTTTGCTTTTGTGGGGGAGGGGCTGTATGCCCGAGATGTCCGAGCCGACAATTCGCCTGGCGACGCCCGATGATGCGCCGGCGCTGCTTGCCATCTATGAGCCGTATGTACGCGAGACGGCGATAACCTGCGAATACGAGGTGCCGAGCGTTGAGGAGTTCGCCGGGCGCATCGAGCGTACGCTCAAGCGCTACCCGTATTTGGTGATGGAGCTGGACGGGCACCCAGTGGGCTATGCCTATGTGAGCGCGCTTAACAGCCGCGAGGCCTATGACTGGTCGGTCGAGACGTCGATCTATCTGGCGCGCGACGTGCGCCACGGCGGGCTGGGCCGCAGGCTGCACGACGCGCTCAAGCAATGCTTGGTCGCGATGGGCATCACCAGCATGTGCGCGCTCATCGCCGTGCCGCACGATAAGGACGACGAGTATCTGACGCACAACAGCCAGGATTTCCATGCCCACATGGGATACCGCCTGGTGGGCGCCTTCGACCGCTGCGCGCAAAAGTTCGGCCGCTGGTACGACATGTGTTGGATGGAGCTGGTCCTGGCCGAGCGCACGCCCAACCAACCCAAACCAACCTGGTTCCCCGATCTCCCCAAACCTACCATTTAGGGACAGGTTTATTTTGGCAGGTTAGCCGATGGGCTCGGTGTATTTGGCGCGGTCGGTACGTTGGATGCGCTTGGAGACATGGAGCGGGCGACCGTCGGTGTCGTAGACGTAGTCGGTGATCAGGATCAGCGCCTGCCCGCGCTCAACGTTGAGCAAAAACGCCTCGTTTTGCGAGGCATAGCACACCTCAAAGGTCTTATGCCCCTGCGCCGGCGCACGATGGAACTCCTGGCGCAGCGTGGCGTAGAGCGAACCGTTGATATCGCGATCGATGAGCGACCCAAAGCTTGGCGGCAAATAGGTGGTCTCCAGGCACAGCGGCGCATCGTCCAGGTAACGCAGACGGACAAGTTTGACAAGCTTGCTGCCCACGCTAGCGTCAAAGAACTTGGCCACGCTGCCCATTGCTTTGGCAAAGCCCGAGTCCACCGTGCGCGTGGTGGGCTTCATACCCTGGCCTTCGACCTGCTTGGTATAGCTCGAAAACACCAGGTTGTTCTCGTGGAGCGCCGGCGTGTCAGCCACAAAGGCGCCGCGTCCGCGCTCGGTGCGAACCAGACCCTCGTCAACAAGCACCTTAAGCGCGTGACGCACAGTGCTGCGCGACAGGCCCGATTCGCCCATGAGCTCCATCTCGGACGGCAGCTTGTCTCCGCACGCGTAGATGCCGGCGGCGATGCGGTCACGCAGCGTACCCGCCAGACGCTCGTATTGGGCCAAGTTCTTTTTCGACGAAGTGCTCATGCGAACAACCTGTATCTAACCTGTATGCTTACTGAACCAAGCATGTATCCAACATGACAACAAAACCGCTGATAATGGATTGCCGAAAACTTTACCAGCAAAATATCTAAGACAAATATAGCATACAACTAGTCGACATAACCAAAACATGTATGTAACTTGTATGCCATCGAGAGCATCAAACGAGAAGAAAGGCTGATGCACGATGACTACTCAGGAACAGGTTAAGGATGTCGTCTCCCAGGTTTTGGCTGACAAGGCAGACAAGGGCGGCATCAGGCGCGTCGTGTGGATCGGCGCCGGCGGATCCAACGGCGGTAACTATCCTGCCCAGTACTTTATGGAGCACGAGGCCACGCAGGTCGTGAGCTCCAGCTACACCAGCAACGAGTTCGTGCACGCAACCCCTGCCTACGTCAACGAGAACACCCTGGCCGTCGTCGTGTCCATGCGCGGCACCAAGGAGACCATCGTCGCCGCTCAGGTCGCCAAGGATCACGGCGCCAGCACCATCGCCATCTATGTTGACGAGTCCGGCCTCACCGAGGTCTGCGACTACAAGATCCAGTACGACAGCCTTGCCATCGACGAGTCCTGCATGGGCCGCACCAACTCCGCCGTCGTGACCATGATCGCCATGGAGCTCACGCAGCAGACCGAGGGCTATGCCGAGTACGGGACCGCTATGGCCGCGTTCGACTTGGTCGACCCCATCTATCGCAAGGCCGTCGAGTACACCCGTCCGCTCGCTGCTAAGTGGGCCGAGCAGAACGCCGACAAGCCCTGCATCAACGTCATGGCTCAGGGTCCGCTCTTTGGTGCCGCCTACGTCTTTAGCATCTGCAACGTGCAGGAGATGCTGCAGATCGACTCCTGCACCATCAACACCTGCGACTTCTTCCACGGTCCCTTCGAGATCTTGGACAAGCGTACCTCGCTGTTCCAGCTCATCAGCGTCGGCCGCAGCCGCTGCAACGACGAGCGCGGCATCCGCTTCGTCAACCAGTACGGTGGCGAGCGCGTCTATCAGCTCGACGCCAAGGAGCTCGGCCTCAACGACATCAAGGACAGCGTGAGCGAATACTTCAACCACCTGATCTTTGCGCCGATCCTCAACAACGTGTACATGCGCGCTCTCTCTGCTGTTACCCACAAGGACTACATGACGCGCCGCTACATGTGGAAGCTTGATTATTAGTTACGGCGTTTTACCAAACGCCGTAACCGGCCGACGCTGCAAACCCGCCAGAGCGGCAATCTGCCTTTCAGTTTCGGCGGCATGACCAGAAGGTCAATGCCGCCTCACTTCAAGGCACCTTGCTCGCTCTGGCGGGTTTTCGCTGACATTGCCAAAACATCGACGATACCGTGGCTGGCGGGACACTCCCTTTGTCTAGAGATTTCCCGTTTGGCGATTTGTGCCTTGAAAAATGTATATAACGACTATAACGTAGTGTGAAACATATTGGAAACAATACCGAGGAGGCTGCGTTGAAGAAAAGCAATCTGGGCTATGTGCTGGTGCTGATCGCCGCGCTTATGTGGGGCAGCATCGGAATCTTTGTAAACGGCATCTCGGCCATGGGCGTTACGTCCCAGAGTATGGCTGCCTTTCGCTTGTTGGTCGGAGCGCTTATCTTGGCGCCGGTCCTGATGTTTATGGGCTGCCGTTCGGGTGAGGGGTCTACCGTGGCTCAGGGTCCGCTGGCCCTGTTCAAGGCAAGCCCTAAAGAGCTTGTTCCCTGCGCGCTTGTCGGTATCGTCGGTTTGGCCGCCGCCAACACTTGCTATTACGAGTGTATGGGCGAGGTGGGCATGTCCACGGCCTCGGTGCTGCTCTATACCTCGCCGGTGTTTGGCGTCGTGCTCGGCCGCGTGCTTTATCGCGAGGACGTGACCCCCAACAAGCTCGTTGCCATCGCTTTTAACATAGGGGGCTGTGTACTTGCAGTAACTAATGGCGACCTTTCCGGTTTCCATTTTTCGGTTTGGGGCGTCACGTCGGGCGTGATTGCAGGCTTTTGTGGGGCGTCGCTCGCGGTGTTTAGCCGGATAGCAACCAAGACGGTCCACCCGCTGGCTGTCACGTTTTGGGGCCTTGTTTTTGGCGGTGCGGTTATGGCGGCTATCGCGGCTCCGTGGCCGGATGTCGCCGCGGCAATGTCGCCACAGCTGCTGCTGCTGTTCCTTGGCTTTGGACTCATCCCCACAGCCGTGGCTTACATCTTATATATGCAGGGTCTGTCCATGGGGCTCGAGACATCGAAAGTTCCCGTCGTAATGTCTTTCGAGACGGTCGTCACCGTACTGGTGGGCATTGGTGTCTATGCCGAGTCCGCCGGCGCGATCAAGGTCCTGGGTATTGTGCTGGTGCTCATGTCCATCCTGATTATGAACACCGACTTCTCCAAGCTGCGCAACAGTGTATTTGTCGGTCATGTCGCTGAGAGCATGACCTTTAAGCCCAACGCGTGGTGGACGGAGAAAACGCAGGACATGGATCTGTTTAAGGAGCGCACCGGCATCGCGCTGGAGCCCACCGTGCAGGAAAGCCCCTGGTACTTCGTGCGATAGGGGATTGCGCGCAGGGTCCGACTTGGGGTTATCCCGCCAGTGCCGGCCTGCCCAGTCCCAACGTTTCAAGTACGTTAAACCCGTCAACGGTCGATTTTCACCCGCGAACGGTCTTTATACTAATTAGCAATATCCGCAACGTATAAGACGTTATAATGACCATAACGAAAAGGAGGAGGCAAGATGAATCAGATCATTCTCGCATCTCATGGCGGCCTGGCCGCAGGCGCCAAAGACACGCTCGAGATGGTTCTCGGCGACGTGTCGAACGTCCACGTCGTGTCGCTTGCTCGTGACGACAAGGAGCCCATCACCAACAAGGTGGACGCCATGATCGCCACGTTCAACGCGGACGACACCGTCTATGTGCTGACCGATATGCTCGGCAGCTCGGTCAACAACAGCATGGTCGAGCTTTCCCGCAACGGTGCGGCATTCACGGTGATCAGCGGTTTCAACATTCCGCTGGCACTGACGCTCGCTATGAGCCCCGCCCCCGTCAAGGGTGCCGAGCTCGCGGCCCTCATCAACGAGGCCCGCACCGGTCTGACCAACCCCAACGCACCGGTCGAGGCTGCCGCGGCTCCCGCCAAGAAGGCTAAGGCGCCCCGTCACAGCTCCGGTCCCGCCAAGATCGTCCTCGCACGTCTTGACTACCGTCTGCTGCACGGTCAGGTCGTCTTTACCTGGACCACCAAGGTTCAGGCCGAGCGCATCATCGTCGTCGACAACGCTGCCGCCAACGATGACATCAAGAAGGGCGCTCTTAAGCTGGCCAAGCCCCAGGGCGTGCGCCTGAACGTCTTCACCGTCGAGCGTGCCCTCGCCAAGATGGACAAGCTCAACACCCTCGGCGAGCGCGTCATGTTCGTCTTTGGCAACACGGCCGAGATGCTGCAGTTCTGCCAGGGTTACAAGCTCGACGCCATCAACCTGGGCGCCACCGCCAACCACGACGGTGCCGATCAGGTCGGCGGCAAGGACAGCTCCGTCTTCTTCGACGCCACCCAGAAGGCCGACGTCAACCAGCTGCTCGACATGGGCATCAAGCTCTACGTCCAGCAGACCCCCACGTATCAGAGCGTCGACATCGACGCCAAGCTGTAATCAACCAGGCTTTTGCCTGACTGAAAGGAGAAGGGTATGAATACGTTCATCAGTGCGGTGCTCGTCGGCCTCGTCGGCGTGTTCTGCATGTGGGACTCCCGCCTGCTCGGCCGTCTTAACTTCGAGCAGCCCCTCGTTGGCGCCACGCTCGTCGGTCTGCTGCTGGGCGATGTGCCCACCGGCCTTGCCGTCGGTGCCGCCGTCGAGCTCGTATCCATGGGCCTGGTGCAGGTCGGCGCCGCCGTTCCGCCCGATATGGTCCTGGGCGGCATCGTGGCAGCTGCCTTCGCGTGCCTGACCGATGCTTCCGCTGAGACCGCCATGACGATCGCCATCCCGGTCGCCGTCCTGGGTCAGCTCCTCGGCATCGTGTTCCGTTCCATCATCGCCGCCCTCACCCATGTGGCCGATAGCGCGATTGATAACGGCAAGTTCAAGACCGCCTACCGCATGCACATCTGCGCCGGCTCCGGTCTGTACGCCATCATGTACTTCCTGCCGATCTTCCTGGCCGTCTTTGTCGGTACCGACCTGGTCCAAGCCATCGTCAACATGGTTCCCGAGTGGCTGTCCGTTGGTCTGAACGTCTCGACCAAGATCATGACCGCCTACGGTCTGGCCCTGCTGCTCACCATGATGATCAAGAAGGGTATGACCCCGTTCCTGTTCATCGGTTTCCTGCTCGCCGCCTACCTCAACCTGTCCGTCATCGCGGTCGCTCTGATCGGTGTGTGCCTGGCTATCGTCTTCATGGGCTTCAAGTTCAACGGTTCCCATGCAGCCGCCGGTGTCGATTCCGACTACGATCCGCTCGAAGACGACGAAGACTAAGGAGGAACACACTATGGCAACCGCAACCAAGGACGTGTCCCTGAACAAGAAGGTCAGCCAGTTCTTCTGGCGCTCCTGGGCCATCCAGGCCTCTTGGAACTACGAGCGTCAGATGAACATGGGCTTCCTCTACGGCATGGTTCCCACGCTCGATCGCCTCTATCCGGACGAGTCCGACCCCAAGCAGCTCGCTGCTAAGAAAGAGGCTTACCACCGTCACATGGCGTTCTACAACTGCACCCCGCAGACGAGCGCTTTCATCCTGGGCCTCGCCGCCTCCATGGAGGAGGAGTACGCCAAGGATCCCGAGAACTTCGACCCCGATTCGATCAACGCGGTCAAGACCTCCCTCATGGGTCCGCTTTCCGGCATCGGTGACTCCTTCTTCCAGGGCACCATCCGCGTTATCGCCTTTGGCCTGGGCGTTCAGCTGGCTCAACAGGGCTCCATCATGGGCCCGATCCTGGCCATGCTCATCTCCATCGTCCCCTCTGTGCTGATCACTTGGTTCGCAGCCAAGATCGGCTACCAGGGTGGCCACGAGTACCTGAGCAAGCTCCAGGGCGGCGACCTCATGGAGAAGCTCATGTATGTCTGCGGTATCGTGGGTCTTATGTCCGTGGGCGGCATGATCGCTACGCTGATCGGCGCCACTACCCCGCTGCAGTTCGCTGAGGGCACCGTCGTTATCCAGGACATCCTGGACGGCATGATGCCCCAGATGATCTCCCTTGGCCTCACCGGCCTTATGTACTGGCTCATCAAGAAGAACGTCAACACCGGTTGGCTTCTCGTGATCGCCATCGTGGGTGGCATCGCCCTCTCCGCGGCCGGCATCCTGGCCTAGTCGCGACCAAGCGTCTAACCGCTTTCCCCGGGGGCCTGCCTGGCATCCCATACCCCAGGCAGGCTTCCATCCCTAAATGTGTCAAAGGGACAGTTCCCTTGTCACATCCTCAACGGGCCGGCGACTCGGTCCTAACTACGGTAACCCTGCGTGCGTCCGGCAATGTGGCGCCGCAAAAAATCGAAAGGAATGTGTCAGATGTACGAGATCGACCTTAACCTCCCTAAGCAGATCGTCGCTGACGTCCTGTCCAACCACGAGATCCACAGCGTCGCCTTCGTCGGCTGCGGCGCTTCCATGTCCGACCTTTACCCCGCCAAGTACTTCCTGGCCAACAACACGGACAAGCTGAACGTTCAGATCTTCACCGCTAACGAGTTCAACTACGACACGCCTTCCTGGGTCAACGAGCACACCTTCGTGATCACCTGCTCCCTCGGTGGCTCCACGCCCGAGACTGTCGAGGCCAACAAGACCGCCAAGAAGCACAACTGCCCGGTCGTCTCCCTTACCAACAAGGCTGGCTCCGCTCTGACCGTCGACGCCGACCACGTCATCGTTCACGGCTTCCACGCCAACTACGCTGCCAAGTGCGAGAAGCCCGGCTACGCCATCGCTCTTGCACTCGAGATCCTTCAGCAGACCGAAGGCTATGACCACTACGAGGACATGATCACCGGCCTCACCAACGTCTTCGAGCTCTGCGAGAACGCCGCTCAGTCCGCCAAGGGTCTTGCCAAGCAGTTCGCCCAGGACTTCAAGGACGACAAGATGATCTACTTCATGGCCTCCGGTGCCTCCGAGAAGATGGCTTATTCTCACGCCGCCTTCCTGTTCACCGAGATGCAGTGGATCGACGCCGCCGCCTACAACACCGGCGAGTACTTCCACGGCCCGTTCGAGGTTTCCACCGAGGGTAAGCCCTACGTCTTCTTCATGTCCGATGGTGCCACCCGTCCGATGGACGCCCGCGCCCTCACCTTCCTTAAGCGCATGGGCGCCAAGGTCGCTCTGATCGACTCCAAGGACTACGGCCTGGCCGACGCCGTGCCCGCGAGCGTCGTCACCTACTTCAACCCGCTGCTGCACCTCGCCGTTATGCGCGAGTACGGCAACCAGATCGCCGAGGCCCGTCAGCACCCGCTGACCATGCGTCGCTACATGTGGAAGCTTTCCTACTAATCACAAGTAAGTAGACCTTACGGGTTGATTGAGAGGGGATGGGGTTTTGCCCCGTCCCCTTTTTTGCTTTGGGGAGGGCGTGTCTGTCGCGTCGCAAAACACCAGATAAAACCTACCAAAATAAACCTGTCCCTTTTTGGCAGGTGGGAGGAGATGCGTATGATCAAGGCAGTGCTGTTTGATATGGACGGCGTGCTGGTCGATACCGAGTGGTTCTACAACCGTCGCCGCGTGGCGTTTATGGAAGAGAAGGGGTTCCACTTTGATGAGATTCCCGATCTTTCGGGGTCTAACGAGCCCGCCATTTGGGAGGCGCTGGTGCCCGACGATGTTGAGCTGCGCGAGCGCCTGCGCGTGGAGTACAAGCAGGTCTACAGTCCAGACCATCCCGTTCCGTATGCCGAGCTGCTCAACGAGCAGACGGAGCCGGTAATGCGCGAGCTGCACAAGCGCGGCGTGAAGTGCGCCATCGCAAGCTCGTCCTATCGTGAGCTCATTGACGAGCTGGTTGAGATTGCCGGTATCGCCGACGTGCTGGACTACACCATCAGCGGTCACGAGTGCAGTGCGTTTAAGCCCGACCCCGAGATCTACCTGCGTGCCATGGAGGCGCTGGGTATGGAGCCTGCCGAGTGCCTGGTTATCGAGGACTCGCCTTTGGGTATCGAGGCCGGCAAGCGCTCCGGCGCCCGCGTCCTGGCGCTGCGCCCGCACGAGGGCGTCAACCTGGATCAGTCCGCCGCTGATGCCATCATCGATAGCCTCGCCGACATTCTGACCGCTTTATAGCGTCAATTCGCTACGAGAAGTACCGATTCACGCGTCTTTTGCGACAGATCGGCTCATTTTGGCTTCGATTTGATCCGTTTGGCTCCGACTCAGACTAAGTGAGTAGACTTTTCGGCTCAGGCAGAGCACAAAGCGAATCTGCCTTAGTAAAACTGCAGGTCACAGAGGTGGCTGTTTTGGGTGTGCTCGACAGGTCGCGAATAGTCTACTCACTTGGAATTTGGGCTCTTTGGTTGGGGAGATGCTGGCTCGTTTTGGTTGTCGAGAGCGGGTGAATTGAAGCGCCCTTTCGCGCTCCATGCTACAATCGCCGACATGCCCCACAACTACATCTGCCTTCGAAAGGAGCCTACGTGGCGAACGCCATCGATCAGCTCACGGACCGCGTGCTCGTGCTCGGCCGCCTTACCATTGTCCGCCGCGCCATCACTGCTGTGGCGGTCACAATTTCCGCCGTTCTCCAGACATTCCTGATCCAGGCGTTCATTCGCCCCGCCGACCTGCTTCCGAGCGGTCTCACCGGCGTCGCGGTCCTGCTCGATCGCGTTACCTCGCTCGGCGGCGTTCATATCGACATCTCGCTCGGCATGCTCGCGCTCAACATCCCCGTGGCGCTTCTGTGCTGGAGCGGCATCAGCAGGCGCTTCGTCATCTTCTCGATGATGCAGGTCGTGCTTTCGTCGCTGTTTCTCAATATCTTTCACTTCGCCCCGTTTTTGGGTGACAAGATCATGCTCATCATTTTTGGCGGCGTGGTCTCGGGCCTGGGCGCTGCCATTGCGCTTAAGTCCGGCGCATCCACCGGCGGCACCGACTTTATCGCGCTGTGGGTCTCCAACCACACGGGCAAGACCATCTGGGGCGTTATCTTTGGTTTCAACTGCTTTATCCTGGCGATCTTTGGTTTTATGTTTGGCTGGGACAACGCAGCATACTCTATCGTGTTCCAGTTTATTTCGACCAAGACCATCGACAGCTTCTATCATCGCTACGACCGTGTGACGCTGCAGATCACAACGCGCAAGGCCGATGAGGTCATGACCGCCTATGTTGACCATTTTCAGCATGGTATTAGCTGCGCCGAGGTCATCGGCGGATACAGCCGTGAAAAGATGTACCTGCTGCACACCGTTGTCTCGACCTACGAGAGCCAGGACATTATCAAGCTAGTGTGCGACATTGATCCCGGCGCCGTGATCAATGTGTTCCACACGCTCAACTTTGTGGGCGGCTGGTGGGGCGGTCATGTCGACGAGCCCATGCCCACGGCCGTTCCCGATCCCGACAAGCCCGCTCGCATAGCGAGTCGTCAGGCGCGCCTCAGTGAACAGGACAGCCTGCAGCAGGACGACGGCAAGTAAGGATTTGCTGTATGTGGTGTATCGTTTTATCAAACTGAGATAACATATAAAAAGACGTTATATACGTATTAGTTATTTCGATATTTTGATAAGAGTGATCAGATATGCCTGCGCCCAAAAATGCACCGCTTTACCAGCAGATTTACGACGAGATCAAGGATGCGATTGAGAAAGGTGTTTATGCACCCAAGGAGCGTATTCCGTCCGAACTTGAGCTTGCCGAGCAGTACGAGGTGAGCCGCATTACGGTGCGCCGCGCCGTCGAGGAGCTCTGCTCCGATGGCTACCTGGTTAAGCAGCAGGGCCGCGGCACCTTTGTTTCCACGCCGCACATCAACCGCCAGTTCCACGCCTCGACGCTGCAGACGTTTACCGCGCTGTGTGCCGACAATGGCATGGAGGCGGGTGCACACGTGGTCGATCGCCAGATTGTGCCGGCACGTCAAAACGAGATGGAGTTCTTTGGCCTGCAGAAGGACGCGCTGCTGCTGCACATCAAGCGCGTACGTACAGCCGACGGCGAGCCCATCTTTGAGGAGAACATCTTTGTGCCGTTTGACGCCTACCGTGAGCTGTTGACGGCCGATCTTGAGGACAAGTCGATTTTTGCCGAGGTCGAGCGTGTTGGCAGAACGCCGATTGTCTCGGTTGGCTACCGCACGGTCGAGGCCGTTCGCGCCAACGCCGAACAGGCCGCCGAGCTGGGCATTGCCCCGCACGACCCGCTGCTCAACCTGCGTGCCGGCTTTATCGGCCCCAATGGCGAGCCGGTCCTGATGGGTAAGCAGTACTACGTGGGCAGCCGCTACGTCATGGTGATGTAGAGTTGGTTCCGCCGTTCTGACGAACGGCGGACCGGCCGACGCTGCAAACGCCCCTAAGCGGCAATCTGACGTTCAATCGTCGGTCGCGTACCGAAGTACGCTTCCCTCCTCTTTCACGCCACCTTGCTCGCTTAGGGGCGTTTTCGCTGACTTATGCTCAACCAGCGACGTTTCCGCGCTTGTCAAGAAATTGGGGTAGTCATTGGGGACAGACTTAAATGACTGCCCTTTGGACCGCGTTGTCCGTGACTGACAGCCGTGCGGCACCGGTCCGCGTGGCGGCGTATAATCGGCGGCAGATGACTTGGACGTTAGGAAACCATGACCGATAGCATGCAGCAGATGGCGCTCGACACGCTCGGCGCCTATTTTGGCTACACCTCGTTTCGCCCGGGGCAGGACCGCATGGTCGATGCGATCCTTGCCGGTCGCGATGCGCTGGGCGTTATGCCCACAGGCGCCGGCAAGTCCATTTGCTACCAGGTGCCCGCGCTCATGCTGCCCGGCATCACCTTTGTGGTGAGTCCGCTGCTGTCGCTTATGGAGGACCAGACTCGTGCGTTGCTCGCGGCGGGTGCGCGACCCAGCTATCTCAACTCCAGCCTTACTCCAGCCCAGCAAAACACCGTGCTCAAGCGGGCGCGCGAGGGTCGCTACCAGCTTATGTATGTGGCACCCGAGCGTTTGCTCGAGCCGCGCTTTCTGGCCTTTGCGCAGGAAGCTGCGGCCGAAGGCGGCATCGGCGTTCCGCTCGTGGCCATTGACGAGGCCCATTGCGTAAGCCAATGGGGCCAGGATTTCCGCCCCGCCTACCTGCAGATTCGCGAGTTCATTGACTCCCTGCCGCAGCGACCCATCGTGGCGGCCTTTACCGCCACGGCGACCGAGCGCGTGCGTGCCGATATCCAGCAGATGCTCGGTCTGCAAAACCCTGCGACGGTGGTGACGGGCTTCGATCGCAAGAACCTCTACTTTGGCTGCGAGGAGATGGGCGACAAGGCCAAGGCCGCGTGGGTGCGCGACTATGTGATCGCGCATTCGGGCGAGAGCGGCATCGTGTATTGCTCGACCCGCAAGGCGGTCGATGCGTTGGCGGGCGAGCTTACCGAGGCGCTGGGTCCCAGCGGCATTCGCGTTGGCCGCTACCATGCCGGCATGGGCAACGACGCCCGCCGTCAAAGCCAGCGCGCCTTTATCGACGACGATATTCAGGTGATGGTTGCCACCAACGCCTTTGGCATGGGCATCGACAAGCCCAACGTTCGCTACGTCATCCACAACAATGTGCCCGAGAGCATCGAGGCCTACTACCAGGAGGCGGGCCGCGCCGGCCGCGATGGCGATCCGGCCAGCTGCCACCTGCTGTGGAACGGCAACGATTTTCGCATGCGCCGCTTTTTGATCGACCGCGGCGATGCTGCCGACGAGGCGCTCGACGACGAGCAGCGCGCGTGGGCGCTCCAGAACCGCTACCGCCTGCTCAGCCAGATGGAGGGCTACTGCAATACCACCGGTTGCCTGCGCGAATACATGCTGCGCTACTTTGGCGACGAGGCCGCGGCCGAGCATGCTGCCGCGGCTGGTTCGGGCGCCGCCGCCACGGACGAGGCCGAGGGCTGCGGCAACTGCAGCAACTGTCTCACGCAGTTCGAGGTCGAAGACGTCACCGATATGGCCCGCGCCGCCGTGCGCTACGTCGCCACGCGCCCCATGCGCTTTGGCAAGTCGCTCATCGCCGATGTGCTTCACGGCGGCAACACCGAGCGCATTCGCCAGATGCATCTGGACGAGGATCGCGGCTATGGTGAGCTGTCGAGCGAATCGGTCGGCCGCATCAAGGACATCATCGGCCAGCTGTGCGGCCGCGGTTATTTGGTCACCTCGCAGGGGCAGTACCCGGTCGTGGGCCTGGGCCCGCGTGCCGGCGAGGTCGAGGACGAGGCGTTTGCCTTTACCGTTAAGCGTCGCGCGTCCAAGCGCAAGGCCTCGGCCCGCGCCCGCCGTGCGGTGGATCTGCTGCGCGAGGAGGCCGAGCTGGATCAGCGCCCGCGCGTGGGCGACGATGCCGAGCTGTTCGAGTGCCTGCGCGCCCTGCGCAAGGAGATCGCGGCCGAGCTGGAGATGGCGCCGTACATGGTCTTCTCCGACAAGGCCCTGCGCGGCCTGTGCCGCCTGCGCCCGCAGACGTGCGACGAGCTTATCCAGGTCAACGGCATCGGCGAGAAAAAGGCCGACGCCTTTGGCGAGCAGTTTATGGCGGCGATTGAAGAATTTGAGTCCGAGCATGCACGGGATGGAGCGTAACGATGGCAACCGACGATAAAACCGGCCGCGCTGGCTCGTCCGCCGTGCCGCTGTACCAGCAGGTCATGGACGACCTAAAGGGCGAGATCGCGCGCGGCGTGTACCCTGCCGGTTCGCGCATTCCTGCCGAGATGGAGCTCGCGAAGTCCTACGGCGTGGGGCGCATCACCGTGCGCCGTGCCATCGAGGAGCTGTCGCGCGCGGGGTATCTCCACCGACAGCAGGGGAGGGGCACGTTTGTGTGCGCGCCCAAGCTCAAGCGCAAGATTCGCCAGAAGGGTGACGTCCAGAGTTTTACTGAGGGTTGTGCTGCCAACGATATGGTGGCCGGAGCGCGCCTGGTGTCGCGCACAGTGGTCGCGGCGACGCGCGAGGACGCGGCGTTCTTTGGCGTGGAACCCGGCTGCGAGCTCATCGTGGTCGAGCGCGTGCGCACGGCAGATGGCGTGCCCGTCATGCTCGAGAACAACGCTTTTGTGCTGGCCGACCATCCCTACCTGCATACGCTTGCCGACAAGGACCTCGCCGATAACTCGATCTTTGCGCTCGTTGCCGAGCATTCGGGGCGTGCGCCGTTCAAGTCCGACCCCTGCACCGTGGAGATTGCGCTTGCCGATGCTCAGGCGGCTCCGCTGTTGGAGGTGCCGGTCGGCGAGCCGCTCTTCTATATGGAGGCGTACTTTACCGATGCGGACGGGCGGCCCCTGCTGCTCGGGCGCCAAAAGATCGTGGGCTCGCGCTACGTGTTCGACATCTAACGTCCATAGATAGAACAATATAGAACAAATCTGCTGAAACGACTTCACCTGTGACAGCTCGCATGCTATAAATAGAACAACATAGAACGACAGCAGGTACGAGCTGCCGTCGTCCAAAGCCGCCACACAAGGAGGAACGTCACCGTGAAGGCACACGATCTGATTCAGGAAATTATCGAGCGCAAGGGTAAGATCGAGAACGTCTTTTGGATCGCCTGCGGCGGTTCGATGATCGACCTGATGCCGGCCAACGAGCTGCTCAAGCGCGAGGCCACCACGTTTACCTCGACGGTCTACACGGCACGCGAGTTTTGCCTGATGGTTCCCAAGAGTCTTGGCGAGAAGTCGCTCGTCATCGCCTGCAGCCATAGCGGCAACACGCAAGAGGTCGTCGACGGCTGCGAGACGGCGCTGGCCGCCGGGGCCGAGGTCGTTGCCCTCACCGACTGCGAGGGCTCAAAGATCGACAACGGCAAGTGGGCTACCTGGGTCTATCCGTGGGGCGAGGGCGTGTCGCAGGCCGAGGTGCCGCAGGGCATCGGCGCTCTGATCGCCGCCGAGTTGCTCGACCAGCAGGAGGGCTACGAGGCGCTCGCCGACATGTACGAAGGCCTTAGGCAGATGGACGCGCTGCTGCCCGCCGCGCGCGAGAAGGTCAACGCCGAGCTGGGTGCCCGTTTTGCCGAGCTCTGCCAGCAGCACGAGTTCTTCTACATCCTGGGTTCCGGCCCCAACTTTAGCCAGACCTACGCCATGGCGATCTGCTCGCTCATGGAGATGCAATGGCAGCACTGCTGCTACATCCACTCCGGCGAGTACTTCCACGGCCCCTTCGAGGCCACCGAGCCCGGCGTGTTCTACTTTGTGCAGCTCGGATCGGGCGAGTGCCGTCCCATGGAGGAGCGCGCGCTCGCATTCCTCAACACGCATACCGATACGGTCATGGTGCTCGATGCGCTCGAGTACGGCGTGGGCGAGGTGCCGGCCAGCGTGCGTTCGTTCCTGGAGCCGATCTTCTTCTACAACATGAGCTGCGAGCTGCGCGCTGCCCGCGGCAAGGTCTTCGACCACAGCCCCGAGGTTCGTCGCTACATGGGCATCGAGCAGTACTAAGTACCGGGAATTATCTTTTTTGACGGGGCCTGCGCCACGCGCGGGCCCCGTTTTGCGTTGTGGCGGCTGGATTTGTGTTTGCGCGAAAACGAAGGTGAATACTTTTCCGCGAAGTGAACGACCTATTTTGGACCCCCGAAGCATCCACACTTTTTGACGCCAAAACTGCAGGAAAAACTTGGCGAAACCGCAGGAAGCGGCGTCTGAAAAGTGTCGATGCTTCGGGGGCTCGTTTTTGCTCGTTCACTTCGCGGAAAAGTATTCACCTTCGATTCGCAAGGGCACTGCGTGAGTCAAAAAAAGCGGGCCGCGCCGGGGATTTCCGGCGCGGCCCGCTTGGTATCGCGCTTAGATTCGCAAGGTTGCGGCAGCCAGCGGCCTACTTTGCGTCGTAGGCCTCTGCATCCCACCAGTCGAGCTGGGCGATGTTGTCGCGAATGTGCTGGCAGCTCTTGTGGAAGCCCTCGAGCTCGTGCTCGGACAGGTCGAGTGTGTAGACCTCCTCGACGCCCTCGGCGCCGATTACGCACGGCAGGGAGGTAAAGATGCCTTCCTCGCCATACTGGCCAGTCATAAGCGTAGATGCCGAAAGCACGGCGTGTTCGTTGTGCAGCACGGCGGCGCAGACGCGCGCGGCGGAGTTGGCGACGGCGTACTCGGTGCACTGCTTGCCGGCGTAGGTCACATAGCCGCCCTTGCGCGCGAGCTCCTCAATCTCCATGTGGTCGAAGGCATACTTGTCGGGGTTCTCGGCCTGAAGCTCGGTGAGGCTCTTGCCGGCGATGGTTGCGGCCTTAAAGGCGGCAAGCTGGCTAAAGCCGTGCTCGCCGATCATGTAGGCGTCGATGGACTTGGGGCTCACGCCGATCTTTTTGGAGATCTCGGTGCGCAGGCGGGCGGAATCCAGGCCGCAGCCCGAGCCGATGATCTTCTTGGGATCGTAGCCGGTCAGGTGCCACAGCTCGGTGCACACGACGTCGCAGGGGTTGGAGATGCTCACGAAGATGCCGTCAAAGCCGGCGTCGACGATGCGCTTGGCAAAGGTGCGGGCGGCGTCGGTGGTAAAGAACAGCTCGCCGTCGCGGTTGCCGGCGGCCAGTGCGACCTTACCGGCAGCGTTGACGATGACGTCGCAGCAGGCCAGCTCCTCGTAGTGGTCGTAGCAGTTGACGATCTTGGTGTTATACGGGACAAACGAAAGGGAGTCGCGCAGGTCCTGGACCTCGGACGTCACCTTGGCCTCGTTGATATCGCACAGGTAGAGCTCGTCGGCAATGCCCTGCATAAGCAGGCTGTTGGCGACATGTGCTCCTACGTGGCCCTGGCCGACCACACCAATCTTACGCGTCTGGTACATATACGTATCCTTCCGGCCGAGTTTTTCGCGTCGAACCATTGTAGCGTCCTGCTGCCACTTTGCTAGACTAAAGTGCCGTAGATTTTTGGGACATGCCTTAATTTCTACTTTTGCGGCGTTTTGGGGCAAACTGTGCCCGAGAGAGCGAAAGGTAGAAATTAAGGCATGGTCCAAAAATCTACCGCTGGGCGATGTGCTCGCGCGGATGGGGCCGGTCGTTGTACCATAGCTGCAACTGACTCGTTAGGAGCTTCCATGCCCATTCGCATTCCCGACGCCCTCCCTGCCGCCGCGCAGCTCGAGAGCGAGAACATCTTTGTCATGACCGAGTACCGCGCGCTGCACCAGGACATCCGCCCGCTGCGTGTGCTCATCCTCAACCTCATGCCCACCAAGATCGCCACCGAGACGCAAATTATGCGCAAGCTCTCCAACACGCCGCTGCAGGTGGAGGTGGACCTGCTGCGCACCAAGACGCACGAGGCAACGCACGTAAGCGCCGGCCACCTGGAGACGTTCTACCGCACGTTCGACGACATCCGCGACATCCACTACGACGGCCTGATCATCACGGGCGCGCCGGTGGAGCAGATGCCGTTCGAGGAGGTCGACTACTGGCCCGAGCTCTGCCAGATCATGGATTGGTCCACCACGCACGTGCACTCTACGCTGCACATTTGCTGGGGCGCGCAGGCGGGGCTCTACCATCATTACGGTATTCAGAAGTACGACCTGCCGGCAAAGGCGAGCGGCGTCTTTGAGCATTATCTGGTGAAGCCGCAGAGCCCGCTGGTCCGCGGTTTTGACGACCGTTTCTATGCCGTGCATTCGCGCAACACCGATGTGCGCCGCGAGGACGTGGAGGCCGAGCCGCAGCTCGAGGTCGTGGCCGTGTCCGACGAGGTGGGCCTGTACATCGTCAAGTCGACCGACAGCCGCCGCTTCTTTGTCTTTGGTCATCCCGAGTACGATACCGACACGCTGCGTCTGGAGTACGAGCGCGACGTGAAGCGCGGGCTTGATCCCGAGGTGCCGGCGCATTACTTCCCGGGCGACGACCCCACCGCCGAGCCGCGCAACGTTTGGCGCAGCCAGGCTCAGCTGTTCTATACCAACTGGCTCAACTACTACGTCTACCAGACCACGCCCTACGACCTGGCCCGCGCCGGCGAGGAGCACTAGGCTGTCGGGAGGTTCGCCAGCCGTTAGGCGCTGATGATGTTGGATAGCGGCTGGTCGTGGATGTCGGTGGGGACGCGGCTGATGCACTGCTCGTCAAAGGCGATACCGACAACTTGGCATGTAGGCGAAACTGTGGGCAGGTAGCGGTCGTAGCAACCGCCACCGTAGCCTAGGCGCGCGCCGGTGTGGTCGAAGGCCACGAGCGGCACGACGATCATGTTGAGAGCCTCGGCAGGCACGATAGGGAAGCGGCTGCTGTCGATGTCTGTGGCCGCAAAGGCCCGCGTGGGGTGGGCGATAAACGGTGCCGCGGACGCATCGTCGGCGGCAACTGCCCGCATGCACATGCGCTGGCCACAAGCTGCGGCATCAATTGCCGAGAGCATGCACGGATAGGCGACGCGCCAGCCGCGTTTGGTGGCCGCCACGGCAAAGGCGGCAGGGTCTGCCTCGGAGCCCATGGCGGCATAGACGGCAACGGTGTGTGGTTCGGCGGACAAGGCGTGTCCGGTGGCGTCCGAGCGATCCAACAGCTCAACAAGCCGCGCACAGATAGCGGCAGACTTTGCCGCCCGCGCATTCAACCCAATTGCATTGCGCCGGGCAATCACCACTCGCCGCAATTCGGTCTTGTCCATCCCAGCTCCCTCTCCCAAACCTACCAAAAAGGGACAGGTTTATTTTGGCAGGTTTTATCTGGGCAAACGCGATAATGACAGCCCAAAACCACCACAAAGGCGCCTGTCCCCTTTGTGGTGGTTTTGGCCCATGCGTTAACGCTATAGCGCGGCAGCGATTGCTTCGGTCACAAACTTATTGAGTGACTCACCCTTCTTTGCCGCTGCCAGCGCTGCCTGCTTGTGGAGTTCGGAGCCCGTTCTTACGTTGAACGAGCCTTTGAAAGCCCGTTCGGGTTCCTTGCCCTTCTCGGCGCAAAACTCAAGATAATCGTCGACGGCGTCGTGGAAACATTGCTCCACTTCGTCAGCCGTGGAGCCTTCAAATACGATTGCGTCCCTAATGCCGGCGACCATACCTGTTAGCACATGCTGTTCGGCATCGAACTCGACCGGGGCGAAATAACCCTTGTATGCCAAAACGTTACTCATGACTACCTCCGACATCTTGCAGAAACCGAACGATGTTTCGAATGGTCCCCGCCGTCAATTCATCAGATGGATGAGGCGCATGCATCACGAACATCCTGCCATCTGATGGCCTGTAGAAGCGAACGCGCGATCCGGATGTCTTGCCTTTGCTGTCCATTTCAAAGCCATATGAAGCCATGACTTTTAAAAAATCGGCATACCGATACGTCGAAGGGCAGCTAAACAGTTGGGCGATGAGTTTATCGGCTCGAGTCATCCCGCCTCACATTCTGCAACTATATTCTAGTTGCAATTTTAATCCGATGCAAACACCTCATAGTATAGAACACGTGTACGTATAGAACAACTGTTCGAACCACCACAGAGGTGCTTGTCCCCTTCGTGGTGGTTTTTGCTCAAAAATCTACCTTTGGTGGCTAGGAGAGCAGGTCGATGACGTTAAAGCCGGCGTTGCTCTTGGCGATGACGTCTCGGCCGCCAAAGACGCAGGTGGGCGACTCGGCTGCGATGCGCGTCACGTCGGCGCCGAGCGAGCGCAGCTCACCGGGCGTGGCGGCGAGCATCTGGGCGCGACGCTCCTCGCGCGCATGCGGATCGAGCCCGGCCAGGTAGGTCGTGTTGCGGCGCTTGGTGAGCGCGTACGGCTTCACCGGCGCGTCCATGCCGCTCACGCAGCTCACGATAAAGCCCTCAAAGGCGGCCTCGTCGGGCTCAAAGCTGCCAAGCCATGCACCCGCGCGCTCCACGCGCTCAATCGAAGGATCGATCGCCGGGTCGCGGTAGGTGTAGAACGCCGTCTGGCGCTCACCTGCCGCGCGGAATCCGCAGCCGTACGCCCCGCCCTTCACGCGAATCTCGTTCCACAGGTAGTCGTAGGAGAGCGCGTTGGCAGCCACGGCCCAAGTGCCTGTCACGTCAAGCCCCAAGCGACGCGGGTCGCACGCGCTTGCCGCAAAGCAGATGTCGCTGGGGATCACGAAAGCCTCGTGGCGGTCGCACGGCGCCGGCACCGCGAGCGCGTCGCGGCCTGTACCGTCGCCCGCACCCAGCCCCAGGCCACCCGCGGCATCCCAGTACGCGTTAAAGTCCTCGTCGCTGCCGGTAAAGCTCGCCATGCAGCCATCGGCCACAAAGATACGCTCCGCCAGCTCTGCAAGCTTGGCGCGCAGACCGTCCACGCGCTCGTCAAAGTGCTCGAGCAGATCGCGCAGGAACAGGTAGAAGTCCACGCCCGAAAGCTGTTCGCGCACCACGGCCGAAGGCGAGCTGTAGCTCATCGCGCGACCGAGCGCCGCCGAGTGTCCGTTGTTGATAAAGCCCTGTTCAAGCCCAATGCGAATCTGCGTGAGCACATCGCGCACGCGGTCGGCGTCAGCATCGAGCAACAGCGTGCTCGACCACACCTCGCGCGGCAGGCTCGCCAGCGCATCGATCTTCTCGGACAGGGCGCCGGCGCTCACCAGCAGGTAGGGGCGCACGCCGTCCACGTCGGGCTGTGTCATGACCTCGGTCGTAAAGCTCAAAAAGCCCAGCTTGCCGGCGAGCAGATTGTCGAGTTCCTCGGCCGAGTGCTCGCTCGTGGGCAGCTGTTTGAGCAGGCGGCAGAGCAGCGTCACATAGGGCAGGTCCTCAAATGCGACGCAGCTCAGGTCGAAATACTGCATGGCGTAGGCCAGGCGGTTGGTGGGGATGCCGTGGCGCAGGCAGGGGATGGGCGCGGTCGTGTCTACGACCAGCGGCGGCTCGGGGCGCGCCTCGCCAATGTCGGACACGCGCAGGCGCGGCAGCGTGGCCTTGTCCTCGGGCGTGTCCTCGGCCTCCTGCGCGGCACGCAGTGCAGCCGTGCGCTCGACCACGTCGGCCAGCTCGGCATCGGTCATGGCGTCGCGCTTGGCTGCCAGCTCAGCGGCCTCGGCACCCTCCGAGCCAGCACCAGCATCCACCGGCACCAGCTCGACGAGCGCCGTGTGGTCGTTCTCCAGCACCAGCTCGCGCAGCAGGTCCTCAAAGTAGCTACCGTCCAGCTCGCCGCGCAGCTCCTTGTACACCGGGCCATACTTGAGTGCCAGCGTCGCGGCGTCGTCATCGTAGGGCCACGTGCTCAGCGCGTCGCACGCAATGGCTACGCCGTCGGCGATGCCGTAGTCGCGCTGGCGCAGGTCGTACTCGTTGCTGCTGATGATGGCCTCCAGGCGCTCGCGCGGAACACCGTGCTCGCACAGGTCGCGGCAGGCGTCCTGGAACACGCGGCGCAGCTCGCGCGCCACACCGGGCTGCGCGTTTTGCAGCATGATGAGCTCGTAGGGCTGCAGGCACTCGGCCGCGGTGTAGCTCACCACGTTGCCGCCCAGGCCGGCGGCCAGAATGGCCTTCTTAACCGGCGCCTCGTTGGAGCCCAGCAGCGCCTCGAACAAGATGTCCGCCGCGATCGTGCGCTTGCGGTCGAGCGCGCTGCCCAGCACAAGACCCAAGCCTACCAGGGCGTTCTCGGGCGTGGTGGCCATCTCGACGCGCTTGTACTCGCAGGTCACAGGCGCCTGCACGTCCAGCGGATTGGGCGCCAGCGCGGACGGGTCCTCGCCGGCGGCGACGGCGGCGTCCATGCGGCGGCTCGCGGCACTCGACCGCGACAGATAGCGCTCGTCCAAAAAGGCCAGGGCGCGGTCCACGTCCAGGTCGCCGTAGAGCGTTATGTAGGAGTTGGAAGGATTGTAGTGGCGCGCGTGCGTGTCTAGGAACCGCTCGTAGGTGAGCGCGGGAATCGCGCGCGGGTCGCCGCCGCTCTCGTGCGCATAGGCGGTGTCGGGATAGAGCGCGGCGTTGACGGCGTCGTCCAGCACGCTCATGGGGTCGGACAGCGCGCCCTTCATCTCGTTGAACACCACGCCGTTATAGCGCAGCGTGCCCTCGCGCAGGCTGGCGGAGCTGTCGTCGCCCTCGCCCTCGGCGCCCTCCGGCAGGTCCAGCTCGTAGTGCCAGCCCTCCTGCTCAAAAATGGTGGGCTTGGTATAGATGGCCGGGTTGAACACCGCGTCCAGGTACACGTCCATCAGGTTGTACAGGTCCTGCTCGTTGGTGGTGGCAACGGGGTAGATGGTCTTGTCGGGGTAGGTCATGGCGTTGAGGAACGTCTGCATGGAGCTCTTGATCAGGTCGACAAACGGCTCCTTGACGGGAAACTTGGCCGATCCGCACAGCACCGAGTGCTCAAGAATATGGAACACGCCGGTGGAATCGGCCGGCGGCGTCTTAAAGCCAATGGCAAAGGCCTTGTTTTCGTCATCGCACGCCAGGTACAGCAGGCGAGCGCCCGAGGCGGCGTGGCACAACACGTAAGCGTCTGCGTCGAGCTCGGGCACGGTCTCGCAGCGCTCGACGGTAAAGCCGTGGCAGGTGGTGCCGGGCACCAGCAGCGCGGCGGCAGCGGTGCGCGGGTCGGTTGAGGTAGTGGGCATATGCAGTCTCCTTTGACGCCCCAGCGGGGGCGAGTCGAGTCGAATCCCCGAGAGTATACCCATATGGGGCCGCAGCTCTGCGACGAACTGAAGACGATGTGGGTGGACTAGCCTAACTGGGTTGACGGCGAATGCCGCGGGTAGCCGCTGCATCCCGCTAAAGTGAAATAACACCCCGTTTACCGAATCATTTAGGAAATATATGGACTCCTAAAAAGTTCTAATACAATATAAGTCATTTATCTATAGGCTGCTGATTCCTTGTAAAGGTATGGTTGATATGGTTGAGGCAAATAGCGTTATCCCCCTGTACAAACAGATTGTTCGTGCGCTTTCTGATTCAATCGCCAACGGCACGTACCGCCCGGGAGATAAGCTTCCGACCGAGGCGGAGCTTATCGAGCAATTTGGTGTGAGCCGAATAACGGTTCGCTCCGCAATTAAAGAAATGGAAGATGCTGGGCTTGTTGAGAGGGCCCGCGGCAAGGGCACGTTCGTTTCGTCGGACACGCAGATGTATGCCGCGGACGACCGTGAGAGCTTTACCCATTCGTGCCAGCTTGCGGGCAAACAGGCGTCTACCAGGGTTCTCGAAATGGGCTGGGACTTCCCAAGTCTGCGAGACGCGAAGTTCCTGGGCGTAGACGATACCCAAAAGGTATTGCGTAGCCGTCGTCTGCGCCTTGTGGATGGCAAGCCCACGATGCTGGAAACCAATAGCTATTCCGCTGCGCTTTCTTTTTTGGAGCATGAGTCCCTCGATGATTCACTGATGGCGGTACTCGATCGCCAGGGGATCAAGATGGGTCCCAACACGCGTACGCTCGAGGTCTGCTATGCGAGCGAGCTCGAGGCGGCATACCTTAACGTGGAGCTGGACTCTTCGCTGCTTCTGTTTGTCGATAGACGTTATGCTCCAAGTGGCGAGCCGCTTTTCATCTCCCGTCAGGTGTACTGCACCGAGCGACTGAAGTTCTATTTGTAAATTAAAGATAGATTGGTCGATTTACCGACCAATTGTTACCGTTCGCGGATTTGGAAAATAGACACACCACGTAGGGTAGATTGCTAATATACTTTGTTATGACAATATAGTACGTCCTATTGGTATTGGAGAACTATGAATAAGATATTGCTAGCGAGTCATGGTTATCTCGCCCAAGGCATGAAAAGCTCTCTGGAGATTCTGATGGGCACCAACGACCGAATCGAGTGCCTGTGCGCCTATGTCGATGACGATTCAAGGGACGTCGCGGCGTTGATTGATGCATGGATGGAGACGAGGGACCCTGCCGACTCTTGGTTTGTCGTGACTGACATCTTTGGCGGCTCTGTAAACAACGAATTCATTCAGAGGCAGACCGACGGATCGTTTACGTTAATCGCTGGAATGAACTTGCCGCTGCTGGTGGAAATGGTTACACAGCTGGACTCCCTGGATGCGGACAAGGCCAAAGCCGCGGTCGAGGGATCGCGTTCGTTTATTCAGCTTTGCGAGGCGGCGGACATGCTTGCCGGCGCCGAGGAAGAAGAGTTCTAGTTAGTTCTGGTTCGAGCCCTAGCTAGGGGCCACACCTGTCATTCCCTTTATCACGTGCGGAGATGATAACGATGATTAAGCTTACGAGAGTTGATTACCGACTGATTCACGGCCAAGTTGCCATGTCCTGGACTCACGCTTTGGACGTAGATTGCATCTTGCTTGCCAGCGATGCTGTGGCAAAAGACGACATGAGGAAGGCGGCCTTGAGGCTCGCCCGCCCCAACGGCGTTAAACTCGTCATCAAGGATGTTGACGCTGCTATCGAGGCGCTCAACAGCGGCGTTACCGACAAGTATTCGCTGTTTATCATCACTGAGACGATTGAAGATGTCTATCGTCTCGCTAAGGGTTGCAAAGACATCAAAGAGATCAATCTGGGCGGAACCCGAAAGACCCCTGAGACCACGCTTCATCCGACCCCTGCGATCTTTGCGACCGAGAAAGATGCCGAGCATATCCAAGAGCTCCTGGGCGATGGCGTGGCCATCGAAATCCGTCAGGTCCCCAATGACGCTAAGGTGTTTGCCAAGGACGTTTTCTAGCCGGAAACACGTTGATGCTCGGCATTTATTGAACCAATGCTCTATGCCTATGCCCGTCGATCATTTGATCGGCGGGCTTTTTATTAAAGAAAAAATCTGAAATAGTTCTTGCATAGTTAGTTATATAAAGTATTATAACGTCATGGGATGAATGAAGGGTTCATCCAAGTGAGTTAGGAGTAAGGGATGTTCAATTTCGATGAGCCTCGTTACGAGAAGGTTGTGAGCGATGCCCTCGCTCTCCGTCCTCAGATTGAGGCTGCCGTGGACGAGGTCTGCGAGCAGGGTTATTCCAACATCTTCTTCATCGGCTGCGGCGGCACCTGGGCCCACACGCTCCCGATGAAGTATTGGGTCGAGACCACCACGGCCGACGTCGATGTCCACTGCGAGATCGCCGCAGAGTTCCTCGCCTGCCCGCCCAAGACCTTCAACAAGGATTCTGTCTGCGTCTTCTCCACCCGTACCGGCACCACCCCCGAGATCATTGAGGCTGCCAAGTTCTGCCAGGAGCAGGGCGCCCGCACGCTGATGTATGTCTCCAACGACAACACCCCGGCCACCGAGTACGCCGATTACAAGTTCTTCAGCTTCGCCGAGGACGACGTTCTGTGCGAGGCCATCTACACCTACCAGATCACGCTGGTCGCCCGCTTCCTCAAGAACGCCGGCGCCTTCCCCAAGTACGACACCTTCATGGAAGAGTTCGGCAACATCGCTCCGTACCTCATCAAGGCCAAGGACGCTCAGGACGAGCGCTGCGCCGCCATGGCCGAGGACTTCAAGGACACCGATTACCACATGGTGATTGGCTCCGGCATGCTCTGGGGTGAGGCCTACGACTACGCCATGTGCATCCTCGAGGAGATGCAGTGGATCAAGACCAAGTCCATCCACGCCGCCGAGTTCTTCCACGGCACCATCGAGCTGTGCGAGGAAGGCACGAGCCTCATCATGCTCTACGGCGAGGATGACACCCGTAAGCTCATGGACCGCGTGGACAACTTCACTCACATGCTCGCCGACGAGAAGGGCGTCAACGTCCGCGTGAACAAGTTTGACACCGCCGAGGTCGAGCTGCCATTCAGCGACCCCGAGTTCCGCAAGATCGTTTCCCCGATGGTCACCTACACCATCACCGAGCGTCTGAGCTGCCATCTCGAGCACGTCCGTAACCACCCGCTCACCACGCGTCGTTACTATCACCAGATGAACTACTAATCCTCTCAAATTGCTGCGGTTGTCTGCAGGCGAGCTGCGCAGAATGCCTCGCCTGCAGACCTGTTTCTGGGGTTGATCGAAATGGTTGTCCAGTATCTTCTAGTTGCACTGGTCGCATTTATTGCGTCCATGGACGAGCAATTATTTGGCATTACGATGCTTGGTCGTCCGCTGTTTACGAGCCTGTTTGTCGGCTTGATTCTTGGCGATGTCCAGCAGGGCGTTATCGTCGGCGCTGCTTTGGAGTCCATGTTCATGGGCGCCATCATGGTCGGCGCGGCGGTTCCTCCCGAGGTCTATGCCTCCGGCGTGCTTGGCTGCGCGTTTGCCGTCATTACGGGTACGGGCACGGCAACTGCCGTCGCGCTCGCCCTTCCCGTCTCCGTCTTCCTTCAGGTGTGGCGCAACTTCTGCTACGCCGTTCCGGGTGCCTTTGCCTGCAAGAAGATTGAGACCGCTCTGGCAAATCGCGATCTTGCCAAGGCGAATCTGTACCATCTGACCATCGTGCCGCTGTCGATTGGCATTCCGTCTGCACTGCTGGTGTTTGGCTCGCTGTTCTTTGGTGCCGACCTTATCAACAATGCGCTCAGCGCGATTCCGCAGTTTGTGATGGACGGCCTCAACGTTGCGTCCGGCGTCATGGTCTGCATCGGCTTCGCTCTTCTTATCAGGACCATGGGCGATAACAAGCTCCTTCCCTGGCTGTTCCTGG
The DNA here is from genome assembly GCA_905214385.1 of uncultured bacterium. Classification (GTDB taxonomy): domain Bacteria; phylum Actinomycetota; class Coriobacteriia; order Coriobacteriales; family Coriobacteriaceae; genus Collinsella. Next base: position 40,432 of record CAJMMF010000015.1, read on the forward strand.
GCTTCATTATGGTCATCTACCTCAAGATGGACGTGGTCGGCGTCGCCGCAGCTGCCATTTGCGTCGCGCTGCTCCTGGCCTTCCGCGAGGGCTCGTCCGGTCCGCAGACGGTTGCTGCAGATGAAGAGGAGGACTTCTAATGGCTATCCAGAACACCGACCTCAAAGAGGCCAAGAAGGACGCGATTATGACTCCCGATATGTATCGGAGCATGTTCCTTCGCCAGTTTACGAGCCAGTGCTCGCAGTCGTACGACAAGATGATGGCAATGGGCTTCATGTACACAATTTGGAAGCCCCTGCGAAAGATCTATCCCAACGACGACGATTACTATGCGGCGCTCGATCGCCATACCGAGTTCTTTAACATCACGCCTCATGTGCTTCCGTTTGTAGCCGGCCTAACGGTTTCGATGGAAGAGCAGGCGGCTGCCGATAAGAACTTCGACACGTCCTCGATTAACGCCATGAAGGTCGGCCTTATGGGACCGCTTTCCGGCATCGGCGATTCGTTCTACTGGGGTACGTTCCGCGTGGTTGCCGCCGGCATTGGTATTGGCATCGCTTCGACGGGCAACCCGCTCGGCCCCATCGTGTACGCGCTTATCTACTCCGTGATTAACTTTGCAACGCGTATCGTCGCCGCCCATCTGGGTTACGACTTGGGAACCAAGTTTTTGCAGCAGTCCGAAGAGAGCAACCTTATGTCTCGCATGACGCATGCTGCCGGTGTTCTCGGAATGACCGTTATCGGCGCCATGATTGCGGCACAGGTCTCGCTGTCCACGGCTTTGACCTTTGACGTGGGTGGTTCGGAGATTGTCCTGCAGGATCTGTTCGATTCGATCTTCCCCGGTCTGCTGCCCTTGCTGGCAACGTTCGCTTGCGTTGCCCTCTATAAAAAGGGCGTCAAGACCATTTGGATCATCTTGGGCATCTTCGCAATCTGCATCATCGGAACGGGCTTGGGAGTGTTCGCGGCGGCGTAATGTTGACTGCTATGCTCGCGCGTTGGATAACTAACTGACCGTTTGAAAACGGGGCTCGGCGTAAGGCCGGCCCCGTTTTTTATTTGAGGGATTTTCCGACCGTCCAAAAAATCACACTCGTCCATCACTCACGCATCTCTCATCTCTCATTCGTCACTAACACGAGAGATAGCTGAAAGACGAGAGATAAATATGAGAGATAACAATGCTGCAAGGTGGCTAGGGATCGAGTCAAAGTTCCCGTATACATGAGTTTACCTGCGCGAACGTGATTTGCTTGAACCGATAACGGCATTTTTGTCTCTCATCTCTCACTCATCTCTAAGCTGAGAGATAAATGAGAGATGGCTGAGAGATAGACAGACGGACTGTCGGGGGCATGCATCGCTGTCAGATTAATGCCGCGCGCGGAGCAGCTGCGCGTTCACCCGCGCCCTGCATCCCACCATTTCGCGCACTGCCCACCGAAACCTCCAGCAAAGCAGGTACAATAGCCCAATGTGCATCGCGCACGACGATGATATCGGCGCCCGCGACTGGGGGAGACAACATGGCAGAGCAACAGATAACGCCGGGGACCAAGCTTCAGGTGGCATTCGACGTGCCCATGGGCCAAAAAACCGACTTCAACATGCTCGCCACGTACAAAGAGAACCTGGACGACGCGTACTTTCTTATGAGCGCGCCCATGCTCGCCGGCAAGCCGCTGCTCATGGACGAAAACCAAAAGCTGCTGCTGCAATACAAAGTGGGCGAGGAGACGTTCGTGCTCGCCGGCTACCCCGAGTCGGTCGAGAAAAAGGGCATCCGCACCTACTGGAAAATGCGCAAAGTCGCCGAGCAGCGCACCTTCGTTAAGCGCCGCGACGAGCGTTTTAAGGTCGCCATGCGCCTGACCTACCAGCGCGACAACGCGCCGACCCCCGAGCCCGAGGACGCCATGACCATCGACGTCTCGGCCGGCGGTCTGGCTATCTACCTCAACGATTTCCCCGATGTGGGCGAGGCCCTGGCCGTGCAAATGCCCACGATCCGCCTGCAGGGCGAGCGTCACGAGCTGCCCGAGCAGCTGGGCATCGTGTGCTGGGTGCGCCGCGCGCCCAAGGGCAGCCTGTACCGCAACGTTTGCGGCCTGCAGTTCCGCTACGCCGACGACATGGAGCGCGAGCTCGTCAAAGAATACGTCGGCTACATTCGCACCAAATATAAGATCTGATCGCCATGGCACTGTTCAAGCGTAGCGACAACAAAGATCAAGCTGCCGAGGATTTGGCCGAGGATTTGGCGCAGGGCCAAGCCGAGGACCTGACCGAGCGCCAGACCGAGGACACGTCGGCGGACGCGCCCGCCGCCAATGCCGAGGACGCCCCCGGCGAGGACTCCGCGCCCGACCAGCCCCCCGCCTCCCGCAAGCGCTTCGGCAAGCCCAAGCCCAAACCCAAACGCAAACCCAAGCGCGACTTGCGCGGCGTGGTGCGCATCGAGGAGCTGGAGCAGGCGCTGGCCGACCAGGACCTCGACGACATCGACCCCGACGCGGTCGTGTCCATGTACATGCCCAAGCGCCGCATGGAGCGCATCGGCACGGCGCTGCTGCGCATGGACAAGCTACAAAAAGCCCTCGTGGTGCTGGCGCTTGCCTTTGGCGTGCTGTTTGCCCTGTCGTTTATGCAGGAAAACATGGGTAACTTCACCATCAACCTCAACCGCCTGGAGCTGTTCCGCCGCGGCGTGGCCATTGCCGACAATGGCGACTTTAACAACGCCACCGCGCGCCTGGCGGCCGACGCCGTGGACAACGGCACCAATATCGCTGCCGACGACCTGCCCGACAACCTGGATAACATCGACGGCAGCCACAACGGCAAGAACTATGTGGCGTACACCTTCTATATCCGCAACGCCGGCAAGACCGATCTGGGCTACAGCGCCAAGCTCAAGGTGGTCAGCGCCAGCAAGGGCGTGGAGAAGGCGGCGCGCGTGCGGGTGTACCGCAACGGCGAGCCCACCACCTATGCGGCGGCAACGGCCGACGGCAGCCCCGAGCCCAACACCGAGCCGTTTGCGTCCAAGGACGTGGTGACGACCATTAGCCACAAGAAATTTCGCGTGGGCGATGTGGACAAGTACACCGTGGTCATTTGGCTGGACGGCGACGACCCGGAGTGCGTGGACAAGATCATCGGCGGTGCGGTGGAGTTTGGCTTTGACTTTGATTCGTCCGAGACCGACGACTCGAGCCTGTTCATTAAGTTCGTGCAGGATATTGCCGATACCCTGACCGGCAACGACCCCATTAGCGCGAGCGGCAACGAGGCGCCCGATTACTACAAGGAGCACAACGTGACGTGGGGTAACCGCCGCAACCAAAAAAACTCGCCCGTGAAGGACGGAGACAAATAGAGCGAACAAGCGCCGGGCCGGGATTGATATTCCGGCCCGGCGCTTTTGCTATGCGCAGGCGTTGTCTTTGGAGGTAGCGTCGTTGCCAGTGGCGGTATTCAGCAAGAACAGCCGTAGCGCGAGCTTGATCGCGTAGCCCGGTTTGACCTGCGCCGCGTTTCCCATGCGTTCGCCTAGGTCGCCGCCGTAGGCGTAAACGTCGCGAATGAGGTCCGCGCCCGAGAGGGTGAACATGTAGCCCGTGTCCGAAAGCGCGTTGGGTGCTGCGGGCAGACCCGCGGCCGCACAAAAGCTCGCGAGGTCGGGGCCCATGACGGCCTCGTAGTCAATCGCGTGGCCGCCGTCCTGGGCGGCTTGCTCCTGTTCGCGGGTGTACGACAACGCCGCCGCCAGCACAAAGCTGGGTGTGGGCGCATTGACGTCGTCGGTGGTGGCGACAAGCTTGCCGGCCGCCTGCGTGACCAACCAGGCGACTTCGCGCTGGCAGCGAACGGCTTTGCGCGTCACCGGCTTGATCGATCCGGCAGAAACGCTTCCCTTGGGTTGATTGGCGGCAGCCATGGGGCCCTCCCAACAAATAGCCCGCTAAGCAGGCAAAAATACACGTTCTGCACCAGTATAGCGAGTGGGGAAGGGCTAAGGGCAAAGCTCGGTGAGGGGTGTAGGTATGTGCTGGCATGGCGCTGCGGCGGCAAGCCTTAAGAGGGACTTATAACTGCGCGGGAGAGAGATCAAATAAGGTAAACGATGTTCATATAGCACCGTATATAACCAGAGGTAGACCTATGAATCTGCCGGAATGTAGGCTGCCGAAAACTCATAAGGAAATCGTAAGAATTATGGTATTCTCAATTCCATGTCTAAAGGATGGGCAAGCAACATCCAACACGAAAGCGCGGGCTCCCCTTCCGGGCTTCTCGAGGGTCATCTGGGATGAATGGGGAAAGAAAGGGGTCCGTATGGATACCAAGGCATTAAAGAAGCAGATGGGCGCCGCCATCGCCATGGTCCTCGTGGCAGCCGTAGCCCTCGGCTCCGCCACGTTCGCATGGTTTGTCAGCAATAATACGGTTAAGGGTACGACGTCTAATATTGCGGCTCAGTCCAACTCTGCATACCTCGTGATTGATAAGCAGACGACGTCGAAGGACTCAACTAGTTCAACCAGTTATTCGGTGGAGGGGACAGCAGCAACAAAGCTCTATCCTGCTACGATTGACAAAACTGATGGCAACGCTGTTTGGATGTCTGCTTACGCGGATAAGGCTAACGCCGCGGATATGAAGGAAAATAGCAAGTTTAAGATTGATGACGGCACTGCGGAAAAAGCCGTTGCTGCAAATTATGCTGTCAAAAATACTTTCCACGTAGGTACCGGTGGTACAGATGGTGAGTTCACGAACTTGCATATCACGGGCGTGACCGTGGCCAACGCTACTACGGAGCAGAACAAGAACCTCGGCAATGCCCTTCGTGTTCTTGTTGTTTGCGGCGAAAAGTGGGAAGTCTGGAGTGGTAAGGGTATTCTGCTCAGCTCCTCAAGTGATGCTAAACCGCTCACTGCCGGTAATTTGCTTGCTAGTGACGACGCGGTGATCAAGTCCAACGCAGATGCTAAGATTGATGTCTACCTGTACTACGATGGCGGCGACGCTAACGTCTATTCCAATAACCTTGAGAAAATCAATACCACTGCTGGCGACAATGGCGTGACAATCACCTTTGAGGCTTCGCCCAAGGAGTACAAGGGTACTTCTAACTAGCTATCGCCGACTTCGTCGTCTTTGAGATTTCAGAATGCCAGGGGCCGAACCGTCGGCCTCCGGCATTTTTTACTAGATAGGTCTATCGAATGAGCCAGAGCGTAAAACAGCTTAAAAAACAGCTCATGGGTGCTGCCTGTGCGGTGCTTATGTCTGCTGTTGCTCTCTCGTCTGCTACCTATGCTTGGTATGTCGCAAATAATACGGTGAAGGCTACATCTTCAACCATTAGCGCAACGACTAATGGTTTCATCCTTCAGATCGATGAGCTCAGGAAGGGTGCCCAGCACGGTGGCGAACAGACGTCGCTCGCGGCTGCAATACAGGGCGGAAAGATAACGCCGTCTTCTACGGACGATCTTAAGAACTGGTTTGTTTGCCAAGGCTGGGGACCAGACGGTAGAGTGACCTCTTATTCGCAGATTAAGTTTAAGCAGGACGGCAAATCTGGCGAATACGAGGCTGGTGGCGAGACCCACTACGCCTATCTCAAGAGTGAGTTTATTGTCTACACCATTACGGAGTCCGGTATAGCTGACGTGTATCTTGAAGGAACTGACGGAGAGCCTGTAGTTGTTACCGCTCATGGGGCACCAACGACCGATACGATCCCGAATTCTTTGCGAGTCGGTATTACCACGCAGGCGATTGATGCTAATGGAAACCTGACTGGTGATGAAACTCTAAAGGTCGTATACGCACCCGCTGCAGTTTCTCCCACCGATAAGGGTAACGATAAAAATGCCATCGCTGGATGGTCTTGTGTAAAGGACGCGGCCAACGGGCCTCAAATGCCTTCCTACCAGCATATTGAAAAAGGCAATTGCACTGGCTGGCTTGCAAACAAGGTCGGAGACGATTATCAGGTTGACGCGGGTACGCATAAGATCGCAAGTCGCGTTGGCTATGATGGCATAGCGGTCCGAATTTATATTTGGATGGAAGGAACCGATGCTGACTGCGTTAACAATGCTGCAGCCGAGGACCTTGCGACATACGATGTGACTGTCAAACTCGCTGGTGTCGCAACATCGTAGTCCGACGTTCGCTAGCATGCGGATGACCAAGGGCCCACTTCGAAGGAAGTGGGCCCTTTTTCGTAGGCTCTGTTAGCCCAGAATTGACATAAGCTAATAGAAAAAAGAGATGTTCAGAACGGAGCATACCCTTTTTGATCAATGAGAATTATTGTACAGAGAATCAATCGATTCTCTGAGCTTGCGTTGCTGTAGTTCAAGTTCGGAAAGATTCTCTTCAATGCGAGTTAAACGCGCGTTTGATACGGACAACGGGTCGATATCGACTTTTAGCTCAAGTACTTCATTTATATCTAATCTAGCATGACGTTTGCCACTTTGAAGTCGTCTGTAGGCATCAAGAAGCTGGGGAAGCATGAGGCAATAGCCGAGTCGTTTGGAATTTTCTGAGCATTGGCATTTCAGTCCCACCCATTCAGTAGTTCCAATTGCCTCTGACGGAGGATTGATTATGACCTTACCTAAATAAGGCTCAAGTTTCGAGATAGCTATGTCACACCCGTCGAATAGAACCTTGTCCGAGCCAATCGAATCTATCTTCTTTGCCCGCTCGGGAGCGTATCGGCCGCTCCTTGCGTCAACCGCATCAAGGTCAATCAATAGTCTGTTTTTGTCAAGCTCACCCTTCGGCATCTTTTTTAAATCAACTTTCTGGAACCATTTAGACAGGGGAATTGAGGCATCTCCGATGTTTGAAATATGCACCTCGCCATTTTGTTTATCCCACAGCCAACGGTATTTCGGATCGAGGCGAACGCTGGGGCGTGAAATGATGTCCTCGAGCGTGCTGACGAACCCCAGCTTGGAGTCATCTGAATCGAAGCCATCATTAAATCGCGATGACACGTCCGGCAAATCGGATGGTCGTTCAAGATCGGCGAGACCTTTTCGACGCTTATAACCAACATTGTCGGGCTCTGCAAAGAAGGTTGTTTCTCCCAATGCTCCAGCTTCTTTAAACGAGGACAGTAGGCGGGGCAAAGTTGCCGCTGAGACACCTCTTCGGGAATTGATACTGTTGATAAGTTCTGCACTCTGACGCTTTGTCCTCTTTTGGGCATAGACGATGCATGTTTTAACGCTCGTATAAGGCTGGAATGCCGAATAGGGCAACGAAACTACGGCAAGGATCTTGAATCTCGCAAGCAGCCAAAGCCTTGTCCCCAACTCTCTTTTCGTGTCCAAGACCGATTCGGGTAGGACGCAACAAAAGCGCCCTCCTTCATTGAGGAGTTGCCACCATCGCTCGATAAACAGGTCTTCCGAAAGGCCAAGGTCTCCCGAGAAGGCGCTTTCGATTTCGTTTTTGTCGTCTTCGGTCAACTTGATTGAAAACGGGGGGTTCGATAGTACTAGATCAAATTTACCGTTCATTCTGCTGTCATTGACAGATGGAATGCCTAGAACATTTTGAGGGCGACCTTCCACCTGATATTCCTCGAACCGCAAGAGTCCACTCTTGACGAATGTGTTCATGCTGCCGTCGCCATGTAGAATCATATTGACTTTAGCGGCAAGACCTAGATCATGATTGCTTTCAATGCCATATAGCGATGATTTCGCCCAAGAAGTATGTGTTCTTCCGGCAAACCCCGCTTCTACTGCCTCCAGTTCTCTGTCTGTTAGATTTTTCTTAAAATCATTTGAATTGAGTCCGCCCACTATTTTTCTCATATAGCTGTTGAGAAAGGTTCCAACTCCACAAGATGGATCGATTACATAGGGGAATCTACGTACGCCCAGACCGTCCGGGTTGTTCGTGATGATAGACTCGGCTTGGTCTTGTACAGCGGCTAGATCTAACATGAAGTCGACTAGCTTCTGCGGGGTGAAGAATTGTCCCCTCGTTTGCGTGAAGCCATGAGCGACAATCTCTTCGAAAAACTTTCCGAGAAGATCGCCGTCGTAATCATTTTTAGTAATGGAAATACCCTCGAGACGTCGAACGGCATAGGCAATCTTGGAGGGTTTAATCCTCTCCGTATCAAATGCCAGGCTCTGCCGCTGTTCGATCCCGAGATAGCTTTTTGCCGCGACTATATAGAATTCATTCATGTCCTCAACGAGGAGCTCGGATGGCACCTCGCTGTCGTTAATATATCTAACTTGGAATCGATAATCCTCGCCGGAGTGCGTTTCCTTCTCGTCATATGCCTTGCACAGCATCAGTTTCGTTAGAATGGCGAAAACCTCGTTGCTTGAAGTTCCACCGCCGCCCCACAAAACGTCATGCAAGTCGGTAACCAAGCCGCTAAAAAAACTTTCGTTGCACGAATGGTCCAAGGGAATTCTATTCCCGTCGGAACCGGAGACGTTGGCGTATTTGCGCCGAATGACTGTGCCGAAATTCTTCGGAATCATATTGCCCGCAGGCTCGCCTGCTTCATGCCACTCGGCATATGAGACCCAGTCGCTTCTCGGAATAACGACTGACTGAATAACTGGTGCGCCATTTCTAAAGACAACAGTTGCCCATACTAGATACTTTGGCGTTACGTCCTCTAACTTTGAGGCTTGGAACAACTGCCCATCGATCAGCTTTCTCGAATTGGAGTACTCATCTGGCGTCTTCAATTCAATGAACAGATAAGGATTTCCCTGACCATCTCTAGCAATAATGTCCGCACGACACCCCTTGGCACCGAGTCGCGGTCGTCCAGGTGCCTGATATACATGCTCTAGCTCAATTGATCTAGGGGTGAGTTCGTACTCGAAATCTCTGGATAATAGAAGAAGGAATGCTGCACGAACTGCCTCTTCATCGTTTAAATGGGTTTTGGTGTCCAGGAAATCTGGCGCTTCAGGGTCTACCCAAACAGCATTGCGATTGTATACGATATTGTCGTTATCAATTTCTTCTATAAGATTGTGGAACCCGTCTTGGGATCTAATCCAAGCGACATAATCTTCCTTATTCACAGTTCCCCTTAGCTTGGCTTCGCTTTGTTGCAATTTTCATCTCGAACGGCATGCCGCCATCTCAGGCGAGCGCTCTGAGGAATGCGTTGATGGCGGTGGACATGGACAGCCCGAGCTCGTCCAAGATGACCGTGGCCTCTTTCTTAATCTCCGGTTCGATACGTATCGTCGTGGCGGGTATGTTCGACGGCATGGCTGTACCTTTCTTCATATATCACGGTGCAGCCATTTTATCGTCTCTATGCGGCGGATGCGACCCAGTAGTCCACCGGACTGAATATGTCGCGGATGCGGCTTTTGTAGGCGCCGTGTGCGAGCTGACGCGCGACCGTGCGCCCGGTGGCATCGGAATCGACCGCCATGAAGGTTCGGCACCACTTGAACTAGGCGAGATAAGCGTCGAGGTGTTTCATCGAGACACCTCGAAACGGCTCCATGAAGGCGCCAAGGAGCGAATGGACGGTATTGATCCGGTTGATGGTCCCCTCGGAGCGGTCCTTGGAATTGCATGCCGCATGCACCGCGACCTCGAGTTCAGCGAGGGCGTCGACATAGGCTGAGGCCTTGTCAGTCGTGACGACGGAACCGGACGCGATGTGGCCCCTTAGTACGTCCACGGCGTGTTTTCTCGATAGCACACCCCGCCCCGAGACCTCGAAAAACGTTTCGTTCGAGTCGTTCGCGACGGTCATGACGCAGATCTGCTCACGCGACAGTCTACGCCTGTACACCTGCTTGCCGCGATGTCGGGGGGCGGTATCGTGAATGTCTCCTTCGTGTGGTTGCCCTTGAACGGCTCGGGGAAATAGGTCTCGTCGAGTTCGCAGCCGCGGTCCCGCTCGACCTTGAACGAGGGGGGTAGGCCGAAAGTCCCTCGATGAGCCTGTGACGAGTGGTATAGGCGGTCTTGAGGCAGATGCGGCAACGCCTCGCGCTTTCGCGCAGGGGCAGCATGAGAACGAAGCGCTCGGTATAGGCCATCCAGGTCTCCTTCGAGAGCTTGCTCATTCCCAGGTTGCGCTCACTGCCCATGCCGAAGGTCTTGTCGCAGTCCCGGCAGAGGTAGCACTGCTCGCCATTCTTGGCCTTTCCCTTTTCACGATCGTGACTGACCCGCAGCGCGAGCAGCATTCGATTTCATAGGAGGAGCCAGTCACATTATCGAAAATCGCTGTGCGAATAGCTCCCCTGACGGATTCGATCGCGCGGCAGCGCTCGGTTTTGCTAGGGTTCGCCATAGTCTTCTTGAAGGGGATGACCAGATCTTCGGCGTTCATGATGATTCCACGCCATAGTACTTACGGATGTTATACCACGGTGCCATCACCTATATGTTAATGCTGGTCTAGCAGAGCATTTTCGTGCGGCGCTATTTATGTAGGCGTTAATGTGAGGAACTGTTCTTCCTGGAGGTTCCTTATGGACGGCATCGCTTCTAGTGTTCCGCTGATTGCTCGGCCGAGTTTCGACCGCGCTTGCGGCTTTGTGCCGTACGAATATGTCCAGGCCTGGGAGTGGTTCTTGCGCGAGGAGCGGCGTGGCGGCCTGTGGGACAAGCTTCCGCATCGCACCAATGCCGATAGCCCTCAATATTCCTTCCGTCTGACGATTGATTCCGAACTCTTTCCGGTGTCGCGCGATTCGGGCATCTTTTGGCCTGGTCGCGGGCGCATTAAGCATCCGCGCGAGAAGACCTTTGCCCTTTCGGTGCACAATTCCAAGCGCGGCCCCTACCCTGATGTTCCGCCGCTCTATCTTGAGGACGGCACGTGGGTGCTCAAGTACTCGTCGCAAAGTGCTTCGGTCGAAAACTGGCGCGACCAGGACTACAACCAAAAGATGATCAACTGCATGGAATGCGGCGTTCCCGTTGGCGTTTTCTTTGCAACGAGCGCTGGCTACAAGGTGCTGGGCCTAGTGTTCGTCGAGCGTTACGAGCCCGAGAATAGCTGGTTTGTGCTGCATGGCCCCGTCCATAAGGGTGGACCCGACGCGCGTTTCTTCCCCGATATGAGCTACATGAAGGAGGCTCCGATCTCGGCGGAGTTTTCCGGCACTCCGGCGAGCGACGATGAAAAGGTTCGTTACGCGCTGCGTCGCGAGCGAATTGGCCAGCAGCGTTTTCGCAATCGGCTCTTTGAGGCCTATACCGGGCGATGCGCCGTCTCGGGTTGCAATGTCGACGAAGCGCTCGAAGCCGCGCATATTGAGAACTACTCGGGTCCCAAGTCGCAGGTTGTCAGCAACGGTATCCTGCTGCGCCGTGACCTGCACTCGCTGTTCGATGCTCACCTGATTTCGTTCGAACTGGCGCGCGGCGATTATCAGCTTTGCGGGTCGTACCTTCTGCAGCATACGGACTATGCGGCGTTTGCAGGTTCGGTGTTGCACGAGCCGGACGAACATCGCCTGCGTCCCAGCGCCCGTTTCCTTGAGGCTCATCGCGCCGAGTTCGATTTCTCGGAATCGCGACGTCATGCGGAAGCCGTTGCTCCGTATTAGTCGGTTGCAGCCTGCCGTAACTCAATCATGTCAATTGATCGGATCGCGCCACGCCGCATCGAGGGCTGCACGATCCTGCCATCCTCTCCTCAACGGTTAAAACGGGAAAGGGGAGACCATGGGATGGCGAAGCGATATCGCGCGAGGCGTGTACGGAAACCTACCGCGAGCGTTAATGGACCGGAGCCTATTCCCGCTCGTCGAGGCCAACTGCAGCCAAGTCTGCCTGCCCTGCCCTCACTGCGGCGTAGACCTCCCATGCCTAGACATCAGCTTCATCGACACCCGCGACAAACACGCCGCCGACTCACGCGCTCGAACAGGCCTGCGCCTTCCAGTCTATCCTCAACAATGCCCAACCTGCGGATGCACCATTACCTATGACGAGGCGGATGTCTAGTTGCCTGCTGATGAGCGAGGATTGTTGGACGATTGAAAATTGAGCGTGGATTATCGGACGATTTTGGGCTGAAAAGCTGTCAAAAACGGGAGATTTTCCACGCTCGGGCGTTTCTGCCTTATAAGATGCCCTACAGGTAAATCCCCTCGCACAGGGTTTTGTGGAACTGGGTGTGGTGGTCACGTGCCCAGGTGAAGAGCGCCTGGTCAAAGTTGTCCTGACTGTCGGGGATGCCGTAGACGCCGGCGACTTCCACGCGCACGAACTCCAGCGCGGGCAGCTTGTTGATGGCCGTGAGTGCAAACGGCGACGTGGGCTCCTCGAACAGGTAATGGCTGCCTTGCAGCGCGCCGCAGGCGGTGCAGGTGCTAGCGAGCGATACGGTCTTGGTGGTGCGCGACGTTACGGGCTTGTAGCCGCAGCGCTCGCGCAGGTAGTCGCGAATTTCGGCCGGCACGCAGCCCAGCGCGGGGACGATGGCTATGGCGTTGGCGCGGGCGGTGTCGATCGCGATGTGGCCCGCGTCGTCCACAGCGGGTATTGCGCCGGGCGCAGCCTTGCTGCCCGAGTCCTCGGCCACCCGATACGGAATGCCAAAGGCTGCGACCGTCGTCTGCTCGTGACACTTCCAACATTCGCGCTTGCCCAGCACCAGGTAGATGTAGGGCGCGCTGGGGTCGGAGCGATCCACGCCGGGCAGCCACGCGGCAAAGGGCTCGGGGTTGACGCCATCGGGCACGTACCAGATCTTCTTGACCCGGTCCCACTTGGCGCCCAGGGCCTTGGCCTCGTCTTTGTGCGAAAAGGGAACATCGAGCTCGGTGCGCATGGCGGCTCCTTTGTGCGGCTTGCGGTGCATGTGCTCCAAGGATACCCCAGCGACGGGTGTGTGGTCGCTAAACGAGCACTTCGACCGCCCGAGAAGTCGCGGAGCATTTTGGCGAGGGCGTGCCGTCAAGTAAATGGGCAAGCAAATGGTCAGTTTTTGGTCAGTTGAGCGGCAACCTTGCCAAAAGCTTGACGGATTTGCAGCTAGACGTCGACGAATGAACACTTTGGGCGCGCTGCGGCAAAAAACCGCCGGTCGTTTGCCGAAAACTTACCAGGACCGCCGGCGGCCGCCGACGCGCGTGTTATCTTCGCGCCATGAGCTACTTTATCGTTTCACATAACGCTGCGTTGGCGCTTTTGGCGCACATCCCGAACCCTCGATTTGGGGATTCGGAACCAGAGGTCGTGTCGATCGCGGGCGCCTGCGCGCTCTGTGACCGGGAGGCTCAGGAGTTTATCGATCACTACGACCTGGGGATTGATGTGCTGGATCTGATGGTGCCGACGCGCGCTGACCGCCGGCGGACCAAGCACGTCGCGACGCACCTGTGCACCAACGAGCTCCCGGCAGGTTCGTTTATCTCGCTGGGCCACTGGATGGGCGACCTGGATGCGTATGTGTGCTCTCCCGAGCTGGCGTTTTTGCAGGCCGCGCACGATGGCGATGCGGCGGCTGCCATCTATGCCGGCTATGCCATGACATCGGACTATCGGCTAGATAACCTTGCTCCCGGTGGGGTAACAAGCAGGGGTGCGGGCATGCGCGACGGCAGGCTTACGACCAAGGAGCTCATTGCGGCGTATATCGAGAAGTCCCCCAAGGTGAGGGATCTTGCGAAAGCAAAGGCGCTGCTTGCATATGTGATTGAGGGGTCGCGCTCTCCCAGGGAGTCGGGGCTTTGCATGTTTATGTCGCTGCCTGCGCGCTACGGCGGGTATGCATTGGGCAAGGCCGAGCTCAACAAGAAGGTCTTCATTCGCGATGGATTCAACGATGGGCGCGAGCGCAAGGTGCACGTGTTGGAGCGCACGCCCGACATTACGCTTACGGCAAAAGTCGAGGTGGGCAGGGATAAAGTAAAGGCCGGTCTGCTGCCAGAGGTGCTGACCGCGATGGTCGATTACGACAGCGATGCCATTCATGACGGGCGCGAGAAGATCCATAAGGATGCCGAGCGCCGCAACGAGTTGGAGTTGTTGGAGGATGTGGCGTACTTTACCGTGACGACCGACCAGGCAAATGACTACGACAAACTCGTCCGGCTGTGCGAACGCATCCGACGGAAGCTGCATCGGAATAAACGTCCCATCTTTAACAAGGCGATGAGCGGGGAGCAGCGATATTTTGCCCTCGCGCGCGTCGAAACGAAGCGATTTGCGCTCTGGCATGCCGTTATCGGGACGCATCAGTATTGGTGAAGCGGTAATGGGGGGGTTGGAATGAGCGGCTATATTTTCAGGTCTAATACTTTTCCCGAGAAGTGAACGAGCCAGAATGGACCCCCGAAGCATCGACACTTTTGGGGGCTCGTTTCCTGCGGTTTTGTCAGTGGAATCCTGCGGTTTTGGCGTCAAAAAGTGTGGATGCTTCGGGGGTCCAAATAAGCTCGTTCACTTCTCGGGAATAGTATTAGACCTCAATATAGAGGGGGTTACTTAAATATGGCTGCGAGGGCCATCCGAGCCTGATCGGGGCGGCCGTTAGGGCTGTTGAGCGATTTTGGGCCCGATCGGGGCGATTACCGGGGTCGTTTGGGCGGCTTGGGGTGCAGTTGGGGTGTTTGCCGGCGCTGTCGAGGCGGTATCGGCGTCGGCCGGGATGGTTATTGGAGCTGTTGAGGCGGCTTTGGGTGACGCGACGTCCTTTTGGCTTGACGGCGTAAAACAAAACAGCTCAGAGGCGAAGCCTCTGAGCTGCGAACATTTGGTGGGCGTTAGAAGATTTGAACTTCTGACCTCT
>CAJMMF010000016.1:0-52482 GCA_905214385.1 uncultured bacterium
ATCCAAGGGTTATACCCTAAGAGCAAACCACCCCTTTTAGGGGTGGTTTTGATTTCACGTCACCTTGCTCGCTTAGGGTCGTTTTCGCTGACGTTGCCAAGACATTGGCGTCAACATAGTTGGCGTTGGCGATGGCGTGCTGGTCAATCCTTACAGCTCGTACAGTGTGGTGAACTTGTCCTGCAGGTAGCTGCAGTAGTAGCGGGCGTCAAAGGCCATGCCGCAGGCGCCCTTGATGAGTTCCGGCGCGTCTTTGGCGCGGCCCCACTGCCAAATGTGCTCGCCCAGCCAGGCGCGGACGGGCGCCAGATCGCCGCTCGCGCAGGCACCGGTAAGGTCGACGCCGTCGCGGCACATGGCCGGCACAAACATGGCATCGTAGGCGCTACCCAGCGCATACGTGGGGAAGTAGCCAAACGAGCCGCCGCTCCAGTGCGTATCCTGCAGACAGCCGCGCGTGTCGTCGGGAACGGGAATGCCCAGATACTCGTCCATAAAACGATTCCAAAGCGCGGGGATGTCCTTGGCCGTGGCCTCGCCGGCAAACAGCATGCGCTCGATCTGGTAGCGCACCATAATATGCAGTGGGTAGGTGAGCTCGTCCGCCTCGGTGCGGATCAGCGACGGCTGCGCGATGTTCACGGCGCGGTAGAGCGTATCCTCGTCCACGCTACCGTAGACCTCGGGCACGTGGCGGCGCAGCACTTCGAGCAGCGGTCCCATAAAGGCGCGGCTGCGGCCCACGGTGTTCTCAAAGAAGCGGCTCTGGCTCTCGTGGATGCCCATGGAGGTGCCACCCTCCAGGCAGGTGCGCGCGTAGGCGGGGTTCACGCCCAGCTCGTACATGGTGTGACCGGCCTCGTGGATGATGCTGTAGACGTTGGAGATGCAGTCGTCCTCGTAGATGTGCGTCGCGATGCGCGCGTCACCCACGGAAAAGCCCTCGCTAAACGGGTGCTCGGTAAAGGCGAGCGTGGTGTCGTCCAGGTCCAGGCCGACAAGCTTCATAAGGTCGAAGCTCATGGCACGCTGGGCGGCCTCTGGCACGTGGGCGTGCAAAAAGTCGGCAGCCGGCTGCTGGCCGCGCTCGCCGATGGCGTGCACGAGCGGCACGACCGTCGCCTTGACCTCATCGCAAAACGCGTCGAAGCTCTTGGCGGAAAGGTCGCGCTCGTACTGGTCGAGCCAAACATCGTATGGGTCGCGCTTGGGGTCCATGAGCTCGGCCTGATGCTTAAGTTGGGCGACGATTCTATCCACATAGGGCTCAAAGCTCGCCCAGTCATTGGCCGTCTTGGCCTTGTGCCACACGGCGTCGGCCTCGCAGGTGAGCCTGGTCCAGGCCTCGGCTTCCTCGGTGGGGATGACGCTTGCCTCGCGCTGGTCGCGGCCGAGTACGCGAATCTCGTCGAGCAGCTGCGGGTCGTCTACATGTCCGCCCGCGACGGTCTCTCGTGCCAGCGAGCGCACAAGTTCGACAGACTTTTTGCTGGTCAGCAGCTTGTGATGCTCGCCAGCAAGGGTGCCCATAGCATCGGCGCGGGCCGCGGCGCCGTTGGCGGGAGCAATGGTCGCGCCGTCAAACTCGGCAATCTTGAGCAGGTACTCGCGAGTCCACAGCTTGCCCTCGAGCTTACGGAATTTTTTGACAGCCTTATCGACCTTCATGCCTTTGGGCGTCTTATCCGCTGCGGGCTTGGCCATCTTATCCTTGTTCTTTCCCATACCTATATCCTTGATCTCGCAGACCGGACGCCACGGGTGGGCGTACGGCCAGTTTGCACAGCTACCTACCTTGTACCCAGTGCGAACAAAACGGAACGCGGCGATATGCTCGCAGAATGTGTTATCCTATAGCCCAATGCGTTGACGGAGAGGGTTTTGCCCGCCGCGTCGCCGGCAAGAGAGGGAAGGTCATGGGCTGCAAGCCTTCCTGCGGTGGCAAGGGCCAAGCGTTCACTCCCGAGCAGCGACCTCAACGGGCGCGCGGCTAGCGGCGGCGAAGCCCCAGTAGGGAAGCCGTGAGCCTCGCGATAAGGGGTGCAGAGTGGGCACGGCGGGCCAGACATCCGCTGGGTCAAACAAGGTGGTACCGCGGAATTCAACCGTCCTTGGGCAATGCACATGCCCGAGGACGGTTTTTTGTTACCGAACCGGGCCGCGCATCCGCAGCATCGGGCGGCGTCAGCCGTCCCGGAGCGCGGATGCGCGAGAGACGAAAGGGAAGACATGAGTCTGATTGATGATCTGGTCAAACTCGAGGAAGAGGCCAAGGAGCTCGTCGCAGGCGCCGACGACGCAGCCAAGCTCGAGGCTGCGCGCGTTGAGCTGCTCGGCCGCAAGGGCCGCATCACCGGCCTGATGCGCATGATGGGCAAGCTCGCCCCCGAGGATCGTCCCGTGATGGGCAAGCGAGCCAACGAGATGCGCCAGCTGATTGAGGGCATGCTCGACGAGCGCAACACCGAGATGAAGGCCGCCGCCCTCAAGCGCGCACTGGAGCACGACGCCGTCGACATCACGCTGCCGGGCATCCGTCCGCAGATCGGCCACCAGCACCTGATCAAGCAGATTATCGAGGAGGCCGAGGACATCTTCTGCGGCATCGGCTACACCGTCGAGTCCGGCCCCATGGTCGACACCTCCTACTACAACTTCACCGCGCTCAACGCCCCCATGGATCACCCGAGCCGCTCGGCCCGCGATACCTTCTACGTGGTCGACAACAACCCCGGCAGCGTCGCGCACCCCGAGGCTCACGCCCACGGCGAGTCCGACGTGCTGCTGCGCACCCAGACTTCGGGCGTGCAGATCCACACTATGGAGTCGCAGAAGCCGCCCATCTACATGATCTGCCCGGGCACCGTCTACCGTCCCGACACGGCCGACGCCTGCCACCTGCCGCAGTTCAACCAGATCGAGGGCCTGGTCGTCGACGAGGGTATCACCTTTGGCGACCTGAAGGGCACGCTCGACTACTTTGTTAAGTGCATGTTTGGCGAGGATCGCAAGACGCGTTACCGCCCGCACTTCTTCCCCTTCACCGAGCCCAGCTGCGAGGTGGACGTGAGCTGCCACGTGTGCGGCGGCAAGGGCTGCAACTTCTGCAAGCACAGCGGCTGGATCGAGATCCTGGGCTGCGGCATGGTCGACCCCAACGTCCTGATCAACTGTGGCATCGATCCCGAGAAGTACACCGGCTTCGCCTTTGGTATTGGCGCCGAGCGCGTCGCGGCCCTGCGCTACGACCTGCCCGACCTCAGAACGCTCATGACGGGCGATATGCGCTTCTTAAATCAGTTCTAGGCCCGGCGGCTTTCCCAAGCACCGCACCTTGCCTTTCAATCGTCGGTTGCGTACCTAAGTACGCGGCCCTCCTCTTTCAAGGCAATCTGCGGCACCTCGGAAACCCGTCTCCGTAGCTGGAGTTTTCCGACTGTTTATTGCAGGCGTTACAGATGAAAGGAGACCAGTTAGATGCGCGTTTCTTACGACTGGCTCAAGACCATGATCGATATTCCGGAGGATCCCAAGACTCTTTCGGACGAATATATCCGTACCGGCACCGAGGTCGAGGCGATCGACACCGTGGGCGAGTCCTTCGACCACGTGGTGACTGCCAAGGTACTCACCAAGACCCCGCACCCCGATAGCGACCACATGTATGTGTGCTCGGTCGACGTGGGCGACAAGAACCTCGACGCCGATGGCAACCCCGCTCCGCTGCAGATCGTCTGCGGCGCGCAGAACTTCGAGGCCGGCGACCACATCGTCACGGCCATGATCGGCGCAGTTCTGCCCGGCGACGTCAAGATCAAGAAGAGCAAGCTTCGCGGCGTCGTGTCCATGGGCATGAACTGCTCCGCGCGCGAGCTCGGTCTGGGCGGCGACCACTCCGGCATCATGATCCTGCCCGAGGATACACCCTGCGGCATGCCGTTTGCCGAGTATGTGGGCTCGAGCGACACCGTGCTCGACTGCGAGATCACGCCCAACCGTCCCGATTGCCTGTCCATGATCGGCATGGCCCGCGAGACCGGCGCCATCTTCGACCGCGATTTCCACGTTGAGCTGCCCGCCATCAAGGCGGAGACCGGCCGCGCGACCGACGACGAGCTTTCCGTCGAGATCGCCGACGAGGGCCTGTGCGACCGCTATGTCGCTCGCATCGTGCGCAACGTGAAGGTCGGCCCCTCGCCCGATTGGATGGTCAAGCGTCTCAACGCCCTGGGCGTGCGTCCGCACAACAACATCGTCGACATCACCAACTACGTGATGATGCTCACCGGCCAGCCGCTGCACGCCTTTGACCTCGACACCTTTGCCGAGCGCGATGGCAGGCGCCGCATGGTGGTTCGCGCCGCCCAGCAGGATGAGAAGTTCACGACGCTCGATGGCGAGGAGCGCACGCTCGACGCCGGAATGGGCCTCATCACCGACGGCGAGCGCCCCGTGGCGCTGGCCGGCGTTATGGGCGGCATGGATTCCGAGATCGAGGACGACACCGTCGACGTGATGGTCGAGAGCGCCTGCTTTAACGCCGGTCGCACCTCGCATACCAGCCGCGACCTGTCGCTGATCTCCGATGCTTCCATTCGCTTTGAGCGCCAGGTCGACGAGACCGGCTGCGTGGACGTCGCCAACGTCACGTGCGCACTCATCGAGGAGATTGCCGGCGGCGAGGTTGCTCCCGGCTATGTCGACGTTTTTCCCGCGCCCAAGACCATCGACAGCATTAAGCTGCGCTTGGCCCGCGTGCACGCCATCTGCGGTGCCGACATCGAGCCCGACTTTATCGAGCGTTCGCTCACCCGTCTGGGCTGCACCGTCGAGCGCGACGGCGAGGACTTTATGGTCACTCCGCCGAGCTTCCGCCCCGACCTGCCGCGCGAGATCGATCTGATCGAGGAGGTCCTGCGTCTGTGGGGCATGGGCCGCGTGACGGCGACCATCCCGGCTGCCAAGAACCACATCGGCGGCCTGACCCGCGAGCAGAAGCTCACCCGCAAGGTCGGCGAGATCCTGCGCGCCTGCGGCCTCAACGAGACCACGACTTTTGGCTTTGCCGCCCCGGGCGACCTGGAGAAGATCGGCATGTCCACCGAGGGCCGCGGTTGCCCCGTGGTGCTCGTGAACCCGCTGGTAGCCGAGCAGACCGAGATGCGTCGTTCGCTGCTGCCGGGCCTGCTGCAGTCCGTGGCCTATAACGAGGCCCACGGCACGCCCAACGTGCACCTGTACGAGGTCGGCAGCCTGTTCCACGGCCGTGAGAACGCCAGCCTGCCCAAGGAGACCAAGTCCGTGGCGGCCGTGCTCTCGGGCCAGTGGAGCGAGCAGTCCTGGAACATGAAGTACCGCAAGCTACGCTTCTTCTTTGGCAAGGGCATTGTCGAGGAGCTGCTCGCCCAGCTGCGCATCGAGAAGGTTCGCTTCCGTCCTGTCGAGGGCGAGGGCTACGCTTTCTTGCAGCCGGGTCGTGCGGCCGAGGTTCTGTCCGGCGGTACCGTGCTGGGTTGGGTCGGCGAGATCCACCCCGAGGCGCGCGAGGCCTGCGGCATCGACGAGGTTGTCGTTGCCTTTGAGCTTGACCTGGACAAGCTGATCAAGGGCGCCCGCAACCAGGAGAACTACCGCGAGTTCTCGCAGTACCCGGCCGTTGAGCACGACCTTGCCATTGTGGTCGACAATGCCGTGACCTGCGAGGATCTTGAGCGCCGTATTACCAGCGCCGGCGGCAAGCTGCTCGAGGGCGTGCGCCTGTTCGATGTCTACCGCGATCCGGTTCGTATCGGCAAGGGCAAGAAGTCCATGGCCTTTGCGCTCACGTATCGCTCGGACGACCACACGCTTACTAGCGAAGAGGTCGAGAAGGCGCACCAGAAGATCGTCACCAAGGTGTGCAAGGGCGTAAACGGCGAAGTCCGCTCGTAATCTTTGCTGTTCGGAACCCGCCCCCTGCGGGGTTTTCACGGCAACGTCCTCGCCACTTCGCGGCTGCGGGATGTTGCCTTAGAAAACCCCTCTCGGGGGCGGGTTCCTGCGTTAACCTTGTTGCGAGCGGATCGCACCTTCTTCCGGGTGACCGGAAAGTTGGGAGTGCATGGGCCCTTTATTGGGCGGTGCGTGGACCTGGGCTAATAACGTACGTATTGCAAGGGCGTGCTGCGTTGTGGGCGGTGCGCCTTTTTGTTAGTATGCAGAGTCGGTGTTACGGATTGTTGGAAACGTAACACACAACGTTCTGATTGAGAGGGCTCATGCATATTCCCGATAATTATCTGTCCCCGCAGACCGATGCCGTTATGGCGGTGGCGATGGTGCCCGTATGGGTTCACTGCATCAAAAAGGTGCGCGCCACGCTCGATCGCGAGCATATGGCGTTCCTGGGCATCTGCGCCGCATTCTCCTTCTTGCTCATGATGTTTAACGTGCCGCTGCCTGGCGGCACCACTGGTCACGCTGTTGGTGGCGCGCTCATCACGCTGCTGCTGGGCCCCGAGGCTGCTGCCATTGCAGTCTCGGTTGCACTCGCGCTGCAGGCGCTGCTGTTTGGCGACGGCGGCGTTCTGTCCTTTGGCGCCAACTGCTTTAACATGGCCTTTGTGCTGCCGTTTACCGCTGCTATCGTGTTCCGTGCGCTCAACAGCCGTCTGCACGACAAGAGCTGGGGCACCTCGGTTTCGGCCATCGTGAGCGGCTGGGTCGGCCTGTGCCTGGCGGCCCTGTGCGCGGCAATCGAGTTTGGTATTCAGCCGATGCTCTTCACCAACGCTTCGGGCGCTCCGCTGTACTGCCCCTTCCCGCTGTCCGTGGCTATTCCTGCCATGTTGATCCCGCATATGCTGGTTGCCGGCGTGGTCGAGGGCGTGGCGACGGCCGCCATCTATGGTTTCATTAAGAAGACGGCGCCGAGCGTTATCGTCGGGCCCGAGGCCGTCGATGGCCAGCTTGCTGCCGAGAGCGCTGCCGCTAAGAAGACCTCGCTGGTCCCCACGCTCATCCTGGTCGCCGTGCTTGTTGTGGCCACGCCGCTGGGCCTGCTGGCCACGGGTGACGCATGGGGCGAGTGGGACGCCGAGGGCGCCGCGACTGCCGTTCAGGAGGCTGGCGACGACAGCCTGCAGGCTTCGGTCGGCCTCGATACCCCGACCTTTGCCGATGCCCTGCCCACGGTCGATTATCTGCAGGCCTATTCCGAGGAGCAGGGTCTTGGCTTTGCCGGCCAGGCTGCGATGTATATTCTTTCGGGCGTGATTGGCGTGGCGGTGCTGACCATCGCATTTCGCCTGGTCTCGCTGACGGTCAAGGAAAGCGGTGCTCATGGCAATAGCCGAGCTGCCTAGCTGGCTTGCGGTCGAGGAGCGATACGAGCCCGTGGGGGCTCGGCATCGTGTGATGCAAAAGAATGTCCTGCACCTGGCGAGCCTGCTTGAGCTGGTTCGCCTGGGTGGAGGCGCGCACGAGGGCGGGTCGATGGTCGACCGCGCCCTTTCTTGCGTTTCGGCTCCGGTGCGCCTGGTGGGGATGTTCGTTTGTGTCCTGTGCGTGTGTCTGACGCAGAGTCCGCTGTACCTCATGTTGATGGCGGCTATCGCGCTGGTGCTCGTTGCCGTGCGCCCTGTACGCGGGCTGCGCGCGACCTTTGTGCCGGCGTTGGCTGCCGCGGGGTTTGCCGTGGTTCTGGCACTACCTGCCCTGCTGCTGGGCGCTTCTGCCGCGGGCGCCATGCTCAAGATCGCGCTCAAGACGTTCATTAACGTGTCGCTGGTGCTGGGCGTTTCGTGGACGCTCACCTGGAGTCGCATGTCGGCGGCGCTTAAGATGCTGCGCCTGCCCGACGAGGTCATCTTTACCTTTGATATGGCACTCAAGCACATCGAGGTGCTGGGCCGAACGGCGCACGATCTGTGCGAATCGGTCATGCTGCGCAGTGTGGGTCGCGCGCCTGAGGGGTTTTCGCGTACCGACTCGGTCGCGGGTATCATGGGCATGACGTTTATCAAGGCGATGGAATGCAGCCGCGCGATGGACGAGGCCATGCTTTGTCGTGGCTTTGCCGGTGCGTATCCGACTCCCGCGCGGAGCGGCTTTGGCTGGCGCGATGCGGTCTATGCGGCCGGCGTGGCACTGCTGGCAGTGTTGTGCGCCGTGCTGTAGGCGCTGCTGGTTCTTGCTGGGGATGCAAATAGGGAAGGGCGACGTTTTGACGATCGATATGAATAGTGCGGCGGGCACGAACGGTGCGGGCGGCGAGGCCGCGCCGCTCATCGAGCTGCGCGACGTGGTGTTCTCCTATGCGGGGCATACGGTTGTCGATGGTGTGTCGCTGCAGGTCGATCGTGGTGAACTCGTTGCCCTACTCGGTCCCAACGGCTGCGGTAAGACGACGATTATGCGCCTTATCAACGGTCTTGAACTAGCGGACGCGGGTGCGTACCTGTTTGACGGGCACGTGATCGATGCGGCATATCTCAAGGATTCCGCAGCCGCTCAGCGTTTTCATCAGCGCGTGGGCTTTGTGTTCCAGAATGCCGACGCCCAGCTGTTCTGCGCTACGGTGGGCGAGGAAGTTGCTTTTGGCCCCGCGCAGATGGGGCTGCCGGCAGACGAGCTCGAGCGCCGCGTCCGCGATGCCATGGAGCTGTTCCAGGTTGCCGATCTGGTCGATGCCTCGCCCTATCAGCTTTCGGGCGGGCAAAAGAAGCGCGTTGCGCTGGCTGCGGTGGTGTCGATGAACCCCGATATCCTAGTGCTCGATGAGCCCACCAACGGGCTCGATGAGGACTCGTGCGACATCGTAGTCAACTTTTTGCTGGCCTACGTTGCTGCCGGTAAGACGGTTTTGATGAGTACGCACCATCAAGATTTGGTGCGCCGCCTGGGGGCCCGTGCCATCTATATCGATCGATATCACCATGTGGTCGAGGTGCCCGTGCCGTCGTATGGAACCGAAAGCGGTGCTGCGGAATAGTTGCTGCGTAGGGTATGTATGGCCGCCTGTGCGACTCTGCCGTGATGGTATAGTTAACCAGGTTTTATGGGGGTGGCTATGCCAAGTTGGAACATTCATATCGCTCAAACGGAGCGCTTGCTGGCACGTGCTAGCGTGCTTGCCGATAGCGTGCGCGACCGCAATGCCTTTTTGTTTGGCTGCGTGGTTCCGGATATCTTCGTGGGCTATATGGTCCCTGGCATCGCCGATCCCATCCCGTACCGCATTACGCACTTTGCAAAGCCCGAGCCTATCCCTAAGCCGCGCGAGCACGAGTTCTGGGATACCTATGTGGCGCCGCTGCTTAAAGGCGCACCCGCGGGCGAACCCGCCGAGGCTACCTCGATTGTCGGGGAGCGCGAGCGACTGAACCGCGTGCACTATCCCCAGCGCTACAGGGATGCCGAGCCGGTTGTCGGTCCCGGCGCTCGTGAGTTCTCGCTTGCGTCCGAGGACGTGGCGCAGTCGCTGCTCGATTTGACGCTGGGCGTCTGGTCGCATCTGGTGGCGGATACCGTATGGAATACGCGCGTGAATCAGTACCTGGAGGCGCACGGCGGCAAGCCGTGCGAGGAATTCCGCATTAAAAAGCAAGGCGACTTTGACTGGTTTGGCAAGACGCTCGGCATCGTTTCGATTCCGCGCGCGACCAATCGCCTGTATACTGCGGCGACGCGTTTTGGTCAGTATCCCATCCATAAGGAGTATGTGCTCAAGACCATCGGCGTTATGCACGAGATTGTACGCGAAAACCCCGGCCAGCCCGATCATCCGCCGTATCGCTTGCTAACTGAGGAGTTTTTCGATACAACGTTTACCGAGGTCATCGAGCTGACCGAGGCGGGATTTGCCGCCCGCGTCGCATCACCCGGTGTTCCTGCTCTGCCCCTGATCGCTAGCTGCTAGCTGGCCGGCCCGGCAGTGAACAGCTCATCCCAATCGACCAATAGCTCCCGTCGCAGGGCGTAAACACGGCAAACGAGCTGCACATTTCATAGCATGCCATAAGTAGCTGGTTGCGTGTCATGCCGTGCGGGAGGCATCGACGCACAGAAAAAGGGCCCGGAAGGCTTTGCCTTCCGGGCCCTTTGCAATGCAAGTGTGCTTGCAAGTGCGATTTAGCGCACCTGAGCGACGTAAGCGACGTTGGTCGAGGAGACCTTGTCCTCGAGCTGAACACTCATGCGGGGATCGCCGGCGGTAGCGACGGTCAGATCGCCGGCCTCGACGTAGCCGAGCTCCTTAGCGGTCTCGATCGCCTTGACGATCGTGCCGTTGACGGTGCCCTGGGTAATCTCGGCCTGGTGCGGGATAACGCCCCAGTACATGATCATCTGCTGGACGGCCCACTCGTGGCGGGAGAACGCGCAGATCGGCATGTTGGGACGGAAGTGCGAGATCAGGCGTGCGGTACGACCGGTGGTCGTCGGCACGGTGATGCACTTGGCGCCAACGGTGGTGGCCATGTTCACAGCGGACATACCCACAACGTTGTTGACGACGCGGGTGCCGTGAGCGTCGGCCGGAACCTCGAGCGGAGCGTGGGCCGGGAGGTACTTCTCGGTCTCGAGAGCAATGCTGGCCTGCATCTTAACGGCCTCGACCGGGTACTTACCGGCAGCGGACTCGCCAGAGAGCATAACGGCGTCGGTGCCGTCGTAGATGGCGTTAGCAACGTCGGCAACCTCGGCGCGCGTCGGGCGCGGGTTCTGCTGCATGGAGTCGAGCATCTGCGTAGCGGTGATAACGGGCTTGTAGGCCGCGTTGCACTTGGCGATGATCTCCTTCTGGATGTGCGGAACGAGCTCGGGCTTGATCTCGATACCCAGGTCGCCACGGGCGACCATGATGCCGTCGGAAGCCTCGAGGATCTCGTCGAAGTTCTCGACGCCCAGGGCGCACTCGATCTTCGGGAAGATCGTCACGTGCTCGCCACCGTTCTCGCGGCAAAGCTTGCGGATGCCGCGGACGGACTCGCCGTCACGGATGAAGGAAGCGGCGATGTAGTCGATGTTCTCGGTCAGGCCAAAGAGGATGTCCTGACGATCGCGCTCGGTGATGGCGGGCAGCGAGATGTTGACGTTGGGCATGTTGACGCCCTTGCGCTCGCCGATCAGGCCGTCGTTCTTAACGACGCAGGTCATGTCCTGGCCGCTGACGGACTCGACCTCGAGGGCAACCAGGCCGTCATCGATCAGGATGAGGGAGCCCTTCTCGACCTCGGAAGGCAGAGCCAGGTAGTCGAGGGAGATGTGCTCAGCGGTGCCGTGGAAATCCTCGGACGTGGGCTGAGCGGTGACGACGATCTTATCGCCGGTCTTGACGGCAACCTTCTTGCCGTCGACCAGAAGGCCGGTGCGGACCTCGGGGCCCTTGGTGTCGAGCAGGATGCCGACAGGCAGACCGAGCTCCTTGGAAATACGGCGGACGCGCTCGATGCGACCGTGGTGCTCGTCGTAGGAGCCGTGCGAGAAGTTAAAACGGGCGACGTTCATGCCCGCCTTGATCATCTCGCGGATGGTCTCGTCGCTATCGCAGGCGGGACCCATGGTGCATACAATCTTAGTGCGCTTGTACATTCAGACCTCCATCTGACATCGTCTTGCGCTGATAGATAAACCATAAGAAATAAAACCGAGATGATTATAACGAAATGCTGACCGAATACCCCAAAAAATCGACCGTATGCCGAAATGGAAGTTCATTTTTTGCGGGAAAAACGGTATATGAAAAATCTTTACCAACCACTCCAACCGCTGCTATCTGGGAGATATGTCAGTTTGGCGATGTGCCGAAGAAAAAACGTTTTACCAATGTTGAGCATCACACGGTCTGCACCGTTGCGTGCGGACCATATTTCCAAACCGATTGTTTTGGCTAGACGCGTCGCTTTGGGGTACCATAGCTCCACTATCAACTGCCGCTCAGCACGGCAGCCTTGATGAGCCCTTGCCCTTCTCCTGGGAATTATGATCGGGCATCAATCTGCTGAGTGGCCCGAATCCCAGGAGGGGACTCTATATGCAAAAGGAATACCTGTCCGCCGCGGCGGAGGTGCTCAGCGACCAAGGTGTCGATGAGAACCTCGGCCTGAGCAACGACGAGGCGTCGTCGCGCCTTGCCAAGACAGGCCCTAACAAGCTCGAGGAAGCCGAGAAGACACCGCTGTGGAAGCGTTTCTTTGAGCAGATGGCCGACCCCATGGTCATCATGCTGATCGTTGCCGCCGTCATCAGTGCGCTCACGGGCATGGTCAAGGGCGAGCCCGACTTTGCCGATGTTGCCATCATCATGTTCGTCGTTATCGTCAACTCGGTGCTGGGCGTGGTCCAGGAAGCCAAGAGCGAGGAGGCCCTCGAGGCCCTGCAGGAGATGAGTGCGGCGCAGTCCAAGGTGCTGCGCGACGGCAAGCTCGTGCACCTGCCGAGCGCCGAGCTCGTGCCCGGCGACGTGATCATGCTCGAGGCGGGCGACTCCGTCCCGGCCGACTGCCGCGTGCTCGAGAGCGCCACGATGAAGATCGAAGAGGCCGCGCTCACCGGCGAGTCCGTGCCCGTAGAGAAGCACGCCAACGTGATCGAGCTCGCTGCGGGCACCGATGACGTGCCGCTCGGCGACCGTAAGAACATGTGCTATATGGGCTCCACCGTCGTGTACGGCCGTGGTCGCGCCGTCGTGGTCGGCACCGGCATGAACACCGAGATGGGCAAGATCGCCGGCGCCCTGGCCGAGGCCAAGGAAGAGCTCACGCCGTTGCAAGTGAAGCTCGCCGAGCTCAGCCGCATCCTTACCATTATGGTTATCGTCATCTGCGTCGTCATCTTTGGCGTTGATATCATCCGCCACGGCGTGGGCAACGTTCTTACCGACCCGACCGCCCTGCTCGATACCTTTATGGTCGCCGTCTCGCTCGCCGTCGCTGCCATCCCCGAGGGCCTGGTCGCCGTCGTGACCATCGTGCTATCGCTTGGCGTGACCAAGATGGCTAAGCGCCAGGCAATCATCCGCAAGCTCTCTGCCGTCGAGACTCTCGGCTGCACGCAGACCATCTGCTCCGACAAGACCGGTACCCTTACCCAAAACAAGATGACCGTCGTCAAGCACGAGCTCGCTGCGCCCAAGGAGAAGTTCCTGGCCGGCATGGCGCTGTGCTCCGATGCTCAGTGGGACGAGGAGCTGGGCGAGGCCGTGGGCGAGCCGACTGAGTGCGCGCTCGTCAACGACGCCGGCAAGGCGGGCCTCACTGGCCTGACTGCCGAGCATCCGCGCGTGGGCGAGGCCCCGTTTGACTCGGGCCGCAAGATGATGTCCGTGGTCGTCGAGACCCTGGATGGCGAGTACGAGCAGTACACCAAGGGTGCGCCCGACGTGGTGATCGGCCTGTGCACCCATATCTACGAGGGCGATAAGGTCGTCCCCCTGACCGAGGAGCGCCGCGCCGAGCTCGTGGCGGCCAACAAGGCCATGGCCGACGAGACCCTGCGCGTACTGGCGCTGGCAAGCCGCACCTACACCGAGGTTCCCGACGACTGCAGCCCCGCTGCGCTCGAGCATGACCTGGTCTTCTGTGGCCTGTCCGGCATGATCGACCCGGTCCGTCCCGAGGTGGCCGACGCTATCCACGAGGCGCACGACGCCGGTATCCGCACCGTCATGATCACGGGCGACCACATCGACATCGCCGTGGCCATCGCCAAGCAGCTGGGCATCGTCGCCGATCGCAGCCAGGCCATCACCGGTGCCGACCTCGATCGCATGAGCGACGAGGAACTCGACGCGCACATCGAGGACTACGGCGTGTACGCCCGCGTCCAGCCCGAGCACAAGACACGCATCGTCGAGGCTTGGAAGTCGCGCGACCAGATCGTGGCCATGACGGGCGATGGCGTCAACGACGCCCCGTCCATCAAGCGCGCCGACATTGGCGTTGGTATGGGCATCACCGGTACCGACGTCACCAAGAACGTCGCCGACATGGTACTTGCCGATGACAACTTCGCTACCATCATCGGCGCCTGCGAAGAGGGTCGTCGCATCTACGACAACATCCGCAAGGTCATCCAGTTCCTGCTTTCGGCCAACCTTGCCGAGGTGTTCTCGGTGTTTATCGCCACGCTCATCGGCTTTACCATCTTCCAGCCGGTGCAGCTGCTGTGGGTGAACCTGGTCACCGACTGCTTCCCCGCGCTTGCGCTGGGCATGGAGGATGCCGAGGGCGACATCATGAAGCGCAAGCCGCGCAACGCCAAGGACGGTGTCTTTGCCGGACATATGGGTCTGGACTGCGTGGTCCAGGGCCTAATCATCACCGCGCTGGTGCTGGCGAGCTTCTTTGTGGGCGTGTACTTTGACATGGGCTACATCCACATCGCCGATATGATCGCCGGCAATGCCGACGAGGAAGGCGTGATGATGGCGTTCATCACGCTCAACATGGTCGAGATTTTCCACTGCTTCAATATGCGCAGCCGTCGTGCGTCGCTGTTCACCATGAAGAAGCAGAACAAGTGGCTGTGGGCTTCCGCCGCGCTGGCACTGGTGCTGACGGTGATCGTGACCGTGCAGCCGACGCTTGCCGAGATGTTCTTTGGCCCCGTGACGCTTGAGCTCAAGGGCGTTGTCGCTGCCCTGGGCCTGGCCTTCCTGATCATCCCGCTGATGGAGATCTACAAGGCGATCATGCGCGCGGTCGAAAAGGAGTAGGTCGAAAGGCCGTCCTTCCCACCGGCCCGACCGCCTGCGGGGTTTCTTCTTCGCTGGTCCTCGCGCTTCGCGCTGTGGGATCGCTCGGAAGAAACCCCTCCCGGCGGGCGGGCCTTCGGATAACCTCTCGGGACCATTAGCTGAGGGAAAGTATGTGAGTCGGTCGAGCACTTGCTCGACCGACTCTTTTTTGTGGGTAAAATACCTGCTCAGTTGTGTGGTTTTGTGCTGGGAGGCATCTGTGGGCAAGGCGAAGGCTAAGGCGAAGAAAAAGACGACGGGAGCGCGGGCTAAGCGCGATCGTCGTCGGAAGCTCGCGACCGAGGCTCCCGCGTCTGCCGAGGAGCTGCTGGCGAGCGTGCCGGGACTCGACGCGCTGCAGGACGTTCCGGCGTTTGATGACCTGCCGGTCGATGAAGCCCAGCAGACTGCCTTTGATGATTTTTGTGCACATGCCGAGGAGCCCGAGCAGATGCAGCTTGGCGCCGTGGTGCGCTTGGATCGCGGGTTTCCGCTGGTGGCGACTGCCGACGATACCTTCCGCGCCGAGCATGCCGTGGGGTTTGCCAAGTCGCGCGGCGAGGACGAGGTCCTGCTGCCTGCCGTGGGCGACCGTGTGGCGGTGCGCCGCGCTCCCGGGCACGATATGGGCGTGATTGAATGCGTACTGCCGCGCCGTACGAGCTTTGAGCGTTGGCGCGGCCGTGCCCGCGGGGAGCGTCAGGTGCTCTGCTCCAACGTGGATAGCGTGCTAATCGTGCAGGCGCTCGGTGCCGGCGAGGTGCTGCTCGACCGCGTGGCGCGCTCGCTGGTGTTGGCGCTCGACTGCGATGCCGAACCGGTGGTGGTACTCACCAAAGCTGACCGCTGCGATGCCGAGGAACTCGAGCGCGATCTGGACCGCGTGCGCCGCCTGGTGGGTCCGGACGTGCGCGTGATCGTGACGTCCTCTGCCGAGGGCCGCGGCCTGGACGAGGTCCGTGCCTGCGTGCCCGCCGGGAGCTGCGCCATGATTCTGGGCGAGTCGGGTGCCGGCAAGTCGACGCTGCTCAATGCGCTGCTGGGCCACGATACGTTGGCGACCGGCGGTGTGCGCGAACGCGACGATCAGGGCCGTCACACTACCGTCGCGCGCGTGATGGTGGCACTGCCGGGCGACGCCGGCGTGATCGCCGATGCCCCGGGCCTGCGCAGCCTGCCGCTCGTGGGTCACGAGCGGGGTCTGGCGCGCGCTTTCCCCGAGATTGTCGAGGCATCGCGCGCGTGCCGGTTTGGCGATTGCACGCATGTCCATGAGCCGGGCTGCGCCGTTCGCGAGGCCGAGGACGCCGGGCAGATCGATAGCCTGCGTCTGGAAACGTTCCAAAACCTGGCGTCATCCATGCGCGTGAGCGCTCAAATGCTCGATCCCGATGTCCATCTGTAATTGATTTTTCCTATGACAGCCGTCTCCCAACTGTTCGGGAGACGGCTTTTTTGCTGCGGAAAAGCCTCGAAACATGCAGTTTGCTGACGTGCTGACCAAAACCTTGCCACGAGCTTGACGGGCTGGTCAGCTTTTGGTCAGCGATTGGTTTGACATCGAAAACCAAGATTGCGATTGCGCCGCTTTGCACTCTGACCGCTCAGACAATGGTGGTACGGGCATTCGCCCGGCACTGCCATGAGAGGAGCGGCCGTGAACAAGAGCAAGCGCATCGCCATCAGTCTGGTCGCGGGCGTGCTCGCTGCTCTGCTCTGCATGGTTTACGGCTCGTCGATCCGCTCGCAAGCCGAACAGGTCCAGGCTGAGACCTTGGCCAAGTACGGTGGCGATCACGTCGAGGTATGCGTCGCGGCGCGCGATATCGATGTGGGCGAGACCCTCGATGAGACCAATGTCATAACCCAGGAATGGCTGACGAGCCTGCTGCCGCGTGACGCGGCGACCGAGCTGCGCCAGGTGCGCGGCGACGTGACGACTTCGCGTATTCCCAAAAACGCCGTGATCTGCAATGTCTACACCAAGGCCGAGAGCCGCAAGCTCGAGGTGCCTAAGGGCAAGGTCGCCGTTTCGGTGGCGGTCGATGCCGAGCACTCGGTCGGCGGTGCTACGGGCGTGGGCAGCTACGTGGATGTGTATGTGCAAAAAGACAGCGTGACCGATCGGCTGTGCGGCGCGTACGTGATCGATACCAGTGAGGATTCCGGTGCCACGCGCGAGGGCAAGATCGAATGGGTGACGCTGGCGGCTGACCCCGAAGACGTCAAGGAACTGCTGGGAGCCTCGGGCAAGGGAACGGTCAGCTTGACGATTCCCGCCACGGCGCGCGGCAAAAAGAGCGGAGGCGACGAGTGATGAAGGCGATCTGGCTTGCGTGCTGCGCGTGCGGCGATTACGGGCTGTTGCAGCGGGAAGTCGAGGGCCGTGATGCGGGTGCACAGGTGCTTCGCGTGGGTGACCTGGACGGGCTGGTTTCCATGGCGCGGGCGTTTCCGTCGCGCCGCGGGGCTGCCATCATCGCGGCGTCTCTGTTTGATACCGAAGATGTGCGCAAGACTGTTGCGCGCCTGACGGCCGAAGGCCGCGTGAGTCGCGTGGTCGTGTTGATAGAAGCGCTCGATCCGTCGGATATCGAGGGGCTGTTTCGCGCGGGGGCGACCGAGGTCATCGCTGCACACAGTATATGCGGCAACGGGCGCGCGGGCGAGGGAGCGGTTGATTCCGATCGGCGCATGACGATTGAGCCCGATGCTTTTGTTGATAGGGAACCCGGGGCGCCTCGCGCTACAAGAGGCCCGCGTGTTGATGATTATGGAAAAGCGGAAGCCGAGCATGGTCGGCGCCCCCGGAACCCCCTTGTATACGATGACGCTGGAGGGCCGGCGCAGCATGCTGGCGACTCCCCGGCAGTAGATATGGGATACGTGCACGGCGTGAATCTGGCGGATGAACTCGACGAAGTTGAGGGCCTTGCCGGGTGCGGCGAGTTGTCGCTGATGCAGCATGAGCAGATTGCGCAGAACGAGCCTGCCTCGCAGACCGAACAAGCAGCCATGCCGGCTTGGACGCAGCACGTGGTTGCGGCGGGGGAGACGGGGACGCTGTCACCGACGCCCGCCCCGCCGCCTCCGATGCCGCCGGCAGACGCTGCCGCTCCGCCGCATCGAGCTCCGGTCATCTGCGCTATTTCGGGTTCGGGCGGTTGCGGCAAGTCGACGATCGTTGCCACCATGGCACACACATCGTCGCTGT
The DNA here is from genome assembly GCA_905214385.1 of uncultured bacterium. GTDB lineage: Bacteria > Actinomycetota > Coriobacteriia > Coriobacteriales > Coriobacteriaceae > Collinsella. Next base: position 17,931 of record CAJMMF010000016.1, read on the forward strand.
TGGGCTTGCGTGCCGCCGTGCTCGACCTGGACCTGATGTTTGGAAACCTTTACGACTTGTTAGGCGTCGATGCTCCGTGCGATATGGCGGCACTTATCGAGCCGTCGGCGGCGGGCATGCTCACCGAGCCGGATATCGTAGCCGCTTCGATGCGCGTGGCGCCGGGCGTTACGCTCTGGGGTCCCGTCGCGGCGCCCGAGCAAGCCGAGCTCATGGCACGTCCGGTGGAGCTACTGCTTGATGTTCTGCGTCGCGAATCCGACGTGGTCTTTATCGATACCTCGGTCTTTTGGGGCGACGCCGTGGCGGCTGCGGTGGCGGCGAGCGACCGTTGCCTGGTCGTTGGCGATGCGGCGGTGTCGTCCGCGGCATCGGCATCGCGCGTCATTGAACTGGCAGGTCGAGTAGGTGTGCCGCGCACGCGCATGAGCGCCGTGTTCAACCGGTTCGGTGCGCGCGGGGCAGACGAGGACGTCGCCATGCGCTTTGAGATTGCCTGTGCGTTAAGCTCCAAGATTCGTATCGCCGATGGCGGGCAGGATCTCGCCGCGCTCATGGCGTTTGGGCGCGCTGACGAGGCAGTGGGGCAGACCAGCGCTTTTGCGACTAGCGTGCGCGAGGCCACGCGCGAGATGCTCGTGGAACTGGGGTGCGCCGTCGGCCCTTGGAGCGATATGGTCGCCGACCGTGCAACGCGCACCGAACGCCCGCGTATCCGCCTTCCCTGGTCGCGCGAGGGTGATCAGCGATGAGCCTGCAAACGAGGATTAAGGCTGCCGGCGCTGCGGCGGCGGCAGCGCCTGTAGATGTGGGGCGTCGCCGCGCCGTGAAACGACGCACCAAGCGCGCCGTGATGGACCGCATGGGTTACGACGAAGTGGCGCGTATCAGCGCCTATATCGACCCGGCACTTGCCCGCTCGGAATTGCGTCCTGCGGTGGAGGCGGCGCTCAATGTTGAGGAGCCGACCGATCTCGCGACGCCCGAGCGCGAGACCATCATCGACGAGATTTTGGATGACGTGGTGGGCTTGGGGCCGTTGCAGCCGCTCATCGAGGACGACACCGTTACCGAGATCATGATCAACGGCTGCCGCTCGGCTTTCTTTGAACGCGGCGGCGTCTTGTACCCCATCGAGCATGCGTTTGAGGATGATGAGCAGATCCGTGTGCTTATCGACCGCATTATCTCGCCACTTGGCCGCCGTATCGACGAGCGCAGCCCCATCGTCAACGCCCGCCTCAAAACGGGCTATCGCGTCAACGCGGTGATTCCGCCTGTGGCGATTGACGGACCGATTCTCACCATCCGAAAGTTCTCGGACCGTATCTGCTCGCTGGACGAGCTCGTGGGGTTGGGATCGCTGCCGCTTTGGTATGCGCAGCTGCTGTCGTGTGCGGTGTCGCTGCGACAGGACCTGGCGGTTGCGGGAGGCACGGGATCTGGTAAGACCACCCTGCTCAACGCGTTGTCATGTGAGATTTCCACCGGCGAGCGCATCGTGACGATCGAGGACTCTGCCGAGCTCAAGTTTGCGCATCATCCGCACGTGGTGCGCCTAGAGGCGCGCGAGGCTTCAATTGAGGGCGAGGGCGCGGTGACGATCCGCGACCTGGTGACTAATGCCCTGCGCATGCGCCCCGACCGCATCGTGGTGGGCGAGGTGCGCGGTGCCGAGTGCTGCGACATGTTGCAGGCCATGAACACGGGCCACGACGGGTCGCTCACCACGCTTCATGCGGGTTCAGAACAGGAGACCGTGGTGCGTCTGACGTTGCTTGCACGTTATGGCATCGATCTGCCGAGCGAGCTCATCGAGGAGCAGATTGCCATGGCACTCGACGGTATCGTGATGTCCGAGCGCCACGCCGATGGCAGGCGCTTCGTCTCCTCGTATTCGGGGGTGCGACGCGCCGCATCGGGCGGCGTAGAGCTCGAGCGCTATGTGACGTTCGATGCCGCCGAGCGCACCTGGACGCTTGACCGCGAGCCGCCGTTTATCGCAGAAGGCCTGCGGTCGGGGACGCTCACACAAGAGGAGGTGGACGAATGGAGATCACTGTGCCCCTCGTCGTAGGGGGCTTGGCAGGGCTTTCTGTCGCGACGGCGTGCGGGGCGGAACCTCGTGTGCCGCAGGTACCGCCGGCGGAGCTGGCACGTCAGGCGCTCGAGACGGTGGCAGAGAAGCTGCCGCGTGAGCTGGTGGAAAACGATCTGCTGAAAAAGATCGCCCGTTCGTGGGCATCGCTGGCTCCGGCGCATCGCCTTGGCCTCGTGATCGAAGATGCTTCGGGACGTTTGGCGTTTCTGCTGCTATCGAGCGGTGTCTGCTGCGTTTTACTAACGATGGTGTCGTTATCGCCCCTCGGATTTGCCTTGGGACTTGTTGCTCCGTTTGCCGTTGGTGCCGCTCGGGATGGCTTTGAGAGCCGGCGCGAGCAACACGATGCAGAAGAGGCAATGCCCGAGGCGTTTACCGCACTTTCCATGTCGCTTGCCTCGGGACATTCGCTGGCCCAGGGCATGCGCTTTGTGGGCGCTCATGCGCAAGAGCCAGTGCATACCGAGTTTTTGCGGGTGGCGGCGGCGATCGATTGCGGCATCTCGGCGACCGACGCGCTCGATGACTTGCTCGTGCGTATCGACGCCCCCGGTCTTTCGCTTGTGACCTTGGCGCTTAAGGTGTCTCAGCGCACCGGCGCTCCGCTTGCCGACTTACTGTCCGAGGCGTCGAGCATGGTGGGGGAGCGCATTGAGCTCAAGCGCCGCCTGGATGTTAAGACGTCGCAGGCTCGCATGTCTGCGCATATGGTCGCGGCGATGCCGGCGGGCATGTGCGCGGTGTTGGCGCTGCTTTCGGCAGATTTTCGTCGCGGTCTTGCGACGCCCGCCGGCGCGGGCGCTGTGGTGCTGGGTCTTGCCCTCAACGCCGTTGCCCTGGTGGTTATCCGGCGCATTATGCGGGTGGAGCTATGAGCGCCCCGGTTGCAGTTGCGGCTTGCCTGTGCGCCCTGAGTGTATTTGTCGCGACGGGTTTGGATCGGGCGGATGCACGCAAGATCGCAGGGGCCTGCAAGCGCGAGGCGGTGCTGGTCGCTGCCGCGGGTCGCTCGGTGGTCGATGCTCTGACCGCGCGAGTGAAGGGCGCGGTTGGAGCGGGCGGCCCGGCGCGAGTGTCGCTCGGCGAAGTGTCCGAGATGATCGATGTTGTGCGCTTGGGTCTTTCGGCCGGTCTTTCGTTTGATGCGGCGCTTGAGATTTTCTGCGCCAACCGCCGGTCAGTGCTGGCTCTTCGCCTTGAGCGCGCCTGCATGGCGTGGCAGGTGGGCGTGGGCACGCGTGAGGACGAGTTGTTGGCCGCCGCGCGCGACCTGGACGTGCGAGCGCTCGAGACCTTTGCCATCACGGTGGGGCAGGCGCTCGCCCTGGGTGCCCCACTTGCCGAGACGCTGGCCGCTCAAAGTCGCGAGATCCGTGCGGCTCATCGCGCCGCGGTCGAGCGCGAGATCGAGCGTGCGCCCGTCAAGCTGCTGATTCCCACCGGCACGCTCATCTTGCCGGCGTTGCTTCTGTCCATATTGGGCCCGCTGCTGGGAGCAGGCGGGATGATGTAGGGAGGAATACATGAACACGATGACTGACACTGCTGGCAAGGTGCAGGGCTGGGCGTTTTGCCGGGCGGCACATGTTCGTCAGCGCGCCAAGGAACTATTGCAGGAGGAGAGTGCGCAGGGTACCACCGAGTATGCCATCTTGGTCGGCGTGCTCGTGGTGATCGCGATTATCGCCATCGTCGCATTTAAGGGCAAGGTCCAAGATCTATGGAACGCTATCAGCGAGGGCATCAACAGCCTGTAGAGGGCGAGCGCCCCGTCGGGGTGCTGCTGGTGTTTGCTTGCCTGACCGTGGCGATAGCGGCGGTGCTTTGGGGGCTTAACGCCGCGCGGCAGCAGCGTCCTGGGACCGCCTCCGATTTGGGCTCAGATTCGGCGGTGGCGTCTCAAAAAGATGAGATGCGAGATGCGGACGATTCGGATGTCGCTGTCACGGCGCAAACCTTTCTGCGGACGCTCGACAAGCGGTCTGGCACTGCGACGGATTCGCCTGGGGGCAACGCGATTGTGGTCCGGCTTGCATGGTCCGAGGACCGACCGATGACCGAAGCGGCGGCGGATATGCTGCGTTCCTATCGCGAGGTACCCACGGCGCAACTTGCTCTGAGCGGCTATCTCGACATCAAGGGAAACGTGTGGGGCGCCATCGTGCGCGACGGACGCGGCTGGGTCGATATGGTGACAATTGCCGCGGATACTGGCGATGCTTCGTGTCGTCTGCGCGCCGTGCGCCTGGTCCCGCAAACAATAAGCTCAAAGGAGGGGTCGTGAAATGCATGGCGTTCTGCGTGAGGAGGTTGCCCAAGCGACTGTGGAATACGCCATCGTCACGGTGGCGCTGTTATCGATCGTGCTGGCGATTGCGGGGCTTTGGCGTGCTGGCACCGATGGGCGCTTGGCGGCGCTGGTCGAGCGGGCGGCGTCTCACGGCGTCACCTCGACATCGGTTGTCGACGCTGCTGCGGGTGCTGAGGACATCGCGCTGTATTGATATCGCGCGCGAGGACCGGGCGCAGTCTACGGTCGAGGCCGCTTTTTTGCTGCCGACGTTTCTGACGCTCATCCTTCTCGCACTGCAACCGGTGTGTCTGCTCTATACGCGCGCGGTCATGGAGTCTGCCGCCGCCGAGACCGCGCGGCTCATGACCACGACGACGGCGGAGGACGACGATCTTAAGGAGTTCACCCGCCGCCGACTTGCCGCAGTGCCCAACGTTTCGATCTTTCATGCCGGCGGGCCGTTGTCGTGGGATATCGAGCTTGGCCGGGTCGGTGCGGGTGGCGCCTCGTCCGTGTCCGTTTCCGGCGAGGTCAAGCCGTTGCCTGTGATCGGTGCGTTTGTGCAGGCTATGGGTGGTACCGCCGAGGGCGGCTACGTTGAGCTCAAGGTCGATGTCTCGTATCAATCGCGTCCCGAATGGCTGGAGGGAGATTATGATTCGTGGATTGCTGCATGGGATTAGGCGCTGCCTGTTGCGGGTGACGCAAGGGTTTGCGGCCCGCCGTCGACCAGGCGCTCTCCGCAAACGAGGCGGCTTTATGGGTCGAGCCGGTGTCGATCTGTTTATCGAAGACGGCGCCTATACCACGCTTTCTTCTGCCGTGGTCATCCTAGTGGTGCTCACATTGTTGTTTTCGTCGACCGCGGCGATATGGAGCATGTCGCGTGCCGGGGATACTCAGGTGGCGGCTGATAGTGGCGCGCTGGCGGGTGCCAACGTAGTGTCGTCCTATCACACGGCTGCCACGGTGGTTGATGCGAGCATCTTGAGTCTGGGGCTGGCGGGGTTTGCCACGATCGGGACGGGCCTGGTCGCCATCCTCATCCCGGGTGCCGAGCCGGTTGCCGGCAATATGGTCGACACCGGGATTGAGATCATTAAAACGCGCAACAAGTTTGCCAAAAGCGCATCGGAAGGCTTACAGAAAATCGAGACGGCTCTGCCGTATCTGATCGCCGCGCGTGCCACGCAGGCGGTGTCGGCGCAGGATACCGATAGTGTGACCTATACCGGTACGGCGCTTGCCGTGCCCAGGACATCCGAGTCTGACTTCGCTGCGCTCGAGGGGTCCGAGATCTCGACCGATGCCATTAAAGACACATCAGATGATTTAGAGTGTGCGGCCGAGGAGCTGCGGAAGGCTTCTGAGGACACGGCGAAGGCTAAAGAGCGTGCTTGGCTGGCGGATTGTGGTGGGTCTGACAAGGGCTCGGTCGGCAGCTGTTCTTGCATGTGGGAGCGTGCGAAAAGCCTAACGGATCTCTCCGGTGTTCAAAATCCGCATTACTCATCGAGCGTTACGTGGGAGCCCCAAGTTGCCCTTGATCGCGCGAAGGACTACTACCATTGGCGTCTGACAAATGAGAAGCCCCACGGCTCGAGTGTCGAGATGAAGGCAGAGTCTGCGGCGCGTAAGGCGTTTTATACCTATGCGAGCGCGGAGGTCGATCGGGCGCATATAACCGAGAACGGAGACAGGGTTTCCTCCTATATTCCGCTGCTGCCGCGCAACTCTGATGAGGTTCGGGCGACGGAACTCTATACCGATGCGGTGTGGCCGACTAGCGTGAACGATGACAAGGCGTATCTGCATTACGGGACGACCTGCCCTAACTATAAGAAAGGGACGCCGAGCGGATTTGCTTCGGTTGCCGATTACGATGGACAGGATAAATGCAGCAAATGCCATTTTGGCGTTTTGTCGCTTGGTGCTGTTGCGGCGCCTTCAACCTCTATCGAAAACGGCTTCGAATATCACTTCGACGAGTTCAAAAAGGCCTTGGAGGAATACGTCAAATGTCGGAACAAAGAGCTTGAGCTCATGCGTCAGACCGAGGATGAGGCCGACCGTGCGAGCAATGCGTTTGACCAGGCCATTAAAGCGCTTTCGGGCGAGCGTCCGCGTATCGCTCCGCCCGGTCGCAACGGCGTGGTTGCCTTTGCGGTTTCGGGTGCCATCTCGAGCCCCGATGAGCTCAACTCTTCGTTTAACACGGCAGTCAGGCTTGGCGATCGCGGTGCCATCTCTGCCGCGGTGCTGGCGCCCGATGAGGCGACGGCGCAAAACAACGTGCTTTCGCGATTTTTCTCGACATTGAAGGAACGCTCGGGTGGCGTTGCCGGCGTACTCGATGGCGTCATGGATGTCTGGGGACGGCTGCTTGTGGGATACGGAGACATCCAAGGTTCGGCCGACGAACTTATGGACGAGATGATTAAAGGCCTAGGAGGGGGCAGCGGCGCGTTGGGCTCCATCGCATCGTGGCTCGGCGATACCGTTTCGGCGTCCGTGGCGGCGCTGGGTTTGGAACCGTGCGACTTGCGCCTGCGAAAGCCGGTGCTGACTGATTCCGCCAACGTCATTAAGAGCCCGGGGTCTGACATTGCTGGTCTCTCTCAAGCGCAAGACAAACTGCGAAGTATTCCGTTGGGCGTGACCGATCCCAAGGCGCTTTGCGAGGCGTTGGAATATCAAGTCGAACGCACCATCAGCGGTACGGTGTTCACGCTTGCGGAGATTCCTCTGCCCGGCGGCGGCTCCATCCCGCTCACCGTCGATGTCGCCACGCTGGTTGGCGCTCTGGGCGGTGGGTCGTAATGAGTATCCGCATGCGTCTGCGCGAGGAGCGCGCCCAAGCGACGGTGGAGATAGCAGTGGTTACGCCCGTTTTGCTGGTGCTGGCACTCATCGTATACAACGTCATGATCTATGCCAGCGCTGTCGCGCGCTTCGACCGCGTGGTGCCCGACATCGTGTTGGCGCACGCCGTGGCGCCGAGCGGGGAGGGCGACGAACGCTCTGTCGATGCCTCGGCGACGGTCCGGACTCAAATTCTGAATGCCATGGAAGGCTATGACTTGCAGATCGAAGTGTCGAGCGAGCAAGGCGCGGAGGCATCGGATGGTGGCCTGCTCTCCCTATCCGGTACGTTTAGGACCTACACCTGCACCATGCACTATGAGCCGTGGCCGACTTCTCTCAGCATCGCTGGCGTTCCGCTGGGGGCGCCGACAACGTTGTCGCACGAGCGCGCGGTGACGGTCGATCCATGGCGTCCGGGGGTGGTCATGTGACCGCGGTCTCGTCCTACATCGCCTACGCGCGGGCACTCAATAGGCTGGGCTGGACGCCGGCCGAGTTTGCGGTGGCGGAGTCGTTTGCCGTGCGCCTGCGCGGCATGCTGGGACGGTGTCCGGTTGCCGCCAACGGTCTGCCGCTCGTCATGGCATTTCCACGCTGCTCTTCGGTCCATACGTGTTTTATGGCCTATCCCATCGATATCGCCTTTATCGATGCACGTGGCTATGTCCTCGTATGCTACGAAAACGTACGTCCCTGGCGTATGTGCTCCTGCCCCGGCGCCTGGGCCGTACTAGAGCGTCCTTCAATCATTGTTTCGACCCCTGCTCTCCAACGCGTGCCGGCTTAAGAATTGGCGACAGCGGACTTTCGTCATACGAAATTGGGTAAGATGGAGGAGAAGATGCATGGATGTTGAGATCCATCCCAACGCTAAAAAGCACCTGACGGAAAAGCAGGTGCTTAGCGCTTGGCTTGCGGTTACTGAGTGCATTCGTCGCGAGCCGAAGGACGAGCCGCCGAGATGGCTTGCGATTGGATGGCTCCCAGACGGACGAAGCGTGGAGCTTGTCGCGGTCGAGCTTGTCCGTGGGGGCTTATCATTCATGCCTTGTCTCCAGTCCAGAAGAAATTTTGGCAGGAGATTGAACGGGCTCGGCAAAGGGGTCGATGATGGGCAAGACGTATACGGCCGCTAATGGTCAGGTTGTAACGGATGAAATGATTGACGCGTGGTGCGAGTCGTACGAGCGCGGAGAGTTTCCGGATGGCGAACACACCGTTGGTGGGATCGTGCATGGACGGCCCCCACTCTCGGGTGAGGGGACGGCAACGCTGTCGGTCAAGATTCCTCTGGGAATGAAGGAGGCCATTCGTCGACGGGCGGCTGCCGAGGGGATGACGCCAAGTGAGTTTGCCCGTGCGGCTCTGAGCGAAAAACTTCTTGCTGCCGGCTGATGCCTCTGACGTGCCGATTTAAAGAACCGAGGCTGTGCTCAAAAACTTTTTTAAAATTCTCGGTTGACCGGAACGCGTCCTTGGTTATACTAATCAAGCCTTGAAACAAGGCACACCTCAAATGGCTGGGTAGCTCAGTTGGTAGAGCAGAGGACTGAAAATCCTCGTGTCAGGGGTTCGATTCCCTTCCCCGCCACCTTGAATTGACTAGGACCTCTGCAAAGGGGTCCTTTTCTTTTATGTAGGGTTCTGCGGAAAATGCGCCCCATTATTGAGCGATAGAACGGGACATGCTTTCCGGTGCCTGCCTCTGGCGCGCGTACACACCTCATCGCACCATCCCGAGCTCGTCTGCTCCCAGACATTCCTCCCACTTTCGCGTCGCTTTACAGACCGTTCGGTCGCCTGTCCGCACACGTGGGTATACTCAAAACGATACTTATCCTATGCAATACGATGCGGGTTCGACCTGCATGATCCGAAGGGGGCAGTGATGGAGAGGATACTCGGCGTTAATCTCTCTGGCTGGTTTATTCCCGAGCCTTGGGTGACCCCGTCGCTGTACGCGGCGACCGGTGCATCCAACGCGGCCGAGCTACAGGAGGCCATGGGTACCGCCGCCTATAACGAGCGCATGCGCCGCCATTACGAGACGTTTGTGAGCGAGGACGATTTTCGTCGCATGGCGCAGATCGGTCTCAATGCCGTGCGTCTGCCGGTGCCTTGGTATGCCTTTGGCTCACAGGAGTCCGATGCCTCCTACATATCGGTTGTCGATTACATCGACCGCGCGATTGAGTGGGCTGCCAAGTACGACATCCGCGTGCTGCTCGATCTGGCAACCGTGCCCGGTGGCCAGGGCGATTCCAACGATTCGCCCACCACGCCGGAGGCTGTTGCCGAGTGGCATTCGTCCACCAACGGCCGCCATGTCGCACTCGACGTGCTCGAGCGCTTGGCCGATCGCTATGGCGAGGCCGAGAGCCTGCTGGGCATTGAGCTGCTGGACACGCCGCAGATGAGCGTTCGCAAGAGCCTCTTCACCATGACGGATGGCATTCCCGCTCACTACCTGCGCAATTTCTATCGCGATGCCTACGAGCTCGTCCGTTCGTATATGCCCGAGGATAAGATCGTCGTCTTCTCGTCGTCGGGGCATCCCAGCGAGTGGAAGCATTTTATGCGCGGCGCCAAGTACAAGAACGTCTACATGGACCTTCACCTGTACCATTACCGCGACGAGTATGCGCTCGACATCACGAGCCCTCGCGGGCTGACGACGGCGATTTCGCGTAACAAGCGCGAGCTTAAAGAAGCGATTTCGACTGGGTTCCCCGTGCTGGTGGGCGAATGGTCGGGCGCGGCGATCTTTGCCAACTCGTCGGTTACGCCCGAGGGCCGCAATGCCTACGAGCGCGTGTTTATCGCCAACCAGCTGGCTTCGTTTGCGCCGGCTGCCGGTTGGTTCTTCCAAACGTGGAAGACCGAGAAGCGCATTGCAGCATGGGACGCCCGCGCGGCGCTCGGTACGCTCGAGCGCGGCATGATTGAATAGGTTGATATGACGCAAAACAGCGCCCATACGGGCAAACTCTATGTGGTCGGCACGCCCATCGGCAACCTGGGTGACCTGTCCCCGCGCGTTGGCGAGGCCTTTGCCGCTGCCGATGTCATCTGCTGCGAAGACACGCGTGTGACGTCAAAGCTGCTGATGCACCTGGGCATTTCCAAGCCGCTTGTCCGTTGCGACGAGAATGTGATCGCTAGCCGCGCTGCCGGCCTGGTCGACCGTCTGCTGGCGGGGGAGACCCTCGCCTTTGCCTCGGACGCCGGCATGCCGAGCGTGTCCGATCCCGGCCAGGCGCTGGTCGAGGCGGCGCGTGAGGCCGATTTGCCCGTCGAAGTTATTCCCGGGCCCTCTGCTTGCGTCACGGCGCTTGTTTCGTCCGGCATTCCCTGCGAGCATTTTTTCTTCGAGGGCTTTTTGGGCCGAAAGCACGGCGACCGTGTGCGCCGTTTGCAGCGCCTTGCCGTGGTGCCCGGCGCACTCATCTTCTACGAGTCTCCACATCGCATCGTGGCGACGCTCGAGGCCGTGGCGGAGGTCTTTCCCCAGCGTGAGGTTGCCGTCTGCCGCGAACTCACCAAGCTGCACGAGGAGGTCTTGCGCGGGCCCGCTGACCAGCTTGCCGAGGAGCTGCGTGCTCGCGGCGAGGTAAAGGGCGAGATTGCGCTGGTCATCGCGCCACCGAGCGAGGATGAGGAGGCCGGTATCGCGCCGGTTGGCGCCGCGGTAGCGGATCCCGACGAGGCCCTGCGCGAGGATATCCGCGCCGCGCTCGAGGAGGGGGAGCCCGCGTCTGCGGTGGCCAAGCGCCTGTCTCAGAAGTATTCGCGCCGCAAGCGCGATGTCTATGCCATGGTGCTCGATATGCAATAGATGGAGGATATCCAGCCCTTGCGCTAGAATCATCCTCTGTATGCAACGTTTTTCTGGAGGACAAACCCCATGGATCAAAGCAAGCCTTCGTTCTTTATCACGACGCCCATCTACTACGTCAACGCCGATCCGCACCTGGGCACGGCTTATTCCACCATCATCGCCGACGTTCAGGCTCGCTATCGCCGTTCCGCCGGCTATAACGTCAAGTTCCTGACCGGCATGGACGAGCACGGCGAGAAGGTCGCCGAGGCCGCAGCCAAGCATGGCATGACGCCGCAGGAGTGGACCGATAGCCAGGCCCCGCACTTCAAGGAGCTTTGGAGCAAGCTCGAGATTTCCAACGACGACTTCATCCGCACCACCGAGCCGCGCCAGCATCATGCCGTGCAGTATCTGTGGGAGCGCATGAAGGAGTCCGGTTACCTGTATAAGGGCAGCTACGACGGTTGGTATTGCGTGCCTGACGAGACCTACTTCACTGATACGCAGGTCCAGAAGGGCGACGAGGAGTACGGCAGCGTCGGCCAGCATCTATGCCCCGACTGCCACCGTCCGCTTGAGCGCGTGCAGGAGGAGTCCTACTTCTTTAAGCTTTCCGCCTTCCAGGACAAGCTTCTCAAGCTCTATGACGAGCACCCCGACTTTGTCGAGCCTGCGTTCCGCATGAACGAGGTACGTAGCTTTGTCGAGGGCGGCCTTAACGACCTTTCCGTGAGCCGCACGAGCTTTGACTGGGGCATTCAGGTCCCGTTTGACGAGGGTCACGTGACCTACGTGTGGTTCGATGCGCTGCTCAACTATATGACGGCCGTCGGCTACGGTGTCGACACCGACGAGGCGCGTGCCGAGCTGGCCTATCGCTGGCCCGCGCAGTTCCACATCGTGGGTAAGGACATCATCCGCTTCCACTGCGTCATTTGGCCCGCCATGCTCATGGCCATCGGCGAGGCCCTGCCCGAGCACGTCTTTGCCCACGGCTTCCTGACCGTGCGCAATGCCGAGACCGGCAAGGCCGAGAAGATGTCCAAGAGCCGCGGTAACGCCATCGCTCCGCAGGACGTTATCGACATGCTGGGCGTTGAGGGCTATCGCTATTACTTTATGACCGACGTGGTCCCCGGCACCGACGGCGCCATCAGCTTCGATCGCATGGAGCAGGTCTACAACGCCGATCTGGCCAACAGCTGGGGCAACCTCATTTCGCGCTCGCTCAACATGAGCACAAAGTACTTTGACGGCTGCGCCCCGGCTAAACCGGCGTCTGCCGACGCGTTCGATAACCCGCTGGCAAAGATTGCCGACGGTTTGGTCGAGCGCTACATGGCCAAGATGGACATGCTCGATTACGGCGGAGCCAAGGATGAGGTCATGGAGCTCATCCATGCCGCCAACCACTACATCGAGGACTCCGAGCCCTGGGCGCTTGCCAAGGACGAGGCCAAGGCTGACGAGCTGGCATTTGTGATTTACAACCTGCTCGAGGCCATCCGCATCGCCGCCCACCTGCTGATGCCGCTCATGCCTCAGACTTCTGTCGAGGCTCTGCGCCGCCTGTCCTGTGAGGGCGAGGCCGCGAGCGACGACCTCAAGGGCATTTGCGCTTGGGGCCTGCTTGCTGGTGGTCAGCCCGTCGAGAAGGGCGATCCGCTGTTCCCGCGTCTGGCGTAGAGACCGCGCGAGCGCCATATCGGCAATTTGCTGTTTAGCTGTAAGGGCATGGCCGCCACGGTCCATGCCCTTTTGTTTCAAGACGCCGCCATCATGCTAAGGAGGCAACCATGACAACTTCGCCTTTGGCAAACCCCACGGCCACCAGGGAGCTGCTGGAGGAGTTTGGCCTTGCGACCAAGCATCGCCTGGGCCAGAACTTTCTAATCGACAATCATGTGATCGAGCGTATCTGCGAGCTTGCCGAGCTTGCAGGTGACGAGCGCGTACTCGAGGTGGGTCCGGGTTGTGGAACGTTGACACTTGCGTTACTGCAGGAAGCGGCGTGCGTTACGTCCATTGAGGCCGATCCCGAGCTTGAGCCTGTGCTCGATGCCCACGCCGCCGACTATGCCAACTTCCGCTTTATCATGGGCGATGCGCTCAAGGTGACGCCGGAGCAGATTGAGCAGGCCGCCGGTGGTGAACCCACGGTGTTTGTCGCGAATCTGCCCTATAACGTGGCGGCGACGATCATTCTTCAGTTCTTCCAGACGATGCCCGCGCTTAAGCGCGCTGTCGTCATGGTGCAAAAGGAGGTTGCCGATCGCATTGCCGCAGTGCCGGGCAACAAGACCTATGGCGGCTATACGGCAAAGCTCGGCCTGTATGCGCAGGTGACGGGTCGCTTTGAGGTGCCGCCGCGTTGCTTTATGCCGGCGCCGCACGTGGACTCGGCCGTCGTGCGTATCGACCGTGTTGACGGTGTGGTGCCCGAAGAACTCGATCGCGAATTTGTGGCCCGCGTGATTGACGCTGCATTTGCTCAGCGTCGCAAGACCATCCGCAATTCCATGAGCGCCAACGGTTTTGCCAAGGACGTGCTCGATGCCGCCTTTGAGGCTTGCGGTATCGCACCCACCACGCGCGCCGAGACGCTTGATGTTGCCGACTTTGTCCGTCTGGCCCAGGAGCTAATCCATGATGCCTAATGCCGAACGCGTGACGTTTACCAAGAAAAAGAAGACGGTTGCTTGTCCCGTGCCCTTGGCACCGCTTGCTGACACGCATGCGCATCTGCTTCCGTTTTGGGGCAAAGAAGTGCCCGAGACACTCGTGCGCGCCAAAGCCGCGGGCATCGACCTGTTGGTGACGGTCTTCGATCCCATTGCCGATAAGCGCAGCGTGACGGACTATAGCGACTGGCTGACGCGCGAGATTCTGCCGATGCAGGATATCCCGCAGATCAAGTATCTTGCCGGCGTGCATCCGTATGGCGCGCCGGACTATACCGACGACGTTCACGCACAGGTTGTTGCTGCGCTTGATGACCCTTTGTGTGCCGGTATTGGCGAAATCGGTCTGGACTACCACATGGATTACGACGACGACATCACGCCGGCGCCCCACAGCGTGCAGATTGATTGCATGGCGCGCCAGCTCGAGCTTGCCGTGTGTCGTAACGTGCCGGTGGAGCTGCATCTGCGTCACGAGGACATGGACCAGGAGCGTACCTCGCACGTGGACGCCTACAACGTGCTGCGCGAGGTGGGTGTGCCTCAGGCCGGTTGCGTGCTGCACTGCTTTGGCGAGGACCGCGCCACGATGGAGCGCTTTGTGGAGCTGGGCTGCTATATCGCCTATGGTGGTGCGGCCACCTTTAAGCGCAACGACGACGTGCGCGAGGCATTTGCGGCAACCCCACTCGATCGAATTTTGTTCGAGACGGATTGCCCGTATATGGCTCCGGAGCCCATCCGCGGTCTTGAATGCGAGCCCGCAATGATCTCCATTACGGCAAACGCGCTGGTTAACGACCGTGTCGATCGCACTGGTGAGGACGCCGAAACAATCGCGCATGCCGCTTGGGAAAATGCCTGCAAACTTTTTCAAAAATAGTTCTTGCGTTCGCGGTGGCGCTCCGTTATTCTAATTCCTGCACGCGGGCGTGGCGGAATTGGCAGACGCGTACGGTTCAGGTCCGTATGGGGGCAACCCCATGAAGGTTCAAGTCCTTTCGCCCGCACCATTAAATGAAAGAGCTCCCAGCAATGGGAGCTTTTTGTTACGGGCCCATCGCAGGGACTTGAACCTGCGAAGGAGCGAGCGTAAAGAAAACGCGGAGCGTTTTTAGCGAGCTGGCGAGTCCGCCGGCAGGCGGGCGAAGCCGGTGCGGATCCGCGAAGCGGATACGCGGACGTCCTTTCGCCCGCACCATTAAATGAAAGAGCTCCCAGCAATGGGGGCTTTTTTGTTATGCACGATCTCCTTGGACGGGTATCCTAATGGCAACGTGTGCCTATCAGAGGAGAGACCATGCTGTTTTCCGGTATCATCGCTGCCCTTACGAGCCTTTTGATTCCCATCATCATCCTGCTGCTGTTGCTTCCCAACGCCTGCTACGTCGTTGAGCAGCAGCACGCTGTGATCATCGAGCGCTTGGGTAAGTTCAATCGTATCGTCAACGCGGGCTTCCACGTGAAGGTGCCCGTGATCGACCGCAAGGCCGCCACGGTGAGCCTGCGCACCATGAAAAACGGTTTTGGCATCGACGTTAAGACCCAGGACAACGTGACCATCGGTCTTGAGGTCTCCGCTCAGTACCACGTGAGCTACGACATGGGCGCCGGCCCGGCAGATTCGGGCATCTACAAGAGCTACTACATGCTGCAGGAGCCCGTCGACCAGATGCGCGACTTCATCACCGACGCCCTGCGCTCCTCCATCCCCGTCTACACACTCGATGAGGTCTTTGCCAAGAAGGATGACATCGCCAAGGATGTCAACGCTACCGTTTCCGAGCAGATGGCCGCCTACGGCTTCACCCTCGTGTCGACGCTCATCACCAAAATCGCACTGCCGACCGAGGTCGAGAACTCCATGAACGACATCAACGCCGCCCAGCGCAAGCGCGCTGCCGCGCAGGAGCTCGCCGAGGCCGACCGCATCAAGCGCGTCACCGAGGCGACCGCCGAGGCCGAGGCGATGGAAAAGGCAGGCGAAGGCATCGCCAACCAGCGCAAGGCCATCGCGCTGGGCATCAAGGATTCGCTTGAGATTATCCAGGAGACAGGCGTTGGCAACGATGAGGCCAACCAGCTGTTCATGTTTACGCAGTGGACCGAGATGATGACGGAGTTCGCACGTACGGGCAAAAACTCGACGGTCGTGCTGCCGAGCGACTTCTCGCAGTCGGCCTCTATGTTCGAGCAGATGCTGGCTGCCGGCAAAGTTCAAAACGATTCGAAGGAGTAGGCGCGCGTGAAATACACCGTCGTTTGTGTTGGCAAGCTCAAGGAGCGCTTTTGGAAGGACGCGTGCGCTGAGTACACCAAGCGCCTAGGTGCCTATGCCAAGGTGGATATCCGCGAGGTGGCCGATATCGACCCGGCTAAGGCGGGCGGCGTGGATGCCGCGCGCGACAAGGAGGGGGCGGCGATTCTTGCCGCCTTGCCATCTCGAGCGCATTTGATCCTGCTGGCTATCGAGGGCAAGGAGCGCTCGAGCGAGGAGTTTTCGGCGAGGCTCGACGATCTTATGCTGCGAGGCAGCAGCGACATTGCCTTTGTAATCGGCGGTTCGGACGGCGTGAGTGATGAGGTGCGCGCCCGCGCCGACGAGATGCTCAGCTTTGGACGCATTACCTTGCCGCATAACCTGGCGCGTGTGGTGCTGCTAGAGCAGATTTACCGTGCCTGCAAGATCAGTCGTGGCGAGCCGTATCACAAATAGGTCGGCAATACGAAACAATGGCGTGGGACAATACCTTTCGTTTTGAGGAATGTGTCTGAAAGGACTATGAGATATGAAGATTGGATTTGTCGGTTTTGGCAATATGGCGAGCGCTATGGCCGATGGCTGGATCGCTGCCGGTGTAGCTGCGAGCGACATGTGCGCCTGCGCGGGTCGCTACGACGCGCTGGTTGAGCGCTGCGAGGCGCGCGGCATGGTCGCCTGCCACGATGCCGCCGAGGTTGTCGCCGCATCCGATATCGTGGTCGCTGCGGTCAAACCGTACATGATCGAGAAGGTATTCGCCCCGATCAAGGATGCTCTTGCCAAAAAGGTCGTTCTGTCGGTTGCCTGGACCTGGGACAGTGCCAAGTGGGAGCAGGTCCTGCCGGGCGTCGCGCATATCTCGACGGTGCCCAACACGCCGGTTTCGGTAGGCGAGGGCGTCATCGCCTGCGAGAAGGCTTCGACGCTTAACGACGAGCAGCGTGCTGTGGTGCTCGACCTGCTCGGTAAGCTTGGCGCTGTCGTCGAGCTCGACACAAGCCTGCTGTTCGTGGGCGGCACGGTGGGTGGTTGCGCTCCGGCATTTGTCGCTATGGCAATCGAGGCCCTGGGCGATGCAGCGGTCAAGCACGGTATCCCGCGTGCTGATGCCTATCGCATTGTGAGCCAGATGGTGCTGGGTACGGCAAAGCTGCAGCTCGCAACCGGTCAGCATCCCGCAGCGATGAAGGATGCCGTGTGCTCGCCCGGCGGTGCCACCATCAAGGGCGTCGTTGCGCTCGAGGACGCCGGCATGCGCAGCGCCCTGGTCAAGGCAATCGACGCAACCCTCCAGTAAAACCGACCAAAAAAGGGACAGGTTTATGTTGGCAGGTTTTTCCTGCGGTTTTGTCCTTTTAGCGAAAAGTGCCCCGCAACTGGCTCAATTCCAGTTGCGGGGCACTTGCGTTTGCCCAGATAAAACCGACCAAAATAAACCTGTCCCTTTTTGGCAGGTTAGTCCCAGAAGCTGTCTTCTTCGTCCTCGGACTTGGGGCCGCGGTCGACATACATCTTATGGGTGCGCTTCTCCATTACAAAGGCAATAATCGCAAACAGCAGGATGCCGCCGGCGAAAAGGATGGCAAAACCGGTGCGGGTGCCAAACAAAAAGGAAAAAACTGCGTCCATTGGGTGCCTTCTTGCGTAGTTGAGTTGGGTCGTAAACGCTCATAAGTATATACTTGCCCATACATGTACAAGGTTGCAACCTAAATGGAATGTATATCGCCGGAGGATCTAATGCTTGATATCAAGTTTGTTCGCGAGAACCCCGATGCCATCGATGTCGCCATGGCTAACCGCCAGACGTCTTGGGATCGCGAGAAGTTCTTTGAGCTCGACGACGAGCGTCGTGCCGTCATCACCGAGGTCGAGGAACTTCAAGCTACGCGCAACGCCGAGTCCAAGAAGATCGGCGCCCTGATGAAGGAGGGCAAGAAGGACGAGGCCGAGGCCGCCAAGGAGGCCGTGCGCGCCGTCAACGAGAAGATTGACGGTCTGGCCGAGCGCCGCACTGCTCTCGAGCAGGAGCAGTACGACTTCATGGCTCACCTGCCCAACATTCCTTGCGAGGCCACGCCGTACGGCAAGGACGAGGACGAGAACATCGAGCGCCGTCGTTGGGGCACCCCGCGCGAGTTCGACTTCGACTTTAAGCCGCACTGGGATCTGGGCACCGACCTCGACATCCTTGACTTCGAGCGCGGCAACAAGCTCTCCGGCAGCCGCTTCACCGTTCTCGGTGGCGCCGGCGCCCGTCTTGAGCGCGCCCTCATCAACTTCTTCCTCGATACGCACACCAGCCGTGGTTTTAAGGAGTGGTGGCCGCCCATCGTCGTCAAGCGTCAGACCATGTTCGGCACGGGCCAGCTGCCCAAGTTCGAGGACGACGCCTATCACGTCTCGGGCGACAACTTCCTGATCCCCACCGCCGAGGTCGTGCTCACCAACCTGCACGCCGGTGAGGTCCTCGACGCCGATACCCTGCCGCGCCGCTACACCGCCTTCACCCCCTGCTTCCGCGAGGAGGCCGGCTCCGCTGGTCGCGATACCCGCGGCATCATTCGCCAGCACGAGTTCGACAAGGTCGAGATGGTAAAGTTTGCCAAGCCGGAGGAGTCCGACGAGGAGCTCGAGAGCATGACCGCCGAGGCCGAGTACCTGCTGCAGCAGCTGGGCCTTCCGTATCGCGTGATTAGCCTGTGCACCGGCGACTTGGGCTTCTCTGCCCGTCAGACCTACGACGTCGAGGTCTGGCTGCCGAGCTACAACGCCTACAAGGAGATCAGCTCCTGCTCCAACTGCGGTGACTTCCAGGCTCGCCGCGCCAACATCAAGTATCGCGACCCCGAGAACTTCAAGGGTTCGCGCTATCTGCACACCCTCAACGGTTCCGGTCTGCCGGCTGGCCGTACCATGGCAGCCATTCTGGAGAACTACCAGAACGCTGACGGCACCATCACGATCCCCGAGGTTCTGCGTCCCTACATGGGCGGCCTCGAGAAGATCGAGCCGGTCGCGTAGATTGGCTGCATAAGCGATTTGCTAGGGCACTCCTTTTTGGGGTGCCCTTTTTGTGTGCGGCCATACCATGCTGTGCGGACAGCTCAATAGAAAACACACGAACAACTGTTCTGTATACAGCCATCTACCTGCTATGCTTTTGCTAAATAAGAGCGAGAGAAAGGGGACGCGATGGAGCTGTTTGATGATCGGGTGGTTTTGTTTGAGAGCGACGAGGGCGGGGAGTACCTGCTTGTGACGTGTGAGCCGTCTGGCATGGGTGGCCTGGTGGTTCGACAGACGAGCGAGGGGCCGTTGACGCAATGGTGCTACGAGGAGTCGCCTCATGTGGTTGAGACGTTTGTGGCGCACGAGGGGCTTGTGGCCCTAGAGCATTTCTATGGGGTCCAGACATCTAATCAGGTTGCTCGCATGTTGAGTATCTCGTTTGCCGATTATGATTGTGCCCAGCGGGTGAGATCGCTCCTGAGGGAACTTGATGCTAAGTTTGGCGTGATCGAAAAGCCAATCGATCGTACGGGGAACGACGGTATATGCGGAGCAGCATGACAAAACTGCGTTCCACAAAAAAGTTTGAGATTGTGCTTGACTCCAATAAGCTAAAGTGGTTTTATATGTTTTGCGCTGCGGCGTTACCTCAGCTGGATAGAGGGTCTGACTACGAATCAGAACGTCATAGGTTCGAATCCTATACGCCGCACCATTTGAGATTAAAGCTCCCGGCAACGGGGGCTTTTCTTTTACGTAAACACCGCATGGATTCGAACCTCGGTCGAGGCGCGGGCGTAAAGCGGACGATTTCCTGTCGACTCGTGTAAGATTCCGAGTAGATGTCGCGACTTATTCGCGACCACTCCTTCTTCAAGCGACCGATCAGGGTGATATTCCGTGGCAGAGCGTCCGACATACAAGCTCAGGTTTCTCGATCCCAAGAAGCGCTTTCCGGCGATGCCCGAGCAGCCTGCGGGACGCTCATATGGCGTGGTCTGGAAACTCTTTGGCGAGGATCAGCATGAATCTTGTTATGTCGTCGAATTCGTTGGCAAAAGCCATGTGTCGCTTTTGGGCTACGTAAGCGTTTCGGGCGAGGTGTACAAGGTGGACCGCCCCGTCAGCGAGGCTCCGCTGCCCAACGATCCCGACATGGAACTGGTCCTTGACGAGTCGGACTCCGGTATTGGTGAGATTATGGTGAGGGGAGCAAACGGCACGATGCGCGCGTGCGCGCGAACCGTCGGCTCTCCCGAAGGTCCCATGCGCGAGCAGTCCGATCACGAGACATGGAATTCGACCCGCTCCCTTCCTTACGGTGAGTTCATGGCATCGATGTTCCTGCGCTACGTGATATTCGCTGACTCCGAAAATACCATTGCGAGCACGGCGGACGCCGACGGACTCGACGAGGGTATGCAAAACGTTGTCGACAAGATCAAGCTCGTAAAGCTGCCCGAGCCGGTCGAGGTGTTTTTGGGCTTTAACACGACACCGCTACCTGACGCTATCGAGACGCTGCTCTACCGCGTTGACCATGCCGAGAATCCGAGCGGTATCGAGCGCTATGCCGCCGCCCTTATGAGTGAAATTGACTTGCCTCGCTTGCGCACCATCGCCGCTAAGTCCGAGATGAGCCTGGCTCGCATCGATCGCTCAAAGCTTTTCTATCTCAATTTTGATCGCAGCCTGCTGGACCAGGACGAGATTGACATGCTGCTTGCCATCGAGTGCCGTCTTAACCGTCTCTCCGGCATCCTTGAGCACATCGGGGCCGGATTGGTCCCTGCGGCATCCTCGCCGAGCCTTGAGGGCTGCGCGCTCTTTGATGCGTGGCATATCGCCAAGACGACCAACGATGTTCCCCGACTGCTTGATACGGCCTCGAGCGATAACCCGTGGGGCAAACCGGGTACGGTGGCTTGCCAGCCGGGCGGTGAGTGGGATGTGCGTACCCGCTTCGCGCGTATTGTCGAGGCGCTTAACGTGGTCACGCGGCTCGACTATACCTATCGGGCAAACGTTGCCGAGGGGATTATGCTCGTTCGGTTTGGGCAGTCTGTCGTTGATGCCATGCCGCAACGTGAATACGACGCTCAAGATGACGCCTGGCACGAGCTGGACGAGGACACGCGCACGATCTGGGCCGCGGAGCACGATGCGCGCGTGGCGCTCACGCTTGCGGCAGCGTGTTTTGCCGCGGGCACCTGCATCACGCGCTGCTATGTGCAGATTGCTGCTCCCGACAGTGAGCAGGGCGAGTGCGTTGTCGCAACGTATTTCTTTGGGCGCGCGGCCTATCTGGCCGATTGCGTGCCTGTCGCCAAGGATCTTGAGAGCATGGACATGGACGATATGCCGTGCAAGCGTGTGCTTGAGGCGTATGAGTCAACCGCTCCGGAGACGATTGAGCCGGCGGAGGTTCATGCTCGTCCGCGTGATGACCATCGCATGCTGCCGCCGGCACTGCGCGATCTGCTGCTTGCCGATACGGCTGACGAGCTGGAGGTCATGGAAGAGGACGACGACCCATACGTGGCCCGTGTTGTTGAATTGCGCGAGCAGGCAAAAGTCGACCGTACAGGTGCTTTTGAAGGCTTTTCCCGTCTTGTTGAGGAGTTGGAGGCTAAGTGCGCCGTCGCCGAGCTTTTGGCGACAGGTCCGGTTCAAACGCAGTTTTGCGATAACCAGCTGGTGCGCATGGTGCTACCGGTGTTGGAAGAAGACCGCTCTGTGCGAATCCTTCGTGCGCCCGATGCGCTGTACTTTGCCCAGCACGAGATCTGCAGCTTTTACGCCGAGCAAGAGGACTTTGAACGAGCACTGCCCGAGGTGCGCCATCTTTACGATCTGGCGCGCTCGTCCATGCAGTCGCACTTTGCGCTCATCAACGTGCTTGCGCGTCTGGAGCGCTTTGACGAGATTATCGAGGTGGCGCGCCACGGCCTACGTATTGCCAGCGATCGTTCTGCAATCGGCTACCTGTTCTATCGCTTGGCGTTTGCCTATTGGAATTGCGATCAGCTCGACCTGGCGCTGGCTTGTTACCGTCTGGTGCCGCGCGGCGAGGAGTCGGGCAGCAGCGCGCTGGAAGAAATGCAGGGCCTTATGAACGAGATGGGCGTCAGCGAGCCTCCGACGTTCGAGGAAGCGGTCGAGACCATCCATAAGGCTGGACTAGAGCTGCCGCCAGTGTCCGCCGTGACGAATCAGCTGGCAGATGCCGCTGTGCAACTGGTCGACAACGGTTTCTTTTTCCTGGCGCGCGGTTGTATCTTCCAAATGTGGCGCACCATGGGCAACGACGAGCTCGGCTCCCTCAACCGCTCGCTGGGGTAGGTGAAGCTTTCAAGAAGGAAAGGCTGCTAGGCAATTAGAAAATTTCCTCTTGCTCATCCTTGGCTGTTTGGTTACTATAGAACGGCTGTTACGGAGAGCTGACCGAGAGGCCGAAGGTGCTCGCCTGCTAAGCGAGTATGCCCCAAAAGGGCATCTGGGGTTCGAATCCCCAGCTCTCCGCCAGTAAGACTTTAAAGAAGGGTTCCGAAAGGGACCCTTTTTTAGTTGAACCACGTTAGCTGGGGATTCGAACCTCAAAAAAGGAGGCATCCTTTCGGACGCCTCCTTTCAGTGGGCTTATTATTCTTGCGCCCTACACCTCGGGCGCCTTGGCGACGGTCTCGCTTTCTGCCGTGAGCGGGCGGTTGTCGATGCGACGGCCCAAGCGATCAAGCTTCACAAGGAGCCATTCAATGGGATTCGGCCCCGTTCCTTCCTCGTCGGCGACCAGGTCCATAACGGCGATCTTGGTGCCGTCCTGCTTAAGCGTAACGCTGCCCACCTTATCGCCAACATGCACCGTGCCCGAAAGGTCATCGTAGTTAACCTTTTCGGTCACTTCGCCGGCGAGTGAGAACACCGTTGCCTGTGCGGCAGGGTCGGCGAGCGTGGCGTCGATCGTCTTGTCCGTCCAATCTGTCTGGCTAATGCGTGCCATGAGCGGGTTACCGTTGGCGGTCTTCTCCTGCGTGTTGGCGATTGCGACCGTGACCTTGTGGCCGTAGTACCAGTTGGCAAGGGTGGCGGTATCGGTAAAGCGCTGGTCGGTGGTGGTGGAGTTCAAAATTACGGTGTAGATCTCGTCGCCGTCGCGGTTGTAGGCGCTCGTAAAGCAATAGCCCGCGTCGTCGGTGGTGCCGGTCTTGCCGCCAATGTTTCCGTCCTGACCGAGCAAAACGTTGTGCGTGTCCATGGAATGCGAATGGTCTGAGCCATCGGCGCCCGTGACCTCAATCCAAGAATCCTCGCTCGCGACGACTTCACGAATCGTGTCGTTTTTCATGGCTTCCCGCATCATCAGTGCCACGTCATGTGCGGTTGAGTGCATGTCGCCGGCCCACTGATCAAAGTCCAGACCGTGTGGGTTCTCAAAGACCGTGCCGGTGCAGCCGAGCTTTTTGGCGCGCTCGTTCATAGCCTTCACAAAGGTTGCCTCGGCGTCTTTGGTCTTGGGGTCGATCTTTTTGCCCACGTACTCGGCAAGCACGATGGCGGCGTCGTTGCCCGAGGGGATCATCAGGCCGCGTAGTGCCTGCTCCACGGTGAGCTTGTCGCCTTCGAGCAGGCCGGCGGTCGAGTTGCCTACGGTGGCGGCAGCGTTGCTCACCGTGACCTTCTCGTCCATCTTGCAGTTTTCGACGGTCAGGATTGCGGTCATGACCTTGGTGATCGAGGCAATCTTTACCTGCTCATCGGCGCCGCGTCCATAGTAGACGGTGCCGTCCTTGCCCATAACAAGGGCATTAGTTGCCTCGATATCGGGCAGGTTTTCTGCCGTGATGCCGCGGACGTCGGCGGTCTTGCCGCAGACGTCGTCGGTCGTGAGCACTTGGGCGCCGGCAACAGCGGGCGCGCCGGCAACAAGGGCGATGGCGCAGGCAAAGCCAGCGGCAAGCTGGGTGGAGCGTTTTGCAAAAGAGGTGAGGGACTTCACAGATTTCGCTTTCGACGGGATGGTCTCTTCTGGCACTAGAGTATATCGTTTGCCGGCGACGACGATCGTTGCGAGCGCGCATGGCCCGCATTCGTGCTCGAACGGGCGCAAGGATGCTTAAGGTCGACTTAATCGCCCACGCTTGTTGTGTGTGGCGGGCGCCGCCTCGGGCATAATGGAGCGCGAGAGGAGCACGCATGAACGAGCGCATACTGGTAGTTGATGACGAGAAGGCCATCGCCGACCTGGTTGGTATCTACCTTACAAAGGAGGGCTTTGACGTCCAGATCGCCTACAGCGGGGCCGATGCGGCCAAGGCAATTCTGGAACAAGAGTTTGACCTGGCGCTGCTCGATGTCATGCTGCCTGATATCGACGGCTTTGAACTGCTGCGCACGATTCGTGCCAGCCATACCTATCCCGTAATTATGTTGACGGCTCGCGATGCCCAGCAGGATAAGATCGAAGGCCTTTCGCTTGGCGCGGACGATTACGTGGTTAAGCCGTTCCGTCCGCTTGAGCTCATCGCGCGCGTGCATGCTCAGCTTCGCCGCTACACCAGCTACGGTAGCCGCGCGCAGGTGGCCGAGTCGCCGATCATCCAGCTCGACGGCCTGGAGATCAACCGCGATGCTCGTTCCGTAATGGTGGACGGTGCGCCGGTGCGCCTCACGCCCATCGAGTATTCCATCTTGCTGTATCTGGTCGAGCATCGCGGCAGTGTGGTGGCCGTGGAGGATCTGTTCCGCGCGGTGTGGAACGAGGATTTTATGCCCGGCTCCAACAATACGGTGATGGTGCACATTCGCCACCTGCGCGAAAAGATCGGTGACGACGCTCAAAAGCCGCGCTTTATCAAAAACGTCTGGGGCGTCGGCTACATAATCGAATAACGCCTTTGATGGTGGGGAAGTGGACATGACAAAAGACGATAGGCAGGCATTCGAGGTGCCCGATCGACTCTTTGAATACGTGAGGTCGGTCGTCGACAACCGCGCGCTTGCAACGGTGCTGCTCTTTTTGCTGAGCCTGCTGCTGATTGGCATCGATAACATCGCTGGAATCTTGGCGGTGCTGCTTGTCGGCTTTTTGCTGATCGATCGATTTGAAATCGTACGCCGCTGCGTGGTGATTGGCGGTGCCGCGTGGGCCATGACGTTGGCGATTGGCGCCATGGCACTCGGCGGCATCGAAGGGCCGGTGCTGTTCGATGCCGGCTTTGTATTCAACATGCTTGGCTTTGTGCTGGCGCTTGCCGTGTGCGTGCTGTTCTTTTGCGGCCGCGCCCTGTACTACCAGGGCTATGAGCAGGGCGAGCAGCATGCCGATTGTGTGCTGGCCGCTCGTATTCAAGATCGCCTGATCGATCACCCCGACACCTGGGACAACATCGACGGCGACTTCCTGGAGGTCGAGGGCGCACTCAACCGTGTGCGCGATCGCGAGCGCAGGGTGCAGCAGGCCTTGCGTGACGAGTCTCATCGCAAGGACGACCTGGTCACGTACTTGGCACATGACCTACGCACCCCGCTTGCCAGTGTGGTGGGCTATCTTTCGCTGCTTCAAGAGGCTCCTGAGCTGCCGGTTGAGCAACGTGCGCACTTTACGGGCGTGGCGCTCGACAAGGCGCACCGGCTCGATGCGCTCATCGAAGAGTTCTTCGATATCACGCGCTTTGACTTCCACGATATCGTGCTCACGCGCGGCTATGTTGATCTGGGGTTGCTGCTGGCTCAGGTGGCTGACGAGTTCTATCCCATCCTCAACGAGCAGCATAAGGAAGCCCAGGTTGATATTCGCGAGGACCTGACGGTGCTCGTGGATGGCGATAAGATGGCCCGCGTGTTTAACAACATCATGAAAAACGCCGTCGCCTATAGCTATGAGGGCTCGACTATCACGATTGAGGCCAGGCGCCAAGACGATGGCGGCGTGCGCGTGCGCTTTATCAATCAGGGCGATCCTATCCCTGCGGCTAAGCTCAAGGTGATCTTTGAGAAGTTCTATCGCCTGGATGCGGCGCGTGCGACCAATCGCGGTGGTGCCGGTTTGGGCCTTGCTATTGCCAAGGAGATCATCGCGGCACACGGCGGTACCGTTGCAAGTGAATCGACGCCCGAACACACGATATTCACCATCGAGCTGCCCGCCGCATAGCTAGCGTGCCCTTACAAACACTTGACAATGTGCTCACGTGCGTATGAGCCGCGATTCCTACTATTGATACTGCTGAATTGATATCGATATGGAGGTGTGCGGTATGACGGCTGCTGCGGCTGCGGAGCCCACGGAGCTTGAAGAACTCATGGAAGCGCAGGCCGAGGCCGCGCATGAGCGCGAGGTTGGGGATGCGACTCGCCCCACGGCAGAGGATCTTGCCGCCTCGCCGACGCGCATCGATGTCGAGGGCATCGACCTGTTCTATGGCGACCACCATGCGCTCAAGGACGTGAATATCAAGATCCGCGACAAGCAGATCACCTCGTTCATCGGGCCTTCGGGCTGCGGAAAGTCCACGTTGCTGCGCTGCTTTAACCGCATGAACGACGGCATCAAGGATTGCCGCATCGAGGGTAAGATTGCGCTCGATGGTCAAGATATCCTGGGCGATTGCGACATCTGCCGTTTGCGCCAGCGCGTGGGCATGGTGTTCCAACGCCCCAACCCATTTCCCATGAGCATCTACGACAACGTCGCCTACGGTCCTCGCGGTATGGGTGTGCGCGACCGCGCCGTGCTCGATGAGCTGGTCGAGGACTCCCTGCGTCGCGCTGCCCTGTGGGACGAGGTCAAGGACAAGCTCAAAGAGTCGGGCCTGGGTCTTTCGGGTGGACAGCAGCAGCGCCTGTGCATCGCCCGCGCACTTGCCGTGCAGCCCGACATTCTGCTGATGGACGAGCCGACTTCGGCACTCGACCCTGTGTCGACGTTGGTGGTGGAGCAGTTGGCCTGCGAGCTCAAGGAGACCTGCACGCTGGTGGTCGTGACGCACAACATGCAGCAGGCCGCGCGTATTTCCGATTCGGTTGCGTTCTTTTTGCTGGGTGAGCTGGTGGAGCACGCGCCCACCGCGCAACTCTTCAAGAATCCGTCCGATCCGCGCACCGCGGATTATTTGACGGGGCGTTTTGGCTGACGCTGTCTTTTACAGGTGCCTTTAGGGTTAAGATGCGGTCATATCGGCCGCAAAGGGGTTCAACATGATCTATTACGTCGAGGACGATGACAACATCAGGGATTTGACAGTCTACGCGCTGCGCAAGCAGGGAATCGAGGCCGAGGGCTTTTCGTGTGATGGCGAGTTTAAAGCTGCCGTGGCGCGACGGGTGCCCGATGCTGTGCTGCTCGATATCATGCTGCCCGACACCGATGGCTTGGCGATTATGCGTCGCCTGCGTGCCGATCGCCTGACGGCGACGGTGCCCATCATGATGCTTACCGCCAAGGACACCGAACTCGACAAGGTGATGGCGCTCGATGGCGGTGCCGACGATTACCTGACTAAGCCGTTTTCGCTCATGGAGCTTGCGAGCCGCTGCCGCGCACTGCTGCGTCGCGGCGGCATGGTCAAGCAGGCGAGCGATGTGCTCAGCGTGGGCGACATCGTGCTTTCGCCTAGCCATCGCGAGGTGACCGTTGCCGGCGAGCCGCTTAAGCTCACCCTGCGCGAGTTCGACCTGCTCGAGTACCTCATGCGCAAGCCCGGCGTGGTCTTTACCCGCGAGTCGTTGCTGCAGAGCGTGTGGGGCTGGGACTTCGACGGCGGTTCGCGCACCGTTGACGTGCACGTGCAGACGCTTCGCCAAAAACTGGGCGAGCATGCCAGCGCCATCGAGACCGTGCGCGGCGTGGGTTATCGCCTGGCCGAGCCTTCTGCCGGTGATGGTGCCGAAGGCGACGACACCGCGGCCACCGCATCGGAGGAGTAACCCGTGGTCTTCGCCCCCCAGGGAAAACATACGCTGTCGCACCGCGTTTTTGTGACGATCTTTGTCTGCGCCATGGCGGTTATCGTGGCGTTTACGGTGCTGGGTGCGTTCTTTGTGCAAAACACTTTGGCGGATGCCACGAGTGCCAATCTGGCGCAGGAAACCGAGCTCATTGCTGCCGCCCTCGACGAGCAGCAGGAGCCCATTCCGTTCTTGCGAAGCCTCGATCGCGAGGATCTTCGTATCACGCTGATCAATAAGGACGGATCTGTTGCCTACGACAACGAGGCGTCGCCTTCCACACTGCCCAACCATGGCGATCGCCCCGAGGTCATCGAGGCCTTTGAGAGTGGTTCGGGTTCCGCGGAGCGCGCAAGCTCTACACTCGACGAGATTATGCTGTATCGCGCCGTCACCCTTGATAACGGCCAGGTCGTTCGCTTGGCGCAGGCCCAGCCTGGCGTTGCGGCGATTTTGCTGTCGATGCTGGTGCCGATGCTGCTTATCGCAGCAGCGGGTGCAGTACTCTCGTTTTTTATGGCGCGCCGTGAGTCCCGTGCCATCATCGCGCCGTTGCAAGAGGTGGATTTGGATCACCCACGCCGTAGCTATGAGCACGCCTATGCCGAGATGGTCCCCATGCTTGAGCGCATCGAGTCGCAGCGCCAGGAACTCAAGCGCCAAATGGCGGTGCTAGCGGACAACGACCGTATGCGCCGCGAGTTCACGGCGAATATCACCCATGAGCTCAAGACGCCGCTTACGGCGATTTCGGGCTATGCCGAGCTCATCGCAAATGGCATGGTCGAGGGCGAGGACGACCTGCGCAACTTTGGCGGTCGCATCTATCGTGAGGCGGGCCGCTTGGCAGCGCTTGTCAACGACATCCTTACGCTGTCTAACTTGGACGAGGCCGAACGTGCAACTGAAGGCGAGGCAGTGCCCATTGGGTCCACGGAGCCTATTGAGCTCTCGCGTGCGATCTACGCGGTTGAGCAGCGCCTTGAACAGGTTGCCCGTCAGGCGAATGTGACGATAAGTCATGAGACCAAGCCTGTGGTCATCGAAGGCGTGTCGCGCTTGGTCGACGAGCTCATCTATAATCTGGCAAGCAACGCCATCCGCTACAATCGGCCCGGCGGTACGGTTACGCTGCAGTGCGGCACCAACGACGAAGGCCATCCGTTCCTCGCTGTCGCCGACACGGGAATCGGTATCGCGCCTGAAGAACAGGGCAAGGTATTTGAGCGGTTCTATCGCGTGGACAAGAGTAGGTCCAAGGCACGCGGCGGAACCGGCCTGGGGCTTGCCATTGTCAAGCATGCGGCCCTGTATCATCACGCCACGCTTGATCTGTCGAGCGAGTTGGGCGTGGGAACCACCATTACGGTGACGTTTCCCATACAGCAGGACGAGCCATTCGCATAGCGATACAACACAGATATTGATGTAGACGCCGCATTTGACTTTCGGGTGCGGCGTTGTTGTGCAATTTTACGATTGCTTCCGACATTTTTACAGGAGAGCCTGTTTCTTATGTATAGAGTTTGGTCTCGGTAAAAAGATGCGATAACATACGGACAGTTTTGTCAATCCGAACTGGGGAAATGAAAGGCAAGCTGCATGACCCTTCTCGAACTGTTCCAGCTGCTGAAGAAGCACCTCAAGCTGGTCATCACCCTTCCGGTGGTCTGCGCGATCGCCATGGGCATCGTGTCCTTCGTTGCGATGGACAACACCTATACCGCGACGACGAGCATGTACATTCTCGCCAAGACCGACGATAGCGGTCAGATGAGCTACAACGATCTCTCGGCGAGCCAGATGCTTTCCAACGATATCGCCACGCTGCTGGATAGCGATAGCGTTAAGAGCGGCGCCGCCAAAGAACTGGGTCTCACCGATTTGGATGACTACAAGGTGTCTGTTTCCTCCGAGACCACCACGCGTGTCATTACGCTTTCGGTTACCGGCACCGATGCCAAGGAGACGGCTGAGGTCGCAAAGGCCATTGCCAGCTCGGTGAGTACGGTCGCTCAGAACGTCGGCGCTGCCCAGAGCATCAACGTTATCGACGAGGCTAAGACCCCCGAAGCCCCCAGCGGCCCCAAGCGCACGCTGTATATTGCCGTCGCGTTCCTCGCCGGTATCTTTATCGCAGTTGCCTATGTCGTTTTGGCAGACATGCTCAATACCCGCATCCGCGGTGCCGAAGAGGCAGAAGAGCTCCTGGGTATTCCCGTTGTTGGCCGAATTCCGGCTATGAAAGGTGGTAAATAGGCATGGCTAAGGCAAAGAACACCGATAAGCTCGTTGTGCAGAATGCCGCCAAGACCCTTCTGGCCAACATCCGCTTTGCGAGCGTGGACGACCCCATTCGCACCATCACCGTTACCTCCTCGATTCCCAACGAGGGCAAGTCTACGGTTTCCATTAATCTTGCTCAGGCAATCGCCACGAGCGGCAAGAGTGTCCTGCTGGTCGAGGCTGATATGCGTCGCAGGTCCCTTGCCGATATGCTCGGCGTCCGCTCCCGCGGCGGACTCTATGCAGTCCTGTCCGAGCAGGTTTCTATCGACCAGGCGATTGTCGAGACAGGTCAGAAGAATTTCTACTTCCTCGATGCTGAGCCGCATATTCCCAATCCTGCCGACATCATCGTCTCCCATCGCTTTGCCAAGCTGGTCAAGGCACTGTCTGCTAAGTTCCAGTACGTCATCTTCGATGCTCCTCCGGTCGGCACCTTCATCGATGCTGCCGAGATTGCCAGCCTGACCGACGGCGCGCTGTTCGTGGTGCGCGAGGACTTTACCAAGCGCGAAGAGGCGCTCAACGCTATCGCCCAGCTTAAGAAGTCCGAGAAGGTCAAGCTCATCGGTACCGTCATGAATTACTGTGAGACCGAGACCAGCGAGTACTATTATTCTTACTACATCAAGGACGGTAAGAAGGTTAAGAAGGGCTCCGACGATCAGGGCACTTCCAAAAAGGGCATCTTCACCAACCGAGCAAACGTTTAGTTGATTAAGGCTGACCTATGCGTGACATTCATTGCCATATCTTGCCGGGTGTAGACGACGGCGCCGCCGATCTCGAAGAGAGCTTGGCGATGCTCGAGGCTGCCAAGCGGGCCGGTGTAACCAGAATCGTTTGCACTCCTCACTGCCGTGATCCCTATTTTGATTACGACAAGATGTGGGATGCCTTTGAGCTGCTGCGCGATAACGCTGACGGTTTTCCGCTCCAGATGGGCTTCGAGGTCAACCATCGAAAGCTCGTTGAGCTTGGTATCGATGCCGCGGATCACTTGCATTTCGATGGGACCAACGAGTTTCTGCTCGAGCTTTCGACGCATGCCGATGCGTATGCGTTTAGAGAGTACGAGAACACGATTTACGATTTGCAGTGCCGTGGCTATCAGGTGATCATCGCTCATCCTGAGCGCTATCGTGCGGTTCAAAAGGATGTAAGCGTGGCGGAGCGCCTGGTCGATATGGGCTGCAAGCTGCAGGCTTCGGCGGACTTTATTGCCGGCGGTCGCTTTGGTCGCGAGAAAAAGCCGGCACAGCGCCTGTTCGATCAGAACCTGTACAGCTTCATCGCGAGCGATGCCCATAACGTGGGTCATTACGACTGTCTGGCGAAGGCTCGCGCGAAGTTTAGCGTGCGCGGAGCTCATTTTCGCTAAAATCTGTCCCTAACGTTCGCGTTGAATGAAAGGGCAGCTATGGATATCCAACTTAAGACGGGATGCTTTGATGACGCGGCGTTGGTGCGCCGCGTCGTTTTTATGGACGAGCAGGGCTACGAGAATGAGTTTGACGCTATCGACGAGGATCCGAACTGCATCCATGTGACGCTCTATGTAGACGGTGAGCTTGCCGGTTGCTCGCGCGTGTTTCCCGAAGAACTCGAGCGCGCAGCTGACGCAGAGGCTCCGGTGTCGCCGGCGTGCGACTTGGACGAAGGCGTCGCGGCGGGGGAGACCTACATTATGGGGCGCGTGGCCGTGCTGCCGAGCATGCGCCGTCGCGGTTTGGCGAGCAAGATTGTCGAGGCCAGTGATACGTGCGCGCGTGATGCCGGCGCCAAGCTCATTAAGCTGCACGCGCAGGAATACGTGCTGCCGCTCTATGCCAAGGCGGGTTACACGCAGATTGCCCCGGTGGACTACGAAGACGAGGGCCAGCCCCATGTTTGGATGGCCAAGCGCGTAGATGGCAGATAGGGACGTTCCTTTCCTGCCGGCAGTCGGGGACACTCCTTGGCAATTGGCGCATCAGAGCGTTTGGACATACAGTTTTTCGATTCCGTATGTATATATGCGCGCTAATGGGTTATAAAATCTAAGTCTGGACATAGCAGGTCTGCGATGCGGCTCGGGCAACCGGGCCGTTTTTGCGGACGGGGGTAGCGCGAAAGGACTGCACATGCGTCAATTTAAGACCGAGAGCAAAAAACTGCTCGACCTCATGATCAACTCCATCTACACCAATAAGGAAATCTTCCTGCGCGAGCTTATCTCCAACGCGAGCGACGCCGTCGACAAGCTCAACTTTAAGAGCCTGCAGGACCCGAGTGTCAAGCTCGACCAGGGCGACCTGGCTATTCGCGTCTCTTTTGATAAAGACGCCCGCACCATTACCATCTCGGATAACGGCATTGGCATGACCGCCGAGGAGCTCGAGCGCAATCTGGGCACCATCGCCCATTCCGGCTCCGAGGAGTTTAAGACTGAGAACGCCGAGCAGCAGGGTTCCGATGTCGACATCATCGGTCAGTTTGGCGTGGGCTTCTACTCTGCCTTTATGGTTGCCAGCCACGTAAAGGTTGTCAGCCGCGCCTATGGCGAGGACACCGCCCACGTTTGGGAGTCCGACGGTCTTGAGGGCTACACCATCGAGGATGGCGAGCGTGCTGAGCACGGTACCGATGTCATCCTGACGCTGCGCGAGAACGAGAAGCTCGACGCCGACGGCGAGGCCGAGACCTACGATCGCTTCCTGACCGAGTGGGGCCTCAAGAGCCTGATTCAGCAGTACAGCAACTATGTGCGCTACCCGATTCAGATGATGGTGAGCAAGAGCCGCCAGAAACCCAAGCCCGAGGACGCCGGCGACGACTACAAGCCCGAGTACGAGGACTACCAGGAGCTCGAGACCATCAACTCCATGACGCCGATTTGGAAAAAGCGCAGCTCCGACGTTGAGCAGAAGGATTACAACGAGTTCTACAAGTCCACGTTCCACGACTTTGACGATCCCGCGCGCACTATCAGCTTCCATGCCGAGGGTACGCTTGAGTACGATGCGCTGCTGTTTGTGCCGGGTCGCGCCCCGTTCGATCTGTACAGCAAGGACTACGAGAAGGGCCTGGCGCTCTACAGTTCCAACGTGCTGATTATGGAGAAGTGCGACGACTTGCTGCCCGACTACTACAACTTTGTGCGCGGTGTCGTGGACTCTGCCGACGTGACGCTCAATATTTCGCGTGAGACGCTGCAACAGAACCGTCAGCTCAAGGCCATTGCCAAGCGTGTCGAGAAGAAGATCACTGCCGATCTTGAGGACATGCGCGACAACGACCGCGAGGCCTACGAGAAGTTCTTTGAGAACTTTGGCCGCGGCCTTAAGTACGGCATCTACTCGAGCTATGGCATGAAGGCCGATGAGCTCGCCGACCTGCTACTGTTCTGGTCTGCCAAGGAGCAGAAGATGATTACCCTGGCCGAGTATGCCAAGGGCATGCCCGAGGATCAGAAGGCCATCTACTACGCCGCCGGCGACTCGCGTGAGCGCTTGGCCAAGATGCCCGTGGTAAAGGGCGTGCTCGAGCGCGGCTATGACGTGCTGTTGCTGACGCAGGATGTGGATGAGTTCACGTTCCAGGCTATGCGTGAGTACGTTGCCGCCGATATGCCTAAGATCTACGAAGACGACGCCGCCCGCGAGGCTGCCGAGAAGGCCGTTGCCGACGGTGCCGAGCCCAAGGTCGAGGATCGTCACCTGGAGCTCAAGAACGTCGCGACTGGCGATCTTGATCTGGCGACCGAGGACGAGAAGAAGGAGGCCGAGGACGCCACCAAGGAAAACGAGGACCTCTTTAGCGCTATGAAGGAGGCGCTCGGTGACAAGGTCGAGAAAGTTGCCGTCTCCGCGCGCCTGACCGATGCCCCCGCTTGTATTACCACCGAGGGTCCGCTTTCGCTCGAGATGGAGAAGGTGCTCCAGAAGGGACCCGAGGGCGCGCCCGACGGTATGCCCAAGAGCCAGCGCGTGCTCGAGCTCAACGCCAAGCACCCGGTCTTTGACAAGCTTGTCGCTGCCCAGAAGGCAGGCGACGCCGACAAGATCAAGCAGTACTCCGGCCTGCTCTACGATCAGGCCCTGCTGGTCGAGGGTATCCTCCCCGAGGACCCCGTTGCCTTCGCGGCGGCTGTCTGCGAACTTATGTAGTTTGGTAGTTACGCGGTTCTACGAACCGCGTAACTACTCGACGCTGCCCTTCGTTCCGCCGTTCTAACGAACGGCGGACCAGCCGACGCTGCGCGGGCACCAGAGCGACAACTTGTCATTCAAAGAGGACGGCATGA
>CAJMMF010000017.1:0-49278 GCA_905214385.1 uncultured bacterium
GGACGCCGCCCTCTCAAGGCGGAGATCACCAGTTCGAATCTGGTACGGGCTACCAAAATTGAATGCCCGGGCCTCGTAAGAGACCCGGGTTTTGTGTATTGACCGATATTTAAGGCGCGCGTTGAGTCTGCCGCCCGGACCGAGGAGTTGTCATGGACCTGCCTATCAGCTTGGAAGACATCACGTATGCCGAGAACTATCTGGCGCAGGGCGACCTGGCTACGGCGACGCCGCTGCTTGAGCGTCTGGTGGAGCTCGCCGAGGAGTATATCGACGCTGAGTGCAAGACGGAGGAGAAGCGCCAGTACTTTAGCTTCGACAGCAAGTTTGAGCGCCTGGCCTATCGCCGCGTGGAGAAGGATCCGCGCGAGCTGGTGCAGGTCGAGGTTCCCTTTGACCGCCTGTACTCCGACATGGCGTTTGCCTACATTCGCCAGCAGGATTATGTGAGTGCTCGGAATGCCCTGATGCAGGCCGTGCGTTGGGATCCCATGAACTGCAACTATCGCTTGGACTTGGCCGAGCTGTTCCGCGCGCTCGAGGACAAGCAGGAGTGGGCATCGCTCTCGTTCTCGGTGCTGGAGCGCGCGAGCGACGGTAAGTGCGCCGCACGCGCCTACACCAACTTGGGTCAGTACTTCTTGGAGCCCGAGACCGAGAACATTTCGGCTGCCGTGGGCTGCGCGCGTCTGGCGCTGCGCCTGGCGCCCAATGATGCGCATACGACGCGCCTGCTCAACAAGATCCATACCACCTATCCGGATGCCGCGGACGAGAGTGACGACCATGTGATGGGTGAGCTCGCCCTGCAGGGCGTGCCGACCTCGCCTTCGGCCGAGATCGCCATCTGCCTGATCATGTGCGCGACCGATGCTGCAAGCGACGGCGACAAGCAGGAGGCTACGCGCCTGACGGTCCGTGCCCGCGACCTGGTGGGCGAGGAGGCATGCGCGGCGATTATCAAGCTGGTGCGCGAGAGCGATGCCGAGCTTAATGCCGAGCGCAGGGCAAAGCGCGAGGCTGCGGGCTCAAACGCCGATGGCGCCAAGGAGGCCGGCGATGCCCAGTAAGCGCGAGCGCAAGCTCATTTCCAAGAATCGCTCGGCACATCACGAGTACTTTATCGATGAGACGTTTGAGTGCGGTATTGAGCTGAGCGGTACCGAGGTCAAGTCGATTCGCGAGCGCGCGTGCCAGATTACCGATACCTTCGCACTGATTCGTGGCGGTGAGTGCTGGCTCGTCGGTCTGCATATCCACCCTTATAGCCATGGTGGCGTGTGGAATCGCGATCCCGACCGTCGGCGCCGTCTGCTGCTGCACCGCAAGGAGATCGACTTTCTTGACGGCAAACTTCGCAACCGTGGTTATGCGCTGGTTCCGTTGGAGCTCTACTTTAATACCGACGGTCGCGTAAAACTGCTGCTGGGCCTGGGTCGCGGCAAGAAGCTCTACGACAAGCGCGAGGACATGGCCAAGCGTGATGTCCAACGCGAGATCGACCGCGCCCTCAAGGAACGCAACCGCTGACCGTCCTTCATAAGTTGCGGTGGAATACGGACTGGTTTGCCTGTTTGAGGGGCTATTCAGTCCCTATTTCACCGCAGCTGCGGGTGTCTCATCTTTCTTACTGTTCTGACACATATGTTTCAAAGGCGGCGTCCGTTATGGGCGCTGCCTTTTTTGTGGGTACATACATCCATGAGGTTCCAACCCGAGCTAGGGGAGTGATCGTTATGGACAAAACTGCGTTCTTTACCATGCCGAGCGGTCTGTACGTGGTAAGCGCCGCGGCAGACGGGCTGCGCGCCGGCTGCGTCATCAACACGGCGGTGCAGGTGACGTCCGCGCCGCCGCGCATCTCGGTTGCCGTGAACAAGGACAACGTCACCTCGGGCGTCATCGTATCGGCCAAAGCGTTCGCGCTGACCGTGATCGATCAGACCGCCGACATGCTCTACATCGGTAACTTTGGGTTCCGCACCAGCAGCGATTACGACAAGTTTGCCAAATACGAGACCCGTGAGACGGCTCTGGGCATGCCCTATGTGCCCGAGCACGCGGCGGCCCTGTTTAGCTGCCGTTTGATCGACACTGTGGATGTGGGCACGCATCTACTGTTTATCGGCGAGGTCGAGGATGCCGAACGCCTGAGTGACGAGACGCCACTCACCTACGATTACTACCATAAGGTCCTGAAGGGCAAGACGCCTCCGAAGGCGTCCTCGTATCAAGGCTAGAAATGTTTTAAAAATACTTGCATTATATTATTGAGAATCTATACTGATAAATGAAGTACATCACCAGTCACGTTCGAGAGGAGAACATCATGGCTGAGGAGAAGAAGACGTATAAGTTCGTGTGCGTCGTTTGCGGTTACGAGGTTGAGGTCGATACGCCCGAGCTGCCCGAGGATTATGTGTGCCCGGTGTGCGGCGTCGGTCCCGATCAGTTTGAGCTCGTCGAGGAGTAACTCGTAGACACACGGCGATTAGCCATACAGAGCTCTGTCCAAGGGCCCCGGTCGAATTCACGGCCGGGGCCCTTTTGATTAATCCGTCCCCAAGGGATCACGGCTGCTGTTAGTCGATCCTGTCTGACGTGAGTCCGGCCGACCTTTTGTCTCAATCTGTAACATGTGGCGGCTCAAAACGGGCCTATCTGTTACAGATTGAGACAAAAGGTTGGAGCTGAAGAAATGTCTCGATCTGTAACATCTAGAAGCGGAAATTGGGTCCACTTGTTACAGATTGAGACAAACGGAGCTGTCCCTCGGAAAGATCTCAATCTGTAACACCTAGACATCAAAAGCGGGTCTAGATGTTACAGATCGAGACGTTTGCCTGAGTAGGTGCCCCATCCCATTACATCCCTGTCAACAACACGACATCGAGAATCGTCACGATGGCACCGATCCCTACGAGCAGTGCGTTGAGCGGGCGCGAGTTGGCGTATTTGCCCATGACGCGGCGTGAACTGGTGAGTCGTATGAGCACAAAGACCGTAATCGGCAACTGAAGCGACAGCAGCGCCTGACTCCAGATGAGACCCTCAAAAGGATTCGGGACGATCAGGCACGCCGCCACTGCGCCGACGAAACAGACCGCCACTCCAATCGATGAGTGCCGGTCGTGGATGTCGTATTCCTCGTCGAACATGCCCGCGGTGATGGTGCCCGCCGCCATGCCCGCCGTCACACTACTCGATATGCCCGCAAACAGCAGTGCCACCGCAAAGATGGTCGAGCTTGCCGGGCCCAGAATGGGGGAGAGTGTGTCCGCTGCGACGGCGAGGTCGTCTACGAGAATGCCGTGTGCAAAGAAGGTCGTTGCGGCCAGGATGACCATGGCCGAGTTGATCGCCCAGCCCACGCCCATCGAAAAGAGCGTGTCGAAGAGCTCGTAGCGCAGACGTTCTTTGATAACCTGCTCGCCTTGGCCTTCGAAGTGCATGGATTGGATGACCTCGGAGTGCAGAAAGAGATTGTGCGGCATGACGACCGCACCCAGAACACTCACGATAATCGCGGCAGAGCCAGTGGGCATACTGGGTGTGATCCAGCTTGCGGCGGCCTGCGGCCAGTCGACCTTGACCAGCGCAAGCTCGGCCAAAAACGAGAGTCCTACCACGCCTACGAAGGCGATGATCCAGCGTTCGGCACGCTTGTAGGAGCTCGTCATGAGCATCGCCATCGATACTGCCGCCACGATGACGCAGCCAGCGCGCACGGGCAGCCCAAAGAGCATTTGAAGCGCGATCGCACCGCCCAGGACTTCGGCCATGGTGGTGGCGATGGTCGCGAGATAGGCGCTGCCGAGCACCGCGCGTCCCACGATGCGGGGGAGAAAGCGGGTCGTGGCCTCGGCAAGACAGGCGCCCGTGGCGATACCCAGGTGTGCCGCGTTGTGCTGCAGCGCAATGAGCATAATCGTGGACAGCGTGACGATCCACAGCAGCGCGTAGCCAAACTGCGAGCCCGCGGCCATATTGGAGGCCCAGTTGCCCGGGTCGATAAAGCCGACGGTCACGAGCAGCCCGGGGCCGATATGCCGCGCAATGTCTAGGCCTCCGTGACCACCGGTGCGTCGGGAGCCAAAATGATGTTTGAGATGGTTGAGCATGGTGAGCTCCTGCGTATGGGCGGCGTGACGTCGCATTTGGGCCGTGCGGCGCCACGCGTCGGTTTTGGGTTGGGGCTACTTGTGTGCTTTGCCCTGATTGGCCACGGCGTCGATCTTGGCGGCGATGGTCGCCGGGTCGCCGATGTAGCGCTTGTCGAGGACGTTGAAATCGGTGTCGAAGGTGTAGACGAGCGGCACGCCGGTGGGGATGTTGACCTTGAGGATCTCCTCGGGCGTGAGGTGCTCGAGCTTCATGACGAGTGAGCGCAGGGAGTTGCCGTGTGCGGCGATGAGTACGCGCTTGCCGGCGAGCATCTGGGGGCGAATCTCGTCTTCGAAATAGGGCCAGGCGCGGGCGATCGTGTCCTTGAGGCATTCGGTATAGGGCAGCTGATCAGGCGCGACATCACGGTATTGCTCCTGGGTGTGGGGATCGCGCGCGTCGTTCGGCTCGAGTGCCGGCGGGCAGATATCGAAGGAGCGGCGCCAGATGAGCACCTGCTCGTCGCCGTGCTCCGCCGCGGCATCGGCCTTGTTGAGACCCTGCAACGCTCCGTAGTGGCGCTCGTTGAGCTTCCAGGATTTGATGACGGGCAGCCACTCGCGATCCATTTGGCCGAGCACGATGTTGAGGGTGTGGATCGCGCGCTTGAGGCGCGAAGTGTAGCAGACGTCAAAGTCGAAACCGGCTTCTTTGAGGGCTCGACCGCCTGCTGCGGCTTCTTCGCGGCCCGTGTCGGTGAGCTCAACATCGGTCCAGCCGGTGAACAGGTTGAGCTTGTTCCACTCGGACTCTCCGTGACGGATGAGGACGAGTTGCATCGTCTGCTGGTCTGCTTGGTGCGCCATAGGGGCCTCCTTGATCTGGCACGGTGTGCGTGCCGTTTGCTTGATGCCGCAAAGGATACCCGTTTTAAGCTTAAAAGTTAACCAAGACTAACAAAATTGTTGTATTTGAATGGGATGGTGAAAGGGGGCTGCCGAAATGTCTCGATCTGTAACAACTAGGGATGGAAATTGGGCCTAGGTGTTACAGATCGAGACAGGAAGAAATGGTCCTATGGAAAATCTCGATTTGTAACAGCTGGCCGCCAAAACCGGCCCTTCGTGTTACAGATCGAGACATTCGGAACTGTCTCTCGAAAACATCTCAATCTGTAACAGTTAGTCGTCGTAATTGGGCCTTCCTGTTACAGATTGAGATGTTTGAAGTGGTGAGCTAACAGGCTGAACTTGGGGCCTATGTTGTCGCCCTTGAGGTCGGCGGTGTCCGCTCGTAGGGCGTGCGTTACGCGATTGTTTCGAAACGGGTGGGAAACACAACGGGCCGGCGATGCTCCTAGTATGCCTATTCAACTGACTGTCTAAATATCTAGGGGAGGATCGCGATGCAGGCAGATTCCGCTCAGCAGCAGGGCCTTTATCGCCCCGAATTCGACCATGATGCATGTGGCATCGGCGCGCTTGCCGATATCAACGGTGAGCGCCATCACCAGATTCTGGACGACGCACTGTCCATTCTGGTCAACTTGGAGCACCGCGGCGGCACGGGACTCGAGAAGAATACCGGCGACGGCGCCGGCATCCTGTTCCAGGTTCCGCATCACTTTTTCCGCAAAGAAGCTCAAAAGTGCGGTCAGATTCTGCCAGCAGAGGGCGACTATGGCGTGGCCATGCTGTTCTTTCCGCAGGACGACAAGGGCGTAGAGGATGCCCGCCGCGTGTTTGAGGAGGGCTGTGCCGAGGCCGGCGTGCCGCTGCTCTTTTGGCGCGAGGTGCCCGTCGACCCGCACGACCTGGGCGAGACGGCCCGCGCCTGCATGCCCACTATCCTGCAGGCCTTCCTGGGCCGCCCCGACGACACGCCCGCCGGCGATGCCTTCGAGCGTCGCCTGTACGTGTGCCGCCGCACCATCGAAAAGAAGGCCGACGCCGAGTTCGCCCTGCGCGACAAGATCTTCTATGTTTGCTCCATGAGTTCGCGCACCATCGTGTATAAGGGCATGCTTGTGGCCACGCAGATGCGCCGCTTCTTCATCGACCTCAACGACGCCGCCGTCAAAACGGCCGTGGCGCTCGTCCACTCGCGCTACTCCACCAACACCACGCCCAGCTGGGAGCGTGCGCACCCCAACCGCTTTATCATCCATAACGGCGAGATCAATACCCTCAAGGGCAACGTCAACTGGATTCGCGCCCGCGAACCCAACCTGTACAGCCCCGTGCTGCAGCACGATCTTGAGCGCGTGATGCCCATCATCAACCGCGAGGGTTCCGACTCCGCGATTCTGGACAACGTGCTCGAATTCTTGGTCATGAACGGTCGCCCGCTCACGCGTGCCGCGTCCATGTTGCTGCCCGAGCCGTGGGACCACAACGATAGCCTGAGTGAGGAGCGCCGCGCCTACGACGCTTACCAGTCCATGCTCATGGAGCCCTGGGACGGCCCGGCGGCCATCGCCTTTACCGACGGTCGCACGCTGGGCGCCGCCCTCGACCGCAACGGCTTGCGCCCCGCCCGCTACTACGTGACGCGCGATGGCCGCTTTATGCTGGCAAGCGAGGTGGGCACCATCGAGGTGAGCCCCGAGAACATCCTGACGAGCGGCTGCCTGGGACCGGGCCAGATGCTCGAGGTCGATTTTGCCCGCGGCCGCGTGATCTACAACGACGAGCTGCGCGCCCGCTATGCCAAGGAGAAGCCCTACCGCGACTGGATTGCCGAGGAGACACTGACCGTCGACGCGCTCGATGAGCCCGCCGCGCCCGCGCCCGCCGAGGATGCCGAGGTGCCCGCCGCCGTGCGCATGGCCAAGCTCGGCTATCACTGGGATGATGTTGACGAGGTCGTGCGCCCCATGGCCCAGCAGGGCAAGGCCCCGCTCGCCTCGATGGGTATCGATGCGCCGTTGGCCTGCCTGTCCAAGAAGACGCGTTCGTTCTTTGACTACTTCTATCAGCTGTTCGCTCAGGTCACGAATCCTCCGATCGATGCCCTGCGCGAGCACATGGTGACTTCGACCACGCTCTACCTGGGCAACCACGGCAACCTGCTCGAGGATTCCCGCACGGCCTGTCAGCTGGTGCGCTTGGAGCGCCCATTGCTCAACGAGGAAGAGTTCGAGCATATCTGTGCCATCGACCGTGTTGGCTTTAAGACCCGTCGTTTCCGTGCCGTCTACCGCCGCGATGCCGGCGAGGGCGCGCTGCAGGCTGCGCTCAAACAGCTTGCCGAGGACGTTGAGGCTGCGGTCCGCGACGGCGTGAACATTGTGGTGTTGAGCGATCGTGCCGCTGCGGGCGAGGTGCCCGTGCCGTCGCTGCTCGCCGTGGGCTGCGTGCACAACCACCTGATCCGCGCCGGCGTTCGTACTTTTGCCGACATCGTGGTGGAGTGCGGTGACGCCGTGTCCCCGCACGACTTTGCGGCACTGGTGGGCTACTCCGCGAGCGGCATCTATCCGTACAACGCACATGCGTGCATCCGCGATCTGGCGGCACGCGGCGACCTGGACGTGACGGCCGAGCAGGGCATCGCCAACTACAACAAGGCTGCGACCGCCGGCATCGTCTCCATCATGTCCAAGATGGGCATCTCCACGGTGCAGAGCTACCATTCGGCGCAGATCTTCGAAGCCGTGGGCTTTACGCCGGAGTTCGTCAACGCGTACTTTGCCGGCACGGTGAGCCGTGTGGGCGGTATGGGTGTCGAGGACGTTGAACGCGAGCAAAACGAGCGCTACGACGCCGCGCTCGCTATCCTTAAGAGCCCGGCTCCCGATCAGCTGCCCACGCTGGGCCTGACCAAGTGGCGCCCGCTCGGCGGCGAGGAACACCTCATCGACCCCCAGACCGTCTACCTGCTGCAGACCGCCTGCCGTGAGGACAGCTACGACACCTTTAAGGAGTACAGCGCCCGCCTGCACCGCACCGGCCGTGCCGTGCGTCTGCGCGACTTGCTCGACTTTGATGCC
Organism: uncultured bacterium; assembly: GCA_905214385.1. GTDB lineage: Bacteria > Actinomycetota > Coriobacteriia > Coriobacteriales > Coriobacteriaceae > Collinsella. The sequence goes on from CAJMMF010000017.1 coordinate 8,096, forward strand.
AGCGGCCGCACGCCGGTTTCGCTCGACGAGGTCGAGCCCGCGCTCAACATCGTCCGCCGCTTTAACACCGGCGCCATGTCGTACGGCTCCATCAGCAAAGAGGCGCACGAGTGCATGGCCATCGCCATGAATCGCCTGCACGGACGCTCCAACTCGGGCGAGGGCGGCGAGGACCCGCGTCGCGAGACCCCGCTGGCTAACGGTGACTCCAAGAACTCCGCGATCAAGCAGGTGGCAAGCGCGCGCTTTGGCGTGACGAGCCGCTACCTGTGCAGCGCCTTCGAGATCCAGATCAAGATGGCCCAGGGCGCCAAGCCCGGCGAGGGCGGTCACCTGCCCGGCAAGAAGGTCTACCCCTGGATTGCCGAGGTCCGTCAGTCCACGCCCGGCATCGGCCTGATCTCGCCTCCGCCGCATCACGACATCTACTCTATCGAAGACCTGGCCGAGCTCATCTTCGACCTTAAGAACGCCAACCCCGGCGCGCGCGTGTCGGTCAAGCTGGTCAGCGAGGCCGGCGTCGGCACCATCGCCACCGGTGTGGCCAAGGGTGCTGCCGACAAGATCTTGATCAGTGGCCACAACGGCGGCTCGGGTGCCGCTGCGCGCGACTCTATCTGGCATGCGGGACTGCCGTTGGAACTTGGCCTTGCCGAGGCCCAGCAGACGCTGCTGCAAAACGGCCTGCGCTCACGCGTGGTGCTCGAGGCCGACGGCAAGCTCATGGACGGCACCGATGTTGCCGTCGCCTGCCTGCTGGGCGCCGAGGAGTTTGGCTTTGCGACCATGCCGCTCATCTCGATGGGCTGCTTCATGCAGCGCGACTGCCAGCAGGATACCTGCCCCGCCGGCATCGCGACGCAAAACTGTCGCCTGCGTCGCGGCTTCCGCGGCAAGCCCGAGCATGTCGAGCACTTTATGCTCTTTGTTGCCGAGCAGCTGCGCGAGGTCATGGCGAGCCTGGGCTTCCGCACCGTCGACGAGATGGTCGGCCATCCCGAGTGCTTGCGCCAGATCGAGGTCCCGGGCAACCGCAAGGCTAACCTGCTCGATCTGTCGCCCGTGCTGGCGAGCGCGACCTGCGAGTTCGGTGCCCACATCTCGGGTGCCGACGGCCGTCACTTCCTGCCCCAGATGGCTGCGGACAGCGAGCTCGACAAGACGCTCGACTCCACGCTGTTTGTGCCTTACACGGCCGACGCTCGCGCGCACCTGCGCCCGATTCGCTTCCGCGCCGATATCGCCAACGTCAACCGCTGCGTGGGCACTATCCTGGGCAACGCGGTGACCAAGGCACATCCCGAGGGCCTGCCCGCCGGCTCCATCACCATCGATTGCGATGGTTCGGCCGGTCAGAGCTTTGGCGCCTTCCTGCCGCGCGGCATTACGCTCAACGTGTGCGGCGACGCCAACGACTACTTTGGCAAGGGCCTTTCGGGCGGCGAGGTGTCGGTGCGCCCCAACCCGCATGCGACCTACAAGTTCGACGAGAACATCATCGTGGGCAACGTTGCGTTCTTTGGCGCCACGAGCGGTCGCGGCTTCATTAACGGCCTGGCAGGCCAGCGCTTTGGCGTACGCAACTCCGGTGCCACGGTGGTGGTCGAGGGTTGCGGCAACCATGGCTGCGAGTACATGACGGGTGGTCTGGCGCTCGTCCTGGGCGAGGTCGGGCAGAACTTCGCCGCTGGCATGACGGGTGGCGTGGCCTACGTCTTTGACCAGTACGGCACGCTCAGTGCCCGCGTGAACCACGAGAGCGTTGAGCTCAAGGCCCCGACGGCCGGCGAGCTGGCGCAGATTCGCGAGCTCATCCAGGAGCACGTGGACGCGACGCAGAGCCCGCGCGGCATTAAGCTGCTCTACAGCTTTGAGACGATGAGCAAGCACTTTGTGAAGGTCATTCCGACCGAGTACGAGCGCGTGCTGGCGATTGTCGCTGGGGCCGAGGCCGTGGGCAAGACACATGCGCAGGCAGAGGAGCTGGCGTTTGACATTGTGACCGGTCGCGCGAGCGCCGCGGATGTTGCTCGCTTCGATGCTGCGGGTGCTGTGCCCGCCGCCGCCAGCTCTGTTGCTTCGACCAAGAAGGAGGCGTAAGTGCCATGGGTAAGCCCGGTGCTTTTCTTGATATCGATCGCGTGGCCCACGAGCTTCGCCCCGTGGAGGAGCGCAGCCGCGATTTCGATCCGCTGTACGTGGAGCTCGATGACGACGCACGTCGTGCCCAGGCGAGCCGTTGCATGATGTGCGGTGTGGCGTTTTGTCAGATGGGCGCGAGCTTTGGCAAGGCACGCCCGAGCGGCTGCCCGCTGCACAACCTGATTCCCGAGTGGAATGAGCTGGTGTACCGCGGCCGCTGGGACGAGGCTGCCGAGCGTCTGTCGCTCACCTCGCCCATGCCTGAGTTTACGAGTCGCGTGTGCCCGGCACTGTGCGAGGCCGCGTGCAACCTGGGCTCGGTCGACGGCCAGCCCACGACGATTCACGACAACGAGCGTGCGATCAGCGACCATGAGTGGGCCAACGGCGGCCCGCGTCGCTTTGAGCCGGCAGGGGAGGATGCGCCCACGGTCGCCGTGGTTGGTTCTGGACCGGCTGGTCTGGTGGCTGCATGGGAGCTCGCGCGTCGCGGCGCCCGCGTGACGGTGTTTGAGCGCGACGACCGCCCCGGCGGCCTGCTCATGTACGGCATTCCCAACATGAAGCTCGAGAAGTCTGTGGTCGAGCGTCGCGTGGCGCTCATGCGCGAGCTGGGTATTGTGTTCGAGCTGGGCGCCGACGTGAGCGATCCCAAGGTTACCGCCAGGCTCGACGACTTTGACGCCGTCGTGGTGGCTGCCGGCGCCCGTGCTCCGCGTGGGCTTTCGGCTGCGAACATTGATGCCCCGGGCGTGGTGTATGCCGTGGACTACCTGACGGCTTCGACCGTCTCGGTGCTCGATGGCGGCGAGCCTGCCATCGATGCACGCGGCCTGGACGTCGTGGTCATTGGCGGCGGCGATACCGGTAACGACTGCGTGGGCACCGCGGTACGTCAGGGTGCGCGCAGCGTGCGCCAGTTTGAGTTCTTGCCGGCGGCGCCTGATGCGCGCGCGGCGAGCAACCCCTGGCCGCAGTGGCCCAACGTGAAGAAGACCGACTACGGCCAGCAGGAGGCTATCGCTGCAATGGGTGGCGAGATACGTGCCTGGGGCGTGGATACGCTTGAGGTGCTGCTGGACAAGAAGGGTGCGGCTGTGGGTCTGCGCGTGGTCGATCTGGATTGGTCGGCTGGCAAGCCCGAGCGCATCGCGGGCTCCGAGCACGAGGTGCCGGCGCAGCTGGTGCTCATCGCCTGCGGCTTTACGGGCCCGGAGCACGGTGTGTTCAACGCCGTTGGCGTGCCCGTTGCCACTGCTGGCCGTCCGCTGCCCGTGATGGCCGCCGAGGGCTCGCATCTTGCGGCTCGCACGGAGGGTGTCGCCGCGGATGCCGCGCCGGTGTATGTGGCGGGTGATGCCCGCAACGGCAGCTCGCTCGTGGTGAACGCCATGGCCGATGCCCTGGCCTGCGCTGCCGAAGTCGCAGACGCGCTGGAGCTGTAAGGTAGTCATTTAAGAACGTCCCCAATGACTGGTCATTTTTGTCTAGTCGTTGGGGACACTCTTTGCGAGCGATTTGCTCGTTTGTCGACGTGTGGGTGCTCATTTGCCGACTTCTTGGGCTGTGGCCACCTGTTGTTTCTGTGGTGGCTGCGGGCATCTGGCTCAAAAGGGCGAGTTGGCTGTCTATGTTTACCTGCTGTTTTGTTGCGGTGTGCATTTTCGGTCAAGCTTTTCGTCAAGTGTTTGGTCAGCATCTGGTTTGCAGCCGGAGGCCTATTTTGCCCGCGCTAGTCGTGGCTGCCCACCCTCCTCGTAAGCTCAAATTGAGGTCCATCAGTTTGAGGAGGATGCCATGACTGACCACGCTTTTGACCGAGCAGAGCTAGCCGAAGCCGTCGGCAACGATATTGCCGACATGGCTCACTTTTGGATGCTGCGGAAGTTTCAATTCCTGGAGCCGGCGCGCGAACAGTTCGAGATCATTGTCGATCCGTGGCTCAGCTATTGCACTGAGCCTTCGCAAAACGAAATCATGGCCTACAACATGGCGTTTACCGATTGGCTGCTGTTTGAGCGCCCCTATCGCCATGGCAAAACGCTGCTCGAGCTGTATGTTGACGAGCCGCCGGCATCGCTTTCGCCTGCCTCGCTCAAGCGGCTCGAGCAGGTACGCGACACGCAGTATTTCTCGCGCTTTGGCATTTTGGACAAGAATCCTGCGTCCGGCATGGTCGTGCTGAAGGACACGCGCACCGATCATCGCTTTGATGTCTACGATCCGCATATCGTGCAGAAGGAGCACTGGAGTGACGGCGCGATTGCGGTGCGCCTCGCCTGCGTCGACGATGTCTGGCTTACGGCGGGACAGCTCTACCTGTATGACATCGCGCGGCTGAGCGATACGGCGGTCGATGGGCCGGGTGCGGTGCATCCGGAGGACCTGCAGGACGGCTTTGACACCTCGTGCATCAGCTTCTTCTTGCGTCTGGTCCGCGACATCATGGGCGCCCAGGGGCGGTACGTAAAGTCGCTCAACATCTACGAGCAGGAGTGGGGGTAGAGGATGTGGCTGGTGTCGCCTGCCTTGCTTTCTGCCTTTTTGTCTCGATCTGTAACGTTTAGGGACAAAAAACCGGTCTACCTGTTACAGATCGAGACGTTTGGCACCTGGTTGGGGGAATGTCTCAATCTGTAACATCTACAGGCCAAAATTCGACCTATCTGTTACAGATTGAGACGTTTGGCACCTGGCTGGGGGGAATGTCTCAATCTGTAACATCTACAGTCCAAAAATCGTTCTTCTTGTTACAGATCAAGACGTTTGTCGGTGGAGGCAACGGTGACGATGGTCCATTTGTCCGATGTGGTGGTGATGGAAGTGTCTAATACCGTTTTCAAGCACAAGCATACGACTCGCAACACGTTGGCGCGGAATAGGATGCTCGCGCGACTCACGGAGGCGACCGAGCAAGGTGCGCTGCTCGCAACGCATGACAATGCCGAGCTCATGTGGCTGCGGCGTCATGTTGGAACCGACGATATCGCGGAACCCGAGCCGTATTTGTTCTGCTTTCAACATGATTGGGATGCGCTGACGCCGACGGAGCGAGCGCTGCGGGCCATCAAAGGGCTTGCGGAGTTTCATCCCGATTGGGCGTTTTGGGGCTATGACGCGGCACTTTTGTGGGGTCTGGAGGTGCCGAATGATCTGCTTGGGCCACGATATCTTGTTAAGACAGGTTGCTCGGTGCCGCTGAGTGCAGGATGTCGGCTGTTGCGTCCGCAGGCGGCGGGCGCACTTGAACAAGTCGACGGCGTGCAGGTGACGTCGTTTTGGCGCACGGTGGAGGATTGCCTACTGCGTGCACCGTTCTCCTACGGGTTGGCGATTGCCGATTCTGCACTGCGGGCGAAAGGCGTATCACGTGGGGATTTGTGCGAGCGCCTCCGCGCCGATTGCGAGGGCAGGCGAGGGTATCGCAGGGCACAGGTGATTGCGTCGTATGCGGACGGGCTGTCTGAAAACGGCGGCGAGTCTCGGTTCCGAGCATTCTTTATTGCGTACGGCTTTCCGGTTCCGGAGCTGCAGGTGGAGTTTCGCGACCCGCTCGATCCGAGCCAGGTGTTTCGCGTCGACTATTTTTGGCGGCTCGAGGACGGGACGTGTGTCATCGGCGAGCTCGACGGAAAGGGGAAGTACACCTTGCAGAGCGGCGAGGGTCGGGAGTCGGCTGACCCATTCGTGGCAGAGCGTCAGCGGGAATCTCATCTGACAATGCTCGGGCATAAGGTGCTTCGGTTTACGTTTGATGAGCTCAAGAATCCGGGGAAGCTGATCGAGAAAATGAGGCTGGCGGGTATTCCTCGGCAGGTTGAATTGGCTGAGGAGTGGAGATGCCAGTGGTATGGGCGCTGAGAGGTTTTGTCTCGATCTGTAACGTTTAGAGGCTGTTTGAGCTCGTAATTGTTACAGATCGAGACAAGCCGGTGAAACGTCGACCGAATGTCTCGATCTGTAACATTAAGGGGCCTAATAACCCTGTAGCTGTTACAGATCGAGATATTTCCCTGGTGTCGCTGGGGTGGGACTGCAACGTGTTCCGTCTCCCCACATCCCCTCTTCCTTCCGTTAACCGATGCGTCTGCAGCAATCCAGCGGGACTAGGTGATAATGGACAAATGTTCAAGTTAATCGTGAGGGAGGAGCTCGATATGGCGTCTGCCGATCGTTCCACGTTGTTTATCAATGCGACCGTCCTGGATGGTTCGGAGCATATGGAGCCGCAACCCGATATGGCCGTGACTGTTGAGCGCGGTGTCATCACCTGGATGGGGCCGAGTGCTGTGGCGCAGGCGCCTGCAGGTGCCGAGGTCATCGACCTGGCCGGCGCGTACCTCATGCCCGGTCTCATCAATATGCACGTGCATCTGTGCGGTTCGGGCAAACCGGTCTCGGCGGGCGATGCGGGCGCACTCATGAAGAAGCTCGACAATCCCGTGGGCCGCTCCATCGTCCGCCACATCCTCAAAGGCAGCGCCCAGCAGCAGTTGGCAAGTGGCGTGACCACGGTGCGCGGCGCGGGCGACCCGTTGTTTGCCGATCTTGCCGTGCGCGACGCTATCGACGCCGGCAGATATCAGGGTCCGCGCCTGGTAGCGCCGGGAACGGGCGTCACGGTGCCGGGCGGCCATGGTGCCGGCTTGTTCGCGCAGGTGGCCAACAGCCCCGTCGAGGCAGCCGAGCAGGTGCGAGACCTGTATGCGCGCGGTGCCGATGTCATCAAGCTGTTCGTGACGGGCGGCGTGTTCGACGCTACCGAGGTGGGCGAGCCGGGCGTGCTGCGCAGCCCGGTCGAGGTTGCCGCGGCGGCGTGCAAGGCGGCGCACGAGGTGGGCCTGCCAGTTATGGCTCATGTCGAGAGCACCGAGGGCGTGAAGGCCGCGCTTGAGGCCGGGGTCGACACGATCGAGCACGGTGCCCCGATGACGCCCGAGATCCTGGAGCTGTATCGCGGCGCCGCGGGCACGCAGCTCGAGGGACGCGCGCCGAGCGTGACCTGCACGATTAGCCCGGCGCTGCCGTTTGTATTGCTCGACCCGGAAAAAGACCCATTCGACCGATACACAAAAGAAGAACGGCGACATCGTGTGCTCGGGCATCATCGAGAGCGCCCGTGCCGCACTGGAAGCTGGCATTAAGGTGGGCCTGGGCACGGACTCAAGCTGCCCGTTCGTGACGCAGTACGACATGTGGCGTGAGGTTGCCTATTTTGTCAAGTATGTCGGTGTGAGCAACGCCTTCGCGCTGCATACGGCCACGCAGGTCAATGCCGAGCTCCTGGGGCTGGGCGGCGAGACCGGTACGATCGAGTGCGGCAAGGCCGCCGATATCCTGGTGACGCGCAAGAATCCGCTCGATGACCTGTGCGCTCTGCGTGAGCCGATACATGTGATGTGTCGCGGCGATCTGGTGCGCAAGCTCAAGGTGAAGCGTGTTCCCGAGGTGGACGCCGAGCTCGACGCGATTATGGCCATGCCTGCCGAAGCGCTGGCTGAGGAGCTGGCCCGCGACGGTGTGGCGTAGATGTGACAAAGGTGCAGCTCCGTTGCCGCATACAAAAAGCCGAGGTCTCAACACGAGGCCTCGGCTTTTTTATCGAACAAATACTTAAGATTTGGGACAAACAAACCTGATTAATTTGTCCCGCGTGCGGGCGCTAGGAGCGGGTTTCCATCTTAGCGTGGCACTTGGGGCAGGTGACGCGGATCTTGCCTTTGCCCTTGGGGACGGAGAGCATCTGGCCGCAGTTGGGGCACTTGAGGTATGCCGTGGTTTTGCGGCCCTTCCACATCTTCTTGGCCGTGCGCTTGGCACGCTCAAAGTCTTCCTTGCTCGTTCCAGTTGCGCGCGAGGTGCTGGCCGCTGCAGTTCCACCGCCCAAGCTGGCGACGAACTTGCCCAAGCCGGGGACGTTCGCGGTCGCGGCGACAAAGGCCGCGTTTTCCTTGCGACGTGCGTCGATGTTTTTGGACAGGCCGCGCAGCACGCCAATCACGATTACGGCGATGGCAATCCAGCTGAGCCACTGGATGTGAGCTATCGATCCAATCATCGCGATGACAATGCCGGCAAAACCCATCACGATGGTGAGTTCATCGGCACCATTGCGGCCCTTCATAAAGTCATTCATGCAAATTGCCTTTCGTTCGATATGCTGCACGCCTTTATACCCGATTTAGAGCAAGGGGGACAGGTCAATCTGCACCAATGTGGTGCAAACGTACCTGTCCCCGATACACCAAGATGGTGCAAAGCAGTCTGTCCCCAATGCCCCAATTACTTGGAGAGCTTGTCGACGACGCGTTCGATCTCGGCGAGCTTGGCGGCTTTGAGGTCTTCGTCGCCCGATTCGATTGCCGAAGTCACGCAGCCCTCGATATGCGCCTTGAGCACGTCGGCGTTGATGCGCGCAATGAGCGCCTGCGTTGCCATGAGCTGCGTGGAAATATCGACGCAGTAGCGGTCCTCCTCGACCATCCGCAGAATGCCGTCGATCTGACCGCGTGCCGTCTTGAGCATGCGGGTCACCGATTTATGGTCTGCCATCATGGCGGGTCCTCGTTTCTGGTCGGGGTGCGCGTGGGTCGTTACGCGGCGGTTACGGACAGGGCGTGGAACTTCTCGCCGGCGCCCTCGACGGCGGCGACGAGCTGCTCGGCGGTCACGGTGTCGGCGCACTCCACCTGGACGGTCTGGGTCTCGTGATCGGCGTCGGCGTCGGTCACGCCGGCCACGTTGAGCAACGCCGTCTCGACGGTGGCGTCGCAGTGGCCGCACATAAGGCCGGAAGTCTTGATTGTGTATCGCATGGGTGTACTCCTTATCGATTGAGATTATCTGACAGTTTAGTCGTGAACAGCGTCATCTTAAAGGTGCGCTGAGGTGCCCGAGATTGCCCCGAAAGAGGAGCGAAGCGTACTTGGGTACGCGAGCGACGGTTTGAGGGGCAAGGTCGGGTGCATCAGTGCACCGTCTTGGGCTTAAAGGATTTCAGGCGCAGAGCGTTGCTTACGACACATACGCTCGACAGACTCATGGCCGCGGCGCCGAACATCGGCGAGAGCTGCCAACCGGTGAGGGGGAAGAACACGCCTGCCGCCAGCGGAATGCCGATGCCGTTGTAGAACAGCGCCCAGAACAGGTCCTGCTTGATGTTGCGGATCGTGGCGCGCGAAAGCTCGATGGCGCGCGCAACATCCATGAGGTCGCTGCGCATGAGTACCACGTCGGCGCCCTCCTTGGCGATGTCGGCGCCGGTGCCGATCGCAAGGCCCACGTCGGCGCGCGCCAGGGCGGGGGAGTCGTTGATGCCGTCGCCCACCATGGCGACCTTGCTGCCCGCATCCTGCAGTTCGCGCACGTGGCGCTCCTTGTCGGCGGGGAGGACGTCGGCGATGACCTGTTCGCTGCTCAGCCCCACGCGGCGGGCGATGGCCTCGGCCGTCACGCGGTTATCGCCGGTGAGCATGCGCACGTCGACGCCAAGCGAGCGCAGTGCGGCGATGGCCTCGGCGCTCGTCTCTTTGACCTCGTCAGCCACGGCGATGGTACCGACAAGCTCGCTGTTCTTGGCAAAGAACAGCGGCGTCTTGCCTTCGGCGGCAAATTGCTCGACAAGACCCGCGGGCACGGTAACGCCCAGCTCGTTCATCAGGCGTACGTTGCCGGCGGCAATGGCGTTTTGCCCCTCGCGCGCCGTAACGCCTCGTCCGGGCACGGCGGCAAAGTCCTCGACCATGCGCGCGACGATCCCGCGTGTCTCGCACTCGGCCATAATCGCCTCGGCCAGCGGGTGCTCGCTTGAGCGCTCCAGCGCGGCGGCCAGCTTGAGCAGCGCCTTTTCGCTCATGGCGGGCGAGCCGTCGGCGCGCGCGGCTACCACGATATCGGTCACGGCCGGCTTGCCGCGGGTGACGGTGCCCGTCTTGTCGAGCACCACGGTGCCCACGCTGCGCAGACTTTCCAGCGCTTCGGCACTCTTGAACAGGATGCCCATCTCGGCACCCTTGCCGGTGCCCACCATAATGGCGACGGGTGTGGCCAGACCCAGCGCGCACGGGCAGCTGATCACCAGCACGGCGACGGCGGAGGTAAGCGCTTCGTTGATGCTTCCGGTCAGCACCATCCATGCCACAAAAGTTACGGCAGAGATAACAAACACCACGGGCACGAACACGCCGGCGACCTTGTCGGCCATGCGGGCGATGGGCGCCTTGGTAGCGTTGGCGTCCTCGACGAGCTGGATAATCTTGGCGAGCGACGTGTCGGCGCCCACACGCGTGGCGCGGAAGGTAAACGAGCCCGTGCGGTTGACGGTGGCCGCGTTGACAGTGTCGCCGGCGGTCTTCTCCACGGGGATGGACTCGCCGGTCAGCGCACTTTCGTCCACGGCCGAGCTGCCCTCGAGCACCACGCCGTCGACGGGGATGGACTCGCCGGGACGCACGCGCAGGACCTGGCCGGGAAGGATACTGTCGACGTCGACGGTGGCCTCGGTACCGTCCTCGACCACGACGGTCGCGGTCTTGGGCGCCAGGTCAATGAGCGCCTCGATGGCGCCGCCGGTCTTGGATTTGCTGCGTGTCTCGAGGTATTTGCCCACGGTGACGAGCGACAGGATGGTGCCGGCGCTCTCAAAATACAGGTTGTCCATGCCCGTCATCATGGCCTCGTGGATTTGCCCGGCGGCCAGCTGGTCGGCCATGATAAACATGGCATAGAGCGACCAGGCGATCGACGCGGTGGCGCCGACGGCGATGAGGGCGTCCATGGTAGGCGCGCCGTGCGCGAGCGATTTAAACCCGTTGATAAAGTACGCGTCGTTGACGTAGACGATGGGGATGAGCAGGACGAGCTCGGTGAGCGCGAGCGTCATGCTGTGGGTATGGTCGGTGAAAATGCCGGGTAGCGGCCAGCCAAGCATGTGCCCCATGCCTATGTAGAACAGTGGGATGAGGAATACGATCGAGACGATGAGGCGGGTGCGCATGGCGGAGGCGGCGGCCTCCAGCTTTTTGGTAGGCGACTCCATATGGGCGGCGCCGGACCTGGCTTGCGCACTGCCGTTTGAGCCGGCGGCACCGGTGCCCACATCGACGGGCGAGGCCGAGTAGCCCGCGCGGTCGACGGCGGTGCAGATATCGTCGGGGGAGACCTGCGCGGGGTCGTAGTCCACCAGCATAGAGCCGGCGAGCAGATTGACCGCGACGCTTTGGACGCCGTCGAGCTTGCTCACGGCGCGGTCCACGTGCGCCTGACAGGCGGCGCATGTCATGCCACCCACATCGAATTTATCTTGAGCCATGGCTTCTCCTTTCTGTGGTTCGGTGTTGGAATTGTTAACCTGCTGATACTATACACCCATACCCCCTGGGGGTGTCCAGTACAGAAAAAAATATATGACATTTCGTTACAGATGAGGATGGATGGTTGGCTGATGGACCGTCCCTGCCAAACATCTCAATCTGCAACATCTAGCAGGGAAAATGACCTCTAACTGTTACAGATCGAGACAATTGCCGGGGAGGGGTCCCGTCACGGCAAGACGCCCGCCGCCTAGATGCAGAACCCGGGGATCACACAGGTTAGCTTGTTTGGCTTTTCCGCAGGCGTTGCGTACGTAAAGACGTCGCCGTCGTGTCCCACGCGATTCATATAGAGTGTGCCTTCGCTCTCCGATGTGTCGGGACTCGCCGTTCGTTCCCACCAACAGGTGTCCTTGCCCTTCCACTGGCGAACCAACGTCTCGTTCGTGGAATACGGACTCACCTTGAGCTCGCGGAAGAGTTGGTACTCCTTGCCCTCGCCGTTATAGATGTCGGCCAGGTAGTGAAAGTCCTTGGCAAACGAATCGGGCGGTTGCGTACCGCACAGCTCGACCATGGCGGGCAGCCAAAGGGTTGCGGGCAACTCGCTCAGACACGAAGCGCTTCTGGCGGCGCCAACGTTATTCGAGATCTTTTTGACAGACTTGATGAGCGCGCGCAACTCGTTGGGCAGCAGCTTAAGGCCGTCGCCGTCGAGCCATTCTCGCAGCTCGCAATCTGCCCAGCCGGCGCTCGGCGGTTCAGTCGCAGCATCGCGCTCGGCAATACCCGCGTCGAACATAAACGTCAGCCCGGCCTTGCCCGTCCCGTCCAGAAGCTCATCGTGACGGATGCCCACAAGCTGCGCGCCGACCTCCAGCCCGTTGGCGAGCTTCACACGCTTGGTGCACGGATAGGGGATATGCCCATCAGTGTCGAGCAGGTGGTAGCGCTTGGCAATCTCGCGTGCCTCGCTACGGGTCTCGGCGGCCTTAATCTTGAGCGAAATTTCCTGCAGCTGATCCCAGGCGTAGTCGTCAAGTGAACCGCGGATGCCGTCCAGGTAGTCGGGGATGCCAAAGCCATGGGTTGCCGCCCCGATAACGCCGAGCCCCGCAACGGCTGCAACGACGCCGCCGATGACAAAGCGGCGGCGGGTCATGGCATCGTGACGGGCCTGCTCCAGGATCTCTCGTGCGCGCTCGCCGGCGACGTCGACCTTAAGGTGTGTACCGGAGTCGATATCAATTGCGGCCTCGTCTCCTGCGCCCTCGCGGTCCTCAGATTCTGCAGCGGGGAGGTATGCCGAGAGCGCCTCGAGCATCTGCTGCTCGGTGGGGCGATCGCCCTGTTCAACCGAGATGCCTTTCATGATGATCTGGACAAGCGCCTTGTCGCCCTCGCAGCGCGGCTCGAGCGGTGCCGGTTTGGTCTTGGTCTTTATGAGGTAGAACGAGCCGGTTGCCGCGGCACCCGTCGACTCGACATCGAACGGCTTGCGACCGCTGTAGAGCTGGTACAGAATGCTCGAAAGCGCATAGACGTCGATCGCGGGCGAGCGGCGAAGGGCCGCGATGCCTTCGATATCCTGCGTGAGCATTTCGGGCGCGGCATATGCGGGTGTGGCGAAACGCCAAATGTCGGCGCGCCGGGTGATCGTGTCGTCGCCGAGAGCCATGGTCGCGGAGCCCATGTCGATGAGGCAGGGGTCAAAGGAGCAATCGGCAATCTGCTGCTCGAGCGTTCGGCTGGTGGTGCGGAACATGATATTGGCAGGCGACAGGTCGCGATGGATGACCGGATTCACGAGGCCTTGGGTCATCAAGAGCGCGCGAAGCACGGCGTTTCCGACGGCGGCGACCATCTGGGTGGTCAGCCCGCCCGAGGCGTCGTGCGGAAGCAGGGGCAGCGCCTGCTTGAGTGAGGTGCCCTCGACCCACTCCATGAGGATGAGCGGGTCGTCCTCGCATGAACCGTAGCCATAGACGCGCGGAAATCCGCGCAGGCGCGAGACGGTATACAGATAACGATACTCCTCGAACAGCGCGGCGGTGTTGGCCAGGTGAGCGGCCGATTGCTCGGCGGAGCGGTCGGGGGCTTGGCCGGAAAGGATGGCGTTGTCCTTGAGTAGCTTGACGGCAAAGACCTCGCCGCTCGTGTTGGTCGCGCGCAGCACGTGCCCGATGTTGCCGTTGTTGCGGTGGGCCGTCTGGAGAATAAGCGTCATAAACCGACGCTTGGCGTCGTCCTCGGCGCTGGGGTCGACCGCCACGGCGGTGTCGAACGTGTCAAGACGGATGAGTTTGTCGCCATAGGCGCTATCGGTAGTATCCATGGCGTTCCTTTGTCTGGCATGGGTTGCTGCGCGTATACGTGGGCAGTGTGGATATCGGTAAAGTACCATGATAGCCACACTGCCCACGTATACCGCTGAGTATTGTCGTTTACGACGCAGAAGGTAGAAGACGAAAGACGGACGGCGACCGTCTTTCGTCTTCTACCTTCTGCGCTAGTCCACAATGACAAGGAATGTCGTGTAGAGACCCAGATGGAGCCTGTCGCTGTTTTCGATTTCCACCGGGGGATAGACTTTGCCGGGCTCGCGTTGGTCGCGCGGCGGCTCGATTACGATATCGCCGTCGCCCGCGCCCGATTTGAGCACTGTGCCGTTGGTCGACCCAAGGCCCTGGGCGTACCAGTGTCCGCCTTCGAGCCAAATGCGGAGATGCTCGCGCGATGCATCAGCGCCTACATCGGTGATGCTGGGCGAGGTTTTGGGCAAGGACCCAATTACCGTGCCGCGCGGATCGCGTGTGAGGGGATGGATTTGCATGTCGGCGCAGTTGTCGGCATGGGTTCTGAGCAGACCGAGGTTGGGGGCGACAGTGTGCGGCTGCTCCAGGCTGCTCATAAAGCCACGTCCGACGGTAGTTTCGGTGGTGCCAAAGTGCCCGCCTGTCTTGCTGTCGCAAAAGCGCTCGACGGTGGCCACGCCTTGGATGGGGTCAGCGAGCGCCCCCGTTGCCACAAAGAGCATAAGGTAAAGCGTACTCTTCTCGCGCACGGCATTGCCGTCAAAGTTGTCGATGTGATTGAGGGCATTTGCATATAGGCAGCTGTCCAGCTTGTAGCTGGCGAGAGCCGACATCATTTCGTTGGCGGCCGGGCCGCGATAGTGCTCGGCGATTGCCTGATAGGCGGACTCGCCGCCGCCGAGCTTGCTGCAGATTGCCGCGGAAAGATTGAGCGTGGTGACGGCAAAGTCGCTGTAGATGGCGGGCGCGCACTGGTCAGGCTCGCGATGGACGATGTAACGGGTGAGATACGAGCGGTTGGAAGAGCATTTCTCGAGCAGGGTACTGCCGAGATAAGAGTTTCCATTGATGAGCATTCGGGCGATCTCGAGATGTCTAAGACCGCCGAACGAGCGAATATCGTTATAGAGGACCGAGCAAGGTGTCTCTGCTGCCACGGATACCTCCTTTGATTGCTTCCTAGCCAATAAGGCGATAGGAATTAATGGCCCCCGGTGGGCGACGTATTAAATGGCTGCGCAATATGTAGCGTAACCAAAGCAACATTATAGGCCACATGTTCGAAATTGCAGGAAGACCGAGAGATTTGGTTTGGACTGGACGGAAATCCCTCTCTGTCTTGTTCTGTAACAATTAGGACCGATTTTACTCGGTAACTGTTACAGATTGAGACGTTTGTGAATCGTGTCGACCGTTTGTCTCGATCTGTAACACGTAGAGGAAGATTTGCCCTGCAGATGTTACAGATTGAGACAATCAGCCGCGTCCGCCCCGTCATCTGTGGTTTACGTGGGGGCATGCGAAGCGCGGGTATACTAACCGGCGGCGAATCTGCTCCATCGCTTAGGGCTGCTGCGTCTGGACGGCGCGTGATAGGGCTGCCAAAGCGATCGCCAGCGTGCTGAGCAACGTCCTCTCTGTGCGCACCCGTTTTTGTATGTATTAGCGCACTACCAAGCACGCCCGCGCGGCCGCATGCCGCGTCCATCGCGCGTGCAGATAAGGAACAACAACATATGCGTAATTCTGTATCCGACGTCACCGACGCCGAGATCCTGGACGAGACCCGCGAGGCCATGACCCAGGCTGCCTTCGATGCGGCCGATGAGGCCAATGCTGCCCAGGCCGTCGAGTCCGCTACCGAGAGCCTGCCCGCCTTTGACGAGCTGGGCCTTTCCGACGAGATGCTTCGTGCTATCGAGAACCTGGGCTACACGGCGCCGACGCCTGTTCAGGCCGGCTCGATTCCTGTGGTGCTCGAAGGCCGCGACCTGCTTGCCGCCGCTCAGACTGGCACCGGCAAGACGGCCGCTTTCTTGCTGCCGACCATGAACAACCTGGAGCACATCGCTCCGCCCAAGCCTGTGCGCGAGCGCAGCGGCCGCAACCGCCGTCGCGGCGCTAAAAAGCCCGAGGGCAACGGCCGCGGCCCCGTGATGCTCGTCATCACCCCTACGCGCGAGCTTGCCCAGCAGATCGACGAGGTCGCGAGCAAAATCGCCGACGTCACCGGCCATGTCGCCGTGACCGTCGTGGGCGGCGTGAGCTACAAGCCGCAGACCGCTGCCCTCAAGTACGGCTGCGACATCCTGGTCGCCACGCCGGGCCGTCTGGTCGATTTGATCGAGCAGGGCGCCTGCCACCTGGACGAGGTCAAGGTGCTGGTGCTCGACGAGGCCGACCGCATGCTCGACATGGGCTTTTTGCCCGCCGTCCGCCGCATTGTGCGCGAGACGCCGGCCGAGCGCCAGACGCTGCTGTTCTCGGCCACACTTGACGAGGAGGCTGTGGGCGAGATCACCGACCTGGTGAGCGACCCGGCCCGCGTGGAGATCGCGCCTGCCACGTCGACCGCCGACACTGTTGACCAGTTTGTGTTCCCGGTGTCCATCGAGGCCAAGAACAACCTGTTGCCCGAGTTCCTCAAGAAGGAGGGTCCGGAGCGCACCATCGTCTTTATGCGTACCAAGCATCGCGCCGACAGCTGCTGCCGTCGTCTGGAGCGTAAGGGCATCAAGGCCGCCGCGATTCACGGCAACCGCAGCCAGGCCCAGCGCGAGCGCGCGCTTTCGGCCTTCCGCGACGGTACCGTCGACGTGTTGGTGGCAACCGACGTGCTTGCCCGCGGCATCGACATTAGCGACGTGCGCTACGTCGTGAACTTTGACGTACCGGCCGAGCCGACCGACTATATCCACCGCATTGGCCGTACGGGCCGCGCCGGCGAGCTGGGCTGGGCCATTACGTTTGTGACCGAGCAGGACGTGGACGAGTTCTACGAGATCGAGAAGCTCATGGACAAGACGGCCGACATCTACGAGGCCGGCGACCTGCATGTGGGTCCCAACCCGCCCGCGGTTGACCCCGAGCGCGACCCTGCCGCCTTTAAGGTGAAGAAGAAGACCAAGCGCGGCAAGTCCAAGAGCAAGAAGAAGCTTGAGCAGGCACGTCGCGACGGCAAGCGCAACGGCGATGACTACGGCGATGTGGCCGGTCGTTCCAACCGCGGTCGCGATGAGCGTCGCGGCGACGGCGAGCGTCCGAGCCGTCCCAAGCGTGGCGGCAAGACCCGCGTGCGCGAGGGCGTTCAGGCTCGCGTAGACGAGGCTGTGGAGAGCGTGGCCCGCGAGGTGGCTGCTGAGGAGCATGCCGGCGCTGTCGAGCAGGCCCCGCGCGGTAACCGTGCCGAGCGTCGTGCCAAGCAGTTCCAGGGCGAGGCACACCGCCGTCGTCGTGAGGACGAGGACCGTGGTGGTCGTCGTCGTGTTGAGCGCGAAGACGAGGGCCGTGGTTCGCGCGGCGGCAAGCGCGGCTCGGGTGACCGTCGTCGCTCCGGTTGCGATGGCGAGCGCGGCGGGCGCGATGAGCGCCGTAGCGGCGAAGGCCGTGGTTCGCGTGACGAGCGTGGTACCCGCGGCGGCAAGCGCTTTGACGAGCGCGGAGGCCGCGAGGGTGGCCGTGGCGGCGAGCGTCGCGAGGGCGCTCGTGGCAACGGCGGCCGCAGCGGCGCCGGCCGCTCTGGTGAGTCGCGCGATCGTCGTGATCCGCGTGCCAGCCGCGATCGTCGCGATGACTGGCGCAACTACGACGACACCCGCGAGGAGCGTCGTGGCGGCTATCGTGGCGGGCGTGGCGGCAACCAGGCCGGCTCCCGCGGCGGTCGTGCCGGCGGTCGCGATAACCGTGGCAGCTATGGCAATAGTCGTGGTGGCAAGCGCGGTGGCAGCTCCCGCCGCCCCGGTGACGGCGGCGGCAAGCGCAAGTAACATACGCATCGCACGCTAAAGCGATGTGAGCCGAGGGCCCTGAGCAGACTATGCTCGGGGCCCTTTTTGGTGCAAAGAGGTCAGGCTAATCTGCGCCAACGTCTTGAAGTTGCGGTGGAATACGGACTGTTTTGGCCTTTTGAGCGGCTTTTCAGTCCCTATTTCACCGCAACTCATGATTGGTGCAAGGCAACCTGTCCCCAATGCACCAGACAAGGAGTGTCCCTAAGTGCCGCTTAAATACCGTTTATCGAAGAATAAATACCGCTCACCGGTCATAATGACTATTCTGGCTTTGCTGTTGCCTACAATAACCCCCGTAAAAAGAAATGCGGAAGGTTACCGAGTCCCTCGGACGTGGGCCTAACCAAAGTCTTTGAACGGGTGTGTCTCTATGGATGCATTCGCTTGATTTTGGTTGGGCTATATTTATGAAGGGACATGCCACCATGGGTTTCTTTTCTCGCCTGATGGGCGGTTCGGATGAGCAGAAGACTGCAACTTCCGAGTTCGAAATCCTCGCCCCCGTTTCCGGCGAGCTTGTTGATCTGGAAAAAACCAATGATCCCGCTTTTAGCAGCCGTGTCGTGGGCGATGGCGTTGCCGTGGTTCCCCAAGAGGGAACGGTGTGCGCTCCTGTCTCCGGCACCGTCGCGGCGCTGTTTCCGACTGAGCACGCGCTGGGCATCATGTCCGACGACAGCTCTGCTCAGGTGATGCTGCATATCGGAATCGACACTGTTAAACTTGAGGGCAAGGGCTTCCATGCGCTTGTTGCTCAGGGTGACCATGTCGACGCGGGCCAGCCCCTCGTCGAGGTCGATTTTGACGCGGTCCGCGCCGCCGGCTTCGATCCCACGGTCTTCGTTATCGTGTGCGAGCGTTCGGAGAACTCGACTCTTCGTGAGCACGCTTCCGGCCCTGTTGCTGTTAAAGAGCCTGTCGTCTGGCTTTCCGAGTAAATTCTTGTGGTGGGTACCGTGGTTATCAAGCGAGTTTTCAACAATAACGTCGCAATGGTCACTTCGGACGATGGCTCCGAGCTCATTGTCATCGGTCGAGGCCTCTGCTTTGGCCGTCATGCTGGCGACGCTATCGATGAAGCATCGGTCGAAAAGACCTATGCGCTGCAGAAGGGCACTTCTCAGGATTCGCGTACGATTGACCGCTTGGCACATCTTTTGGAGTCCATCCCCACCGTCAACCTCGTGATTGCCGAGGACATTGTTCAGATGCTCCGTCGAGAGCTCAATGTTGATGTCAACGACAAGATTCTCATTGCTCTTGCAGACCATATCAGCCTTGCTTTGGAGCGCGAGCGCAAGGGCGTCCCCTGCGAGAATCCGTTGCTGCTCGAGATCCAGCAGTTCTATCGCAAGGAGTATGCGCTTGCGGGCCGTGCGCTGCAGATTGTCAAGGAGTATATGGGCATCCAGATGAGTGAAGAAGAGCAGGGTTTTATTACGCTGCATATCGTCAACGCCACCATGCCGCAACGCTCTGACCGCCTGATTGTTTCGGTCCAGCTTGTTCGAGACGTGCTCGCGATTGTTTCCGAGCACTATGCTACGACCCTCGATGACACCTCGCTGCCCTATGAGCGTTTCGTTCGTCACCTGCAATTTTTCGCGCAGCGAGCGCTCGATCCTGCGGCCGGGCAAATCAATGGCGACGCGCTGTTCCGAATCGATGAAACGGCGTATCCGTGCGCGTTCTCGTGCGCGGACGCCATAGCTGCCCACTTGTCGTCTACCTATAACGTTGTCGTTACCGATGCCGAGAAGAGTTATCTCGCATATCACATTGTTAATCTGCTTGGAGAACCTGGTCTCTAGGCATAACGTGCCCATACATCGATTGATATAAGGCAAGGCTCACGGTCTTGTCCAGGGCACATCTGTCTTAATTTGCGGAAAAGGAAGGGGAGTACCGCTATGACCGCAAAAAAGAAGTTCAATTTCAAAGCGCCGTTGGAGGTGTTCGCGAAGTCAATCGTCCAGCCGATGATGTATCTCTCGGTTGCCGGCATTCTGCTCATCGTGGGCATCATTCTGACCAACAAAACCATCTGCGCCATGATTCCCGTGCTGGGCTCCGGTCCGTTCCAGCTTGTGGGCGCCGTTGTCTATCAGTCGCTGATGTTTATCATCAACAACCTCTCGATTCTGTTCTGCGTGGGCATCGCCGGCGCCATGGCAAAGAAGAACAAGGGCCATGCTTCGCTGATCGCCCTGATGTCGTTCTTCCTGTTCCTTCAGGCCAATAACATCGTGCTCAACGCCACCGGCTCTCTTGCCGAAGCGAGCGGCATGCTCGGCCTTACCGGAACCGGCCAGAGCACCGTTATGGGCATTCAGGTGCTCGATACCGGCGTGTTTGGCGGCATCATTCTTGGTTGCATCACCGGTGCCGTGTTCAACAAGTACTCGAACAAGCAGTTCCCCATTGCCCTTTCGATGTTCTCGGGCGTTCGCTTCCCGTTCCTGATCATGATCATCATTTCCTGGATCATGGGTGCTGGCTTCTGCATCGTTTGGCCTCCGGTTCAGGGTGCCATCTCCTCCGTTGCCGGCATCATTAAGGAGTCGGGCAACATCGGTCTGTTTATCTACGGCATGCTCAACAAGCTGCTCGTTCCCACCGGTCTGCACCACCTCATCTACACTCCGTTCCAGTTCTCCGATGTGGGTGGCACCCTGACGCTGGGCGATCAGGTTATCGCCGGCGCCTATCCCATCCGTGTCGCCGAGATGGCAATGACGGGCCAGCCCTTCTCCGATAGCACCTACTTCAACAGCTACACTTTCAACAACCTGTGGCCCTACATCGGTATCGGTCTCGCCTTTATCTTCACCGCTTACAAGGGGAACAAGGATAAGACCAAGGCCGTTATCATCCCGCTGATCATCACCGCCGTGCTCTCCTGTGTCACCGAGCCCATGGACTTCCTCTTTGTCTTTGCCGCTCCCGTGCTCTTTGTCGTTCACTCGGTTCTTTCCGGCATCTTCCTGGTTCTGCTCAAGGTCCTCTCCGTGCCCGCTTCGACTGCAGGCGGCATCATCAACATCGTGGTCTCCAACCTGGTCCTCGGTGTCGATAAGACCAACTGGCCGGTTATGCTGGTGCTTGGAGTCGTCAACGCCGCTCTGTACTTCTTCCTCTTCACCTTCCTTATCAAGAAGCTCAACCTCCACACGCCTGGTCGCGAGGAAGAGTCCGAGCTCGCCGAGTCCGTTGCCGAGGGCGAAGCTGCCGCGTCTGTCGCGGTGAAGCAGGGCGCTGTTGCCACCGCTCCCGCAGAGGGCGTCGATGCGGGCATTGCCGACCTGGTCGCAGGTCTTGGCGGCAAGGACAACATCGAGGAGCTCGAGAACTGCTTTACGCGTCTCCGTGTGAACGTTAAGAACCCGGACCTCATCGATGAGAGCCTCATCAACCACGTGCCCAACAGCGGCATCAACCGCAACGGCAACAATATCCAGATCATCTTCGGCATGAAGGTCGCCGAGATGCGCGACAAGGTCGAAAACGCAATTGAGAAGGAGCAGTAAACAATGATCATTACTCTGTGTGGTGGCGGATCCACCTTTACCCCCGGCATCGTCAAGTCCATTGCCCTGCGCAAGGACGAGCTCGACGTTGACGAGATTCGTCTGTACGACATCAACGAGGAGCGTCAGCGCAAGATCGGCGTGCTCGTGGACTGGATTTTGCACGAGGACCTTGGCCTGGACATCAAGCTTACGGTGACCACCGACAAAAAGACGGCTTTTACCGACGCGAGCTTCGTGTTTGCCCAGATGCGCGTGGGCGGCTACGCCATGCGCGAGCAGGACGAGAAGATTCCGCTGCGCCACGGCTGCGTGGGTCAGGAGACTTGCGGTTGCGGCGGCCTTGCCTACGGCATGCGCACCATCTTCCCCATGGTCGAGCTGATCGATGACGTTGAGAAGTACGCCAAGAAGGACTACTGGATTCTCAACTACTCCAACCCTGCCGCCATCGTCTCCGAGGGCTGCCGTGTGCTGCGTCCCAACGCTCGCATCATCAACATCTGCGACATGCCGATCGCGATCATCGACGTGGTTTGCGCCGCGCTCGATATCGACAAGAAGGATGTTGAGTACGATTACTTTGGCCTCAACCACTTTGGTTGGTTCACCTCGATCCGCCACAAGGGCGAGGAGGTGCTCCCGCAGCTGCGCGAGTACATCAAGGAGCATGAGATTCTGCTGCCCGATTCTTACCTCAAGGGCATGGGCTCGCTCATGGCAAAGAAGCCCGAGGAGACCGCCGACGAGCATCCCGAGCAGAACCGCCACACCAAGGGCAGCTGGTACTACGTCTGGAAGGGCGAGTACGAGATCATGGAGTGCTTCCCGGAGTACCTGCCCAACACGTATCTGAACTACTACCTGCAGCAGAAGGAGTTCGTCGAGCATTCCAACCCCGAGCGTACCCGTGCTAACGAGGTTGAGGAGACGCGCGAGAAGAATCTCTTCGATGGCATCGACCACTACGAGAAGACCGGCGAGATCGACGAGAGCACGTTCTATGCGGGCAGCCACGGCGACTGGATTGCCGATCTGGCCATCGCTCTGAAGAACGATACCAAGCAGCGCTTCCTGGTCATTTGCGAGAACAAGGGCGCTATCCCCAACATGCCCTACGACGCCATGGTCGAGCTGCCTGCCTACATTGGCAAGAACGGCCCCGAGGTCATCAGCCGCGACAACATTCCGCTGTTCCAGCAGGGCCTCATGATGCAGCAGCTGAACTCCGAGAAGCTCGTGGTCGAGGCCACGATCGAGGGTTCGTACGAGAAGGCGCTCAAGGCCTTTACGCTCAACAAGACTGTGCCGTCGATGAAGGTCGCCAAGGAGGTTCTCGACGACATGATCGAGGCCAACAAGGGTTACTGGCCCGAGCTTAAGTAAAAGCAACAGGCTCACTGGCCGCATACCATGAGCAATGCCCCGTCCACGTGATTGCGTGGGTGGGGCATTGTCATTTGGTAACGCGTTTTATCAAATATGGCATTTATCTGCGGTAATGTTCTTTTTCACCGCTGAGGGTGACATTTCATGCCGCCTGCCGAACTGCGTGGAGACCTAACAACTTTTTAGGTCAGTGTTGTGCGTGTAGCAATTTCGCCCGGCCTCGCCTCCGGGCTGCCATGTGAGAGGGGATCTTATGGCTCGACTGCATGTAATGGAACGCAGCCACGCTCAGGCCGTCATGGACGACCTGCACGATGCGCTCGGACGCCGTCTGGCGGTGAGTTCGCTCGCCCCGTGTCCCGTTGAATTTACGGCGGCGCTTGTCAACCTGTGCTCCACCCAGAGCTGCGGCAAGTGCACGCCCTGCCGTGTGGGGCTGAGCGCGCTGAGCGACCTGCTCGCCGATGTGCTCGAAGGGCGTGCCGATGAGTCCACGCTCAACCTGATTGAGCGCACGGCCCGTACCATCTATCTTTCGAGCGACTGCGCCATCGGCTACGAAGCTGGCGCCATGGCACTCACGGCCATTCGCGGCTTCCGCGACGATTTTGAGCATCACATCCGCGAGCACTCCTGCGGCTTTGACCGCGAGGCCCGCGTCCCGTGCGTCTCGGGCTGCCCGGCGCACGTCGACATTCCCGGGTACATTTCGCTGGTCGAGGCCGGCCGCTATGCCGACGCCGTCAAGGTCATCCGCAAGAACAATCCGCTGCCGCTCGTCTGCGGCCTGGTGTGCGAGCATCCCTGTGAGATGCACTGCCGCCGTGGCATGGTCGACGACCCCATGAACATCCTGGCTCTCAAGCGCTTCGCCGTTGAGCACAGCGACCTCAACGATTACAAGCCCAGCGTGGCCGATAACACCGGCAAGCGCGTCGCCGTGATCGGCGGCGGCCCGGCCGGCCTTTCCTGTGCCTACTACCTGGCCGTGATGGGCCATAAGGTGACGATCTTTGAGCAGCGTCACCACTTGGGCGGCATGTTGCGCTACGGCATCCCCGGCTACCGCCTGCCGCGCGAGCGCCTGCAGGCCGAGATCGACTGGATCTTGAGCGCCGGCATCGACGTGGAACTCGACCACTCCGTGAACGGCGATGAGCTCGCCCGTCTTCGCGACGAGTTCGATGCCGTCTACCTGGCCATCGGTGCCCACAGCGACAAGAAGCTCGGCCTTCCGGGCGAAGAGGCGCCCGGCGTGGAGTCGGCCGTCAAGATGCTGCGCGCCATCGGTGACGACGCGCTGCCCGACCTGAGCGGCCAGCGCGTGTGCGTCATCGGCGGCGGCAACGTGGCCATGGACGTGGCACGCTCTGCCGTGCGCTGCGGTGCCGAAAAGGTGAGCATCGTCTACCGCCGTCGCATCTGCGATATGACGGCCCAGGACGCCGAGATCGCCGGCGCCCAGGCCGAGGGTTGCGAGGTTCTGGAGCTCACGGCGCCGCTCGCCATCGAGACGGGTGAAGATGGTCGCGTGAGCGGCCTGCGCGTGCAGCCGCAGATTATCGGTGAGCCCCGCCGTGGTCGTCCGGCTCCGCGTGCCGCCGCCACGCCCGAGCGCGTCATCCCCTGCGAGCGCGTGTTCGTCGCCATTGGCCAGGACATCGATTCCAGGCCGTTTGAGGAGATGGGCATCGCCTGCAAGTGGGGCTGCATCGTCACCGATTCGGACGGCGCCGTGCCCAACTTCGATGGCCTCTTTAGCGGCGGCGATTGCCAGACCGGTCCCGCCACCGTCATCCGAGCCATCAACGCCGGCCGCGTGGCTTCGGCAAATATCGACCGCTACCTGGGCTTTGACCACAAGATCAAGCTCGACGTTGAGCTGCCGACCGTCCAGTTTAAGGGCAAGCATGAGTGCGGCCGCTGCGAGCTGGGCGAGCGCGAGGCCGGCGAGCGTATTCACGATTGGGATCTGGTCGAGCAGGGTCTCACCGAGCAGGAGGCGCGCCAAGAGGCGAGCCGCTGCCTGCGTTGCGATCACTTTGGCTTTGGCGCGTTCCGCGGAGGGAGAAACCTGGAATGGTAGAGCCCACCAACACCACCGTCAGCGACAACACCGAAAACGGAGCGCATAACATGGTCAAGCTTACTATCGATAATTGCGAGGTCGTGGTTCCCGAGCACACCACGATTCTGGACGCAGCCAAGTCCGTCGGCATCCAGATTCCCACCCTGTGCTATCTGCGCGATCTAAACGAGATCGGCGGCTGTCGCGTATGCGTGGTCGAGGTTGAGGGCTGCGACCAGCTGGTCGCAGCCTGCAACAACTACGTGCTCGACGGCATGGTGATCCGCACCAACAGCCCCAAGGCCCGCGAGGCCCGTCGCACCAACGTGCAGCTGCTGCTGTCCCAGCACGATTCGCAGTGCACGAGCTGCGTGCGCAGCGGCAACTGCAACCTGCAGACCATCGCCAACGACCTGGGCATTTTCTATCTGCCGTATCAAAGGCATTTGGCGGGCGAGGGCTGGGATTTCGATTTTCCCATCATCCGCGAAAACGACAAGTGCATCAAATGCATGCGCTGCATCAAGGTGTGCGAGAGCGTTCAGGGCCTAGGGATTTGGGACCTGACCAACCGCGCCACGCATACCGCCGTGGGTACCCGCGGGCGCGCGCCGATCGGCAAGACCGATTGCGTCGCGTGCGGCCAGTGCATTACGCATTGCCCGACGGGCGCACTACGCGAGCGCGACGATACCGAGACCGTGTTTGACGCGCTCGCTAATCCCGACAAGATCGTGCTGGTGCAGATCGCGCCTGCCGTGCGCAGCGCCTGGGGCGAGGAACTCGGCATGTCTCGCGAGGAAGCCACCGTTGAGCGCTTGGCCTGCGCACTGCGCCGCGTTGGCTTTGAGTACGTGTTCGACACCGACTTCTCGGCCGACCTCACCATTATGGAGGAGGGCTCCGAGCTGCTCGAGCGCCTGGGTAAGGTCGCCAAGGGCGAGGGCGACAGCCGAGGCTGGCCCATGTTCACGAGCTGCTGCCCGGGCTGGGTACGCTTTGTGAAGGCGCGCTACCCGGAGTTTGTCGACAGCCTGTCCACGTCAAAGTCGCCGCAGCAGATGTTTGGCGCCATCGCCAAGACCTACTACGCCAAGGTGCTGGGCGTGGAGCCCGAGCGCCTGTTTGTGGTGTCCGTGATGCCGTGTACGGCCAAGAAAGCCGAGTGTGCGCTGCCGAGCATGGTGGGCGAGGGAGGTTCACCCGACGTGGACGTTGCGCTGACGGTGCGCGAGATGGTGCGCATGATCCGCGCGAGCCACGTGAGCGTGGACACGCTTACTGAGGAGCCGCTCGACACGCCGCTGGGCTTCGGCACGGGCGCGGGCGTGATCTTTGGCGCCACGGGCGGCGTGATGGAGGCCGCCGTGCGCTCGGCATATTACCTGGTGACGGGTAAGAACCCGGATGCCGATTTCTTTACCGACGTGCGTGGCCTGGACGGCTGGAAGGAAACCGTCGCCGATATCGATGGCACCAAGGTGCGCGTCGCCGTGGCACACGGGCTGGGCAACGCCGCCCGCCTGCTCGACGCGATTCGCGACGGCCGTGTGAGCTATGACTTCGTTGAGGTCATGGCGTGCCCGGGCGGCTGCGTCGGTGGCGGCGGTCAGCCCATCCACGACGGCTGCGAGCTGGCAGCCGAGCGCGGTCAGGTGCTGTGGGGCCTGGATGCCGCTGCGGACATTCGCTTCTCGCACGAGAATCCCGATGTCCAGGCGTGCTACCGCGAGTTCTTGGGCGAGCCGCTCTCGCCGCTGGCCGAGGAGCTGCTGCATACCGACCATCACGCATGGACGATGCCCAACGAGGGGACGTGCTAGCGATGCGCGCGTTTGATTTTGAGCTGTCGCGCCGGGGGTTTGCCTCGGCGCTCGTCGCGGGCGCCCTGTCGCTTGCGCTCGCGGGCTGTGGCGGCGGGGCTGCCGGTGCCGGGCCCGCCGCGGGCTCGGCTGCCACGGACGGCGCCGGTGCTGCTGCAGAGTCGGTCGAGGTGCACGTCGCCTCGCTCAAGGGGCCGACCTCGATTGGCCTGGTGCAGTTTATGGACCAGGCCGCAAACGGCGAGACGGACAACGAGTTCGACTTTGCGATCAACACTGCCGCCGACGAGATCGTTCCCAAGGTCATTCAGGGTGATATCGACATTGCCCTGGTGCCAGCCAACGTGGCGAGCGTGCTCTACAACAAGACCGAGGGTGCGGTGCAGGTCATCGACATCAACACGCTGGGCGTGCTGAACGTTGTGACGGGCGACGCGGACGTTACCTCGTTTGGCGATCTGGCGGGTCGTACCGTCTACATGACGGGCAAGGGCACCACGCCGGAGTACGTCATGAACTACCTGCTGGAGCGCGCGGGCCTGACCGGCCAGGTGGCGCTTGAGTTTAAGAGCGAGCCCACCGAGGTGCTGTCGGCGCTGCTTGCCGATCCGTCTGCCGTGGGCGTGCTGCCCGAGCCGTTCAAGACCGCTGCCATCGCAAAGAGCGAAGGCAAACTGTCGGCGCCGGTAAGTCTGACCGATGTGTGGGATGAGCTGGCGGGTGACACAGGCTCGCGCTTGCTGACGGGTGTGACCGTGGTGCGCCGCGCGTTTGCCGAGGAACATCCCGAGGCCGTGGCGGAGTTCTTGAGCTGCCATGCGGCGAGCGTTAAGGCTGTCAATGCGGCGCCGGCAGACTGGGCGCAGGCTGTGGTCGATGCCGGCATCGTGGACAACGCCAAGATCGCCGAAAAGGCGATTCCCGGGTGCATGCTCGTGTGCCAGACGGGGAAAGATATGAAGGCGGCGCTCGGTGGATACCTGCAGGTGCTGGCCGATGCGGATGCGAGCGCCGTGGGCGGTAAGCTCCCGGCTGACGATTTCTGCTACATGGAGTAGCCCGTGCGTGCGTTTGCTCGACAAATGACAGAGCGTATGAAGGCGGTGGCGGCAGGTGGTGCCGTCGCCGCCTTTTGGCTTGCCGTGTGGATGCTGGTGGCGGCGCTGGTGGCGCAGCCGCTGATTTTGCCGGGGCCGGGTGCTGTTGCCTTGGCGCTGCTGCGCCTGGTGTGCGATGGCGGTACCTGGGCGATTTTGGCGGGCTCGGGCGCGCGGATACTGGGCGGGCTGGCACTTGCCGCGGTGTGTGGTGGCGTGCTTGCCGGGATTTCGTCACGTTCGCGTGCGTTTGCGCACCTGGTGGCTCCGGCGCTGTCGTTTGTAAAGGCGACGCCGGTCGCCTGCGTGGTGGTCCTGTTGCTTATCTGGCTGGGATCGGCGCGCGTGAGCATCGCGGCAGTCTTTTTGATGGCGCTGCCGGGCGTGTATTTTTCGCTGGCCGAGGGCTTGGCACAGGTGAATAAACCGCTGAAGCAGATGTTCCGCCTGCATGGCGTGCGGGGCTGGCGACTGTTTTGCGCCCATACCTGGCGCGAAGTCCTGCCGTTTGTGCTTTCGTGCGCCCGGTCCGTGATCGGCATGAGCTGGAAGGCCGGCGTGGCAGCCGAGCTGATCGGCATGGCGGTGGGCACCGTGGGTGAGCGCATCTATCAGGCAAAGCTTTTGATTGAGACGGCTGATCTGCTGGCGTGGACCGTGCTGGTCGTTGTCGCCTCGTGGGCGTGTGAGCGCGTGCTGGTGTGGCTACTGCGGGTTTCGGGGCCCGTGGCGTGGCGCGCGGCCGTGCGGGCGCATGGGCATGGATTGCGCGGGCGTGCGGGGGCTGCGAGCGATGGCGCTGCGGCGGAGCTTGCGCTTGCCGTGGGCGATCGCGCGCCCTGGGCACCGGCGCTCGACGGGCTGGTGCTCAACGTGCCCGCGGGTGGGCGTATCTGTGTGATGGGCGCCTCGGGTGTGGGCAAGTCGACACTCCTTGCCCTGGCGGCGGGGGAGTGCGCGCCGTGCTCCATGGTGTTTCAGGATGTGCGCCTGGTCGAGGACGCTTCTGCCTTGGATAACGTGCTGGTGTGCGCCGACGCGCGCGTGAGTGCTTCGAGCGCTGCGGCCTTGCTGCGCCGGTTGGTGCCGGGAATCGACGTGCATGCGTACGTGGCCAAGCTTTCGGGCGGGCAGCGCCGTCGCGTCGAGATCGCTCGAGCCCTGCTGTGCCCCGGTGGCGCGGTGATTCTGGACGAGCCCTTTACCGGCCTGGATGCCGCTGCGCGCGATATGACGGCCGAGGTCGTGCTCGACCTCCTCAATGGTCGCATGCTGTTGCTTGCCACGCACGATGCCGTCGATGCTCAGGCCCTCAATATCTCGGATATCATCACGCTCTAAATACTTACTCAGCAACAAAATGATTCGTTTTTTCTCCGTCCCCATGGGGCCGGGTATGGTATTCTATCTGCGGGGTAATACTTAGGAATACCAAGTAATACCAACGCCGTAGAAACACACTCCAGATGCGGGCCAATCGGGTTGCCTTCACAGCCCGTCGCCCAGCCGCGTGGCCCGCATCTATCCGCACCACCGTCGTTTCAAAAAGGAAGCGCCATGGCAGAACACATGACCCCGGTTGTCGCGAAGGTCTTGCCCGAGGAAAAGGCGGCCTTCGCGGCGGCAACCCAGCTCGTAGGTACCACGCCGTCCAACGCCATCCGCATGTTTATCGCCGCGTTCAATCGCTGCGGCACCTTTCCGTTCGACATTTCGCCCAACGGGGCCTTTGGCACTGCGCCCGATTCTCATCAACAATGACTGTCCCAAACTGCCGGCACTTGGGGGCGTTCCTTTTCTGCCGGCAGTTAAGGAACGTCCCTAAGTGCCGGGTTTTGAGGAGGTTGGCATGCTCAATGCGATGATTTGGGCGCTTGCCTGTTTTGGCGTCGTCGCTGCCGATATAGCCCTGAGCGTCGTTTTGTTCTCCGCCCTTGGCGTCGCATCGGTGTTCATGGGTTTTTCAATCGATGACCTCGACATTCAATTGCTTCAGGTCGTCGCGCAGACGGCATCGTTTTTGATGGCGCTGCTGTGGTGGCGTTATCTTTGGCCGCGCTCGTTTATGGTGCGCTGGCAGGGCGAGCGCCCGCTTGGCGGGGGAGCAGGCAAAGCATGGAGGCGCATCGCCTGCGTTATCGTGATCGGCCTTGCCCTGCAGGTGGTCGTTGGCTACGTGACCGACGCCGTGCTGTCGCTGTTGCCCGAGGCGGCGGCCGATTACAGCGAGCTTGTCGAGGAGACGGGCATGGGCGACACGAGCTATCTGGCCGTCCTGACCACGGTGCTCGGCGCTCCGTTTTGCGAGGAACTGCTGGTGCGCGGTATCATTTTTGAGTTTTCGCTCCGAGCGTTTAACCCGCAGTGCCGTCCGCTCTGGAAACGCCGGCGCCGCGCGAACGCGCAAGACGGCGCCATGGTGCCCTGGGCGGCGCCGAGTACCTGGGGCATCGCCGCGGCGATTGTGCTGCAGGCGGCAATCTTCGGTTTTATGCACATGAACTGGGTGCAGGGCTGCTATGCGGGTGCCGCCGGCCTCATCTTTGGCTGGGTGCTCGTGACCACCGGAAAGCTCCGCTACACGATCCTGCTGCACTTTGCCTTTAACGCCGGGTCGTACCTGATGGGTCTGTTGTGGTTTGTGAACACACCGCTCGACGTGGTAATCACGGTCGCTATCGCCGGCGTCATCCTCGTTGAGGCTATGCGCTCGCTGCGCCACGCGTGTGGGATGGGCGCAGCGAGCGCGCCGCTGCCCTAGTTGCGACGCCCGCCTCCGTTGGCGCCCTGACGCCCCTGGGCCGCGCGATTACGCCCGGCAGTGTTCTGTGCACGCGACATGCCGCCGTGCCCCTTGCTGCCTTTGGGTCCCTTGCCGCCAGCACCACCGTGCGGTTTGCCGCCCTTCTTGCCGGTGCCGTGTCCGCCGCTGGCCGATGTCTCGCCTGGGCGCGGCGGCACGGGGCGAATCAGGCAATGCTTGGTGTAGCCGATCAGGTCACGACGCCCGGCTTTTTCCAGCGCCTCGCGCACCAGCTTGTAGTTCTCGGGTTTGCGATACTGGATGAGCGCGCGCTGCATGGCCTTCTCGTGCGGGTCGCGAGCTACATAGATCGGCTCCATGGTGCGTGGGTCCACGCCGGTGTAGTACATGCACGTCGACATGGTGGACGGTGTGGGGTAGAAGTCCTGCACCTGCTCGGGCATGTAGCCCATGTCGCGCACGGCCTCGGCAAGGTCTACGGCTTCCTTCATCGTCGAGCCGGGGTGGCTCGAGATTAGGTATGGCACCACGTACTGCTTGAGTCCGTATTCGCGGTTCAAGCGTTCAAATTTACGACAGAACGCATCGTAGACGGCGCGGCTCGGTTTGCCCATTACGGAGAGCACCGCATCGCTCACGTGCTCGGGTGCCACGCGTAGCTGGCCCGAGACATGGTGCTCCAACAGCTCGCGCAAAAACTCGTCCGAGGCGTCGGCCATGGTGTAGTCAAAGCGGATGCCGCTGCGGACGAAGACCTTCTTGACGCCCGGCAGCTGGCGCAGGTCGCGCAGCAACTGCGTGTAGCCGCTTTCGTCGACCACCATGTTCTTGCACACGCTCGGCCACAGGCAGCGCTTGTTCTTGCACACGCCGTGCTTGAGCTGCTTGTCGCAGGCGGGACGGCTAAAGTTGGCCGTCGGCCCGCCCACGTCGTTGATGTAGCCCTTAAACTCGGGATCGTGCGTGAGCAGCTCGGCCTCGCGCATGATCGAATCGTGGCTACGCATCTGCAACACGCGGCCCTGGTGAAAGGTGAGCGCGCAAAACGAGCACTCGCCAAAGCACCCGCGGTTGGAGCTAATGGAAAACTTGATCTCGGCAAAGGCCGGCACGCCGCCCGCCGCGTCGTAGTCGGGATGCCAATCGCGTGCGTAGGGGAGTTCGGCAACCTCGTCCATCTCGTCGGTGGTGAGTGTTGCCGACGGCGGGTTCTGCACCACATAGACGCTGTTGGGGTAGGGCTCTACCAGGCGATGACCGGTGATGGGGTCCATATTCTGCTGCTGCACGTTAAAGCTGCGCGCGTAGTTGAGCTTGTCGGCGGTAAGGTCGTCCCAGCTGGGCAGCAGGTCGTAGTCGTAGACCTCGTCGAGCGAGCCCGTGCGGTAGACGGTACCGTTGATGTAGGTGATCTGATCGACGGGCAGCCCCGCATCGAGCGCGTCGGCGATCTCGACAATCGCGTGCTCGCCCATGCCGTAGATGAGGATGTCGGCGCCCGAGTCGAGCAGTACCGAGCGCTTGAGCTTGTCCTGCCAGTAGTCGTAGTGGGCCAGACGGCGCAGGCTCGCCTCGATGCCGCCGATGATGATGGGGGCGTCCTTGAACGTCTGGCGGATGAGGTTGCCGTAGACCGTGACGGCACGATTAGGACGGCGCCCCTCCTCGCCACCGGGGGTATAGGCGTCGGTGTGGCGGCGGTGCTTGGTCACCGAATAGTGGTTGACCATGGAGTCCATGTTGCCGGCACTGACGAGAAAGCCCAGACGCGGCTCGCCGAGCACGCTGATGCTGGCGGGATCGGTCCAGTCGGGCTGACAGATAATGCCCACTTTGTAGCCGTGCGCGTCGAGCACGCGGCTGACGATGGCCATACCAAAGCTGGGGTGGTCCACGTAGGCGTCGCCGCAGATGTAGACAAAGTCGCACTGGTCCCAGCCGCGCGCATCCATGTCGGCGCGACTGACGGGGAGGAACTTATCGCGGCCCGGGCGCCAGGGGCGGACAGGCGATGTCTGGGTGTGCGTGGCCCGGGCGGCAGGGGCGGTCGTGACCTGCGCCTTACCGCTGCGCTTTTGCTGCTGGCCCTGTTTGCCCTGCTGACTGCGCTGGTTGTTCTGAGCGTGCTGAGGCTTTTTTGCCACGATCCCTCCCGGTGTTTGTATGCTGCACGTAATTGTAACCAGTCTTTTTGGGACGGCGCTAAAAAGACTGGTGGAGTACACGAGCTGGCGGGGTTGGCGCGTCGATGTAGGCGTCGGCGCCGCGCCCGCCGTTTGTTTCCAGACTGTGTATCTGCGCGTTGGAGAACCCGTCTCGCGCGCACGCCATGTTGTCAATGGGTTACAGTATGAACGGCGGCTATATGTCCGCCAACGCACGAGAGAGTCGTCAACAAGGAGGATGCACGACGATGCAGCGTGCCAAACAGATATCGGAATCTATTGAGCTGGGCATCATCTTGGCGCTCGCCGGTGGCTTTATGGATGTGTATTCGTACATTGGGCGCGACCATGTTTTCGCAAACGCGCAGACGGGCAACATCCTGCTCGTGGGCGTGAGCATCTCGGAAGGCAACTGGGCGCTGGCGGGACGCTATTTCTTTCCCGTGGTGTCGTTTGCCGTGGGCATTATGCTTGCCGACCTGGTTCACGAGCGATTTGGCAGTGTGATTCACTGGCGCCAAGTGACGGTGTTCTTTGAAGCCGTCATCTTGCTAGGCGTAAGCTTTATCCCCGGCGGCGGTTACAACCTGCTCGCCAACTGCCTCACTTCGTTTGCCTGCGGTATGCAAGTCGAGAGCTTCCGCAAGATCCACGGTCACGGCATCGCTACGACCATGTGCATCGGCAACTTGCGCAACGCGCTGCAAAACGTGGACGACTACATTATCACCCACAAGCGCGGCTTTTTGGAAAACGGCGTGCTGTACTTTGGCGTGATCTTTACCTTTGTGTTCGGCGCCGTGCTAGGCAACTGGTGTATTGAGCGCATGGGGCTGCACGCCATCGTCGTGGCGAGCGTGCTGCTGTTTATCGCGTTTGCCATCATGTTTATCGACCGCGAGCGCGACTTGCACAGGAAATGGGCCCGCATCATAGCTGACTGGCAGACCGCGAGTCTTAAGCGCTAAGGCGCATGTTCGTAACAGCATTCAGGAGCCAGAAAAATATCTAGCTCCTGAATGCTGTTACGAACTGCTTTTTGCGATTTATTCGAGATGCTCTTCAATCCGAGCCTTAAGAAGGGCAATGGCTGTAGGTATTCCAATTGCGGCGGCTAATTCGGCTTTATCCAAAACCTGTATGCTAAAGCACGATTGTTTATCACATTGAAGGACGATAACTGAAGATAGCTTCACTTCCCGTTGGCTGAATATATCGTAATCTCCAAATAGGAAGTTACCTTTTATTGTGTAATTCGGTATGTTCGTTACGCACTTCATCTCAAGTCTGTTTAAGCCATAATCGAACACCGCAACTTCCTCGTGTTCGATGATGAGCGCAACCCTGGGCATGTTGCTAAAGCCACCGTCGACGACAGTGAAGAGTTTTTCATTCGCATCGTCATAAACGGTATATTTAAGACTCGATAGCTGTCCTAGTGGACCCGTGAACCCATGTCTTTTGATGTTGAGGTTGTCTCCCGCTGGGTTGATGAGAGCCAGAGTATGCGGATAAGGATTACCTTCAATTGAGATTCGATATTCGTTTGTAGCCGTCTTGCTCGATTTAGGACCAGTAGCCATCACGCGTCATCGCCTCGATCGAATTGGAACCGTCTTCTACTTCGTGCGGAGAATTGCGCTGTACGTTGCGGTACATGCAGCTGCAATAACCGCATGGGCAATTTCTAACAAAATGAATGACGCTATTTGCTGCATGCATTTTATTTACTATAAAGTATCCTTTTATAAACGTATTGTCAAACATGTTTCTGCTAAAACAGAAACAATTTATAGACTGAGTTGGTCGTATTCTTTGGGCGATTGCTCCTATAATCTAGCCTTCGTTGCTGTCGGGAGGGAAGGACTGGGGCTCCGTTATTATGTTGAAACGCTTTAACACTTTTGACGTTCTCACGCGTTTTTTGTTTCAAAAGCGTTAGGATGGAACTTGCAGCGCGGGGCGTAATGGGTGCCCCGCACACGATGGGAGGCTATCAATGGCTAATCGTTTCGTTCTCAACACCATTTCTTATCATGGTTCCGGCGCCATCAAGGAGATCCCCGGCGAGCTCCAGCGTCGCGGCTACAAGAAGATCTTCGTCTGCTCCGATCCCGACCTGGTCAAGTTTGGCGTTACCGCCAAGGTGACCGACGAGCTCGACGCCGCCGGCATCGCTTGGAGCCTCTACTCCGAGATTAAGCCCAACCCCACTATCCAGAACGTTAAGGACGGCGTCGAGGCCTTCAAGGCCGCCGAGGCTGACGCTATCGTGACCATCGGTGGCGGCTCCTCCATGGACACCGCCAAGGCTATCGGCATCATCATCAACAACCCCGAGTTTGCCGATGTCCGCAGCCTCGAGGGCGTTGCTCCCACTAAGAACCACGCCGTGTTTACCATCGCTGTGCCGACGACCGCCGGTACCGCTGCCGAGGTGACCATCAACTACGTCATCACCGACCCCGAGAAGGTCCGCAAGTTCGTGTGCGTCGACACCAACGACGCCCCCGAGGTCGCCGTCGTCGACCCCGACATGATGGCTTCCATGCCCGCCGGCCTGACCGCCTCCACCGGCATGGACGCTCTAACCCACGCCATCGAGGGCTACACCACCAAGGGCGCTTGGGAGCTCTCCGACATGTTCCACTTTGAGGCTATTAAGCTGATCAGCGAGAACCTGCGCGACTCCGTCGCCGAGGCCAAGTCCGGCCAGCCCGGCTCCGGCCGTGAGGGCATGGCTCTTGGCCAGTATGTCGCCGGCATGGGCTTCTCCAACGTTGGCCTGGGCATCGACCACGCCATGGCTCACACCCTGTCCGCTCACTACGACACCCCGCACGGCGTCGCTTGCGCCATGCTGCTGCCGATCGCCATGGAGTTCAACAAGCCGGTTTGCGCCGAGCGTCTGGCCAAGGTTGCCGTTGCCATGGGTGTTGACACCACGGGCATGAGCACCGACGAGGCTGCCGACGCCGCTATCGCCGCCGTCAAGCAGCTTTCCGCCGACGTGAACATCCCGCACGTCTGCGAGGCCATGAAGGCCGACGAGATCGAGGTCCTGGCCAAGGACGCCATGGCCGACGCCTGCTTCCCGGGTAACCCGCGCGAGGCGACGCTCGACGACGTTATCGAGCTCTTCAAGAAGATCTGCCCGGCTGCCTAGTCTCGTTTGGTGGTCCTTCGCCCGTAGGCATATAGTCTTTTGACTTGCCGCTGGCCCCGCCGCGCTACGCGCGGCGGGGCTTTTTGTGCCGTGTCGATGCCCCGAGATGGGTAAAGCCAAGGCATACCGCCCGCTGCGGATAGGTGGCGCACTTCCCAGCGTGCATTTTTGGGAGTATTCAGCAAGCTCTTAAAAATGCATAACGTTTTGAATGGCCCGTAGTGGCCCGCAGACGCCCATCGACAGCCATTGTGGGTGGGCTATCGATGAGTGGAGGGGGTTGTTACTGAGTTTCTGCTTTGCGACGACCCGCAATACTGCTGTAACCGCATCGTTTTGTCGTTTGTGATGGGGCCGTTGGGGCCCACGGTGCTGAATACTCCGTTTTTTGCACGGTCCAAAGTGGGGTACCCTGAGACGAAGCAAGAAGATGCCTCATTTTTATGCAGAAATCGAAAAGCTTTATGCAAGATTCGGATTTTAAACCGTGCGCGTGCGCAAAATCGGCGCGAGGACGTCTGGAGGTGGCTCGGCTTCTAGGGCATTGCACGTGTAGAACGGTTAAAATCGGGATTCGGTCTTAGTTTTATTTGGAAGGATGCATATGGGTTCCAATATCGATGCTTCTCTAGAGGAGACGCTCTCCTATATCGCGGGACAGCTTAAGACGCTGACTTCTATTGCTTCGCCTACGGGCTATACCCGTGCGGCGACTGATTATCTAAAGGAGACCCTGCGTGATATGGGCTTTGGCCCTGA
Organism: uncultured bacterium; assembly: GCA_905214385.1. Lineage (GTDB taxonomy): Bacteria > Actinomycetota > Coriobacteriia > Coriobacteriales > Coriobacteriaceae > Collinsella. Next base: position 44,632 of record CAJMMF010000017.1, read on the forward strand.
GCGTTCCAATAAGGGCAACGTGCTGGTTGAGCTTGGCGGCGAGGGCGAGCCGCTTGTTTTGGCGAGCCATGTCGACACCCTGGGCGCCATGGTACGCTCCATTAAGGACAATGGCCGCCTGCGTCCCACGACGCTTGGTGGGCACCAGTGGTCTACGGCCGATGGCGAGAACTGCACCGTCTACACGCGTGACGGCAATGTGTACACGGGTGTGGTTCTCAACACCGAGCCTTCGGCGCACGTGGCCGACGAGCCGGTCAAGACCATCGAGAAGAACATGGAAATCCTGCTCGACGAGAATGTCGACAGCAAGGATGACGTGCTTGAGCTGGGCATTCAGACGGGCGACATCATCGCTATGGATCCGCGTACCACGGTGACGGAGAGCGGCTACATCAAGAGTCGCTTCTTGGACGACAAGCTGTCGGCCTCCATTTTGCTGGGCTTGGCGCGTGCCGTCGCCGCTGGCGAGGTGACGCTCTCGCGCAAGGTGTCCCTGCTCTTTACTGTGTACGAGGAGGTCGGCCACGGCGGCGCTTTCGTGCCGGCCGACACGCGCGAGATGATCAGCGTGGACATGGGCTGCGTGGGCGACGACCTGGGCTGCACCGAGCGCATGGTGTCGATTTGCGCCAAGGATTCGGGTGGTCCGTACAACTACGACTTGGTAACCACGCTGTCCAACATCGCGCGCGAGCTGGAGCTCGATTACGCCATCGATGTGTACCCGCACTACGGCTCCGACGTCGAGGCCACGCTCTCGGCCGGCTACGACATTCGCCATGGCCTGATCGGCCCCGGCGTGTACGCGAGCCACAACTACGAGCGCAGCCACATGGACGGCGTGCGTAACACCTACGAGCTCGTCCGCGCCTACGTGCAGCGCTAACGATGCAGCGGCCTCGGCTGACACAGCAGTACCGACCGAGGCCGTCCTCTCTAAGTTGCGGTGAAATAGGGACTGTTTGGCGGTTTTAAACGCTTAAACAGTCCCTATTTCACCGCAACTTATGAAGGGGATGGGGCTACCTGATGGCTGCCGTGACGGTGCCGCCGCCCAAGACGACGTCGCCGCGGTAGGCAACGACTGCCTGGCCGGGGGCGATGGCTCGCTGCGGCTCGTCAAAAGTTAGCAGCATTTGCCCGTCTTCGCCACGTGCAAGGGTCGCTGCCTGGTCCTTTTGACGGTAGCGGTATTTGGCGCCCACGCGAATGCCGTCGGCGTCCAGCTCTGCCTCCATGCGGTCGGCAGGGGCGCTCCAGATCCAGTCGTTGGCCGTGAGCGCTGTGGCCGTCAGGTCCTCGGCCTCGCCCAGATGCACAATGTTGTTGGCGGCATCGACGCCCGTTACGTACACGGGGTGCGCCATCGCGACGCCCAGGCCCTTGCGCTGGCCGATGGTATAGCGCAGTGCGCCGCTGTGACGTCCGACCACGCTGCCGTCACGCCATACAATATCGCCCGGCTCGGCGGCATGTCCGCAGCGGCGCTCGATATAGCCCGCGTAGTCGCCGTCCGCGATAAAGCAGATATCCTCGCTCTCGGCTTTCTGGGCGTTGATAAAGCCCTGCTCGGCGGCAATGCGGCGAACGTCGCGCTCTTTGTCCAAGCCTGCCAGCGGAAAGATCGTGCGTGCCAGACGCTCTTGCGTGAGCGAATACAAAAAGTAACTCTGGTCCTTCTTAGGGTCCTCGCCGCGGTGCAGCTGCCAGGTGCCGTCGGACGCCTGACTTGTTTTGGCGTAATGTCCCGTAGCGATGTAGTCGCAGCCCATGTCCAGCGCCGCATCGAGCAACGCGCCAAACTTAATATGGCGGTTGCAGATAATGCACGGATTGGGCGTCAGCCCCTCCTGGTAGGCGTTCACAAAGCGCTCGATAACGCTGTGGTCGAAGGTCTGCTGCAGGTCGAGCACATGGTGGGGTATCCCCAGGCGCTCGGCGACGGCCTTTGCATCGGCGATGTCGCGGTCGACCTTACTCGTGCCCGTGACGGGATCGGGCGCGGGGCAGGTGAGGCGCATGGTGGCACCGACGCATTCGCAGCCCTGGCGCTTGAGCAGGTACGCGGTCACGCTGGAATCGACGCCGCCGCTCATGGCGACGAGCACGCGCTTGTTGTGCATGAGGAGGTTCTCCTTGGTGGCATATGGCCAAAAAAGAAAAGCGGCGCGGGAGGCTGGTTCCGCGCCGCAGACATTGTAGCAAGTTCGGACGTCTCGTGGGACACCCTGATGGGATGGGCTCAGACTGCCGGGAGAGGGGAGACCGGCTCGTCCCTGGGCTCAACCTATGGGCGACGGGCCCTAGTCCTGGAAGAGTGCCGTGGACAGGTAGCGCTCACCGGTATCGGCGAGCAGCGCCACGATGGTCTTGCCTTCGTTCTCGGGGCGCTTGGCCAGCTGTAGCGCGGCCCACACGGCGGCGCCGGACGAAATGCCCACGAGCACGCCCTCCTTGTGGCCCACGGCGCGGCCGGTGGCAAAGGCGTCGTCGTTCTCGACGGGGATGATCTCGTCGTAGATCTGGGTGTCGAGGACGTCGGGCACAAAGCCGGCACCGATACCCTGAATCTTGTGCGGGCCGGCCTGGCCCTTAGAGAGCACCGGGGAGGTGGCGGGCTCGACGGCGACAACCTGAATCTCGGGGTTCTGCTCCTTGAGGAACTCGCCCACGCCGGTCACGGTGCCGCCGGTGCCGACGCCGGCGACGAAGATGTCGACCTTGCCGTCGGTGTCATCCCAGATCTCGGGGCCGGTCGTGGCCTTGTGGATGGCGGGGTTGGCGGGGTTCACGAACTGGCCGGCAATAATGCTGTTGGGCGTCTCCTTCTGCAGCTCCTCGGCCTTGGCGATGGCGCCCTTCATGCCCTTGGAACCGTCGGTGAGCACGAGCTGTGCGCCATATGCCTGCATAAGCTTGCGGCGCTCGACGGACATGGTCTCGGGCATGGTGATGATCACCTTGTAGCCGCGAGCTGCCGCCACCGAGGCGATGCCGACGCCGGTGTTGCCGCTCGTGGGCTCGATGATGGTGTAGTCGCCGCCGCGCACGAGCTTGCCGGCCTTCTCGGCCTCGTCGATCATGTTCTTGGCGACGCGATCCTTGACGGAGCCGGCGGGGTTGAAGTATTCCAGTTTGACGAGCACGCGGGCCTTGAGGTTCTCATCGGCTTCAAAGTGAGTGAGCTCCAGAAGCGGAGTGTGGCCGATAAGCTGATCGATGGACGTGTAAACATTGCTCATGGTGAACCTCCAAAGTGTTCAAATGACTGGATACCGTATGGTTTTACGGCGTGTGTGGCAGCGAAACCCACAAACCTTATGGGTTGTTCGTTTTGCTGTTGGCAAGCATAGTAGACAGTAAAGCCTAGTAACACAATAGGAAATAGAAGATTATTACGAGTCGATTAACCAGCTTGACGGGAATAGGTATTTTCAAAACCAATTTTTCGGCTAGAATTTCTACGAATTAAAAGACCGAAAGGCAGCTATATATATGTTGGTTTCCACAAAGGGCAGATATGCCCTGCGCGTTATGGTCGACCTGGCCGAGCACCAGGCGGCGGGCCGTATTCCCCTCAAAGAGATCGCCGCGCGTCAGGGGATTTCGGAGAAATATCTGGAAAACATTTTGGCCACGCTCGTCCGCGCCAATATGCTCTCGGGCATGCGCGGCAAGGGCGGCGGCTACGTGCTCACGCGCCCGCCCGAGCAGTACACGGTGGGCGAGATTTTGCGTCTGACCGAGGGCAGCCTAGCACCGGTCGCATGCCTGGACGGCGACTGCAAGGGCTGCTCGCGTTCGGATGAGTGCCCCACGCTCGACATGTGGAAGAACCTGGACAAGCTCATTAACGACTATCTCGACGGCGTGACGCTCGATACGCTCGTCGCCCCCAACGAGGGCTACGACTACGTCATCTAGCCCCACCCGCCATTTGGGGACGGGGTAGAAATGGTAGATTTTCCTGCCCTCTGAGGCTCGACAAATGACAAGGCCGTCCATCGTTGCGATGGACGGCCTTCTTTTGGCGTGTTGTGGCGGTCCGTATCCGGTCGCGTTAGTTCCTGGCGATGCTGTCGAGAATGCTGCGCATAATGGATACCAGGATGCTGCCCATAAAGGCCGATCCAAAGCCGGCAATGGAGATACCCGCGCCCAGCAGATTGACCGACAGGTAGCTGGCCAGCTCGAGCATAAAGCTGTTGACTACGAGCTGAAAAATACCAAGCGTGATAATAGTGAGCGGCAGCGAGATGACCGTCAGGAACGGCTTGACGAGCGAGTCGACGATGTTGAGGAACAGTCCCACGAAGGCAAAGCAGACCCAGGCGTCGGCCATGCCGAAGGGCTGAATGCCGGGGACGAGAAACGTTGCGATCGCGATGGCGATTGAGGTCAAAAGCCAGTTGAGCAAAAAGCGCATGGTGGGAATCCTTTCTTGCGCATGGCGTGGTGAGGGGCGTGAGGGGCACATACCTTTGCAACTCGGATGGATGCGCGGGCTCGGCCCTGTTCGGCCGCCCATTGTCTCAGATATTCGTGGAGCTTGCGTGCGCATTCGGTTTCAAAACGGCGTTCGTCCTAGAAAGGTTGATTTCCGATCTCAGCCGAACACATTGAGCAAATAGGCCGTTCCCGCAC
>CAJMMF010000018.1:0-46664 GCA_905214385.1 uncultured bacterium
CCCTACCGGGAGTAGCCCCGACGGTTGACAAAACTATAGGAACACCCAATGACTATGTCACGGATACGTCAGTGTTTGGTATGCCTGCAATGTGCAGCGCATAAATTCGGTGCCGCAGCGCGATGCTGATGCTATAGTTACTGCGGTTAATGAGGGTCAAGAGAAAGGTTACAGGTGAAATCCAAACCTCGACCATACAGTCGATGACCCCATGCAGGTGCTTTCTGCGCGTGCACGGGGTGTGAGCGCCGAGCGGCGTGCCGCCCGCGCATGCGTATACATGTCTAAAAGTCCACGGATTGCGTGCCGGCATGGCCACGCGGTCCGCAGGAATAATGATGGGGAGCACCATTGAATTATCTGAGTGAGATGCTCAAATTGCCGGTCTTGGACGTCGATGGCGAAAAGCTCGGCGTTGTGAACGATTTTGGCATTGCAACCGGCGAAGTTTTTCCGCACGTGACGTCGCTCGCGTTCCGTGGTCCCGGCAAGACGCCGTTTATGATCAGCTGGCGCAAATGGGTCGACCGTATCGACGAGACGGGCGTTCATCTTAAGTCGCCGGCCACCGAAATCCGTTTTTCGTACTTGCAGCCGACCGAGCTGTTGCTGGCTCGCGACGTGCTCAACAAACAGATTGTCGACACGCAGGGCATGAAAGTCGTGCGCGTCAACGACATCAAGTTCTCCATGTCGGGCGAAAATCAGTTGCGCCTGCTGGGTGCCGAGGTCGGCGCCCGCGGTCTGCTGCGTGCAATCAGCCCCGCGCTCGAGCACGTCGTCGAGGGCTTTATGAAGCACTTGGGCAAGCCGCTCAGCGAGGACATTATCGCCTGGTCTTACATGGACCTGCTCGATCGCTCGACTAAGAACATCCAGCTCTCGGTGTCGCACAAGACGCTTGGCGAGCTGCATCCTGCCGACATCGCTGACATCATCGAGCAGCTCGACCCGCGCCTGCGCGCGCAGGTGTTCGCGCAGCTCGATACGGCGCAGGCCGCCGAGGCCATCTCGGAGTTCGATGACGACGAGCTCATGACCGAGATGCTCGAGGGCCTGTCCGACACGGACGCATCGTCGATGCTGGCCATGATGGACCCGGACGACGCTGCCGACCTGATCGACGAGCTCGATTATGAGAAGGCCGAGAAGCTCCTGCGCCTGATGGGCGTCAAGGAGGAGAAGGCGATTCGTAATCTGCTGGGCTACGAGGACAACACCGCCGGCCGCATCATGACCTCGGAGTTTGTCTCGCTGCCCGCCACGGCGACGGTCGGCGATGCCATCGAGGCGATTCGCAAACTCGACGAGGATTATGAGAGTGTCTATTACGTCTATACCGAGGATCCGAGCGGCGTGCTGACGGGTGTGCTTTCGTTGCGCACGCTGATCGTGGCCGACCGCGACGCCACGCTGGGCCAGCTCGCCTATCGCGATCTGGTCTACGTGTCGCCCGACGAGGACCAGGAAGACGTGACGGACGAGATGACCAAGTACGACCTGGTTGCCATCCCTGTCTGCGACGAGAACCGTCATATCCTGGGTATCGTGACCTTCGACGATGCCATGGACGTTATCGCCGAGGAGCATCAGGAGGACCTGCAGATCGCCGGTGTCGGCTCGGGCGATAGCGCGTCGGACGACTCGACGAACGTGCTCAGCTGGTTCGTGCATCGTCAGTACTGGGTCGTCGTGTGGGGCATCGCCTCGTGCATTATGGCGACGGTGCTGGGGACGGCGCTGGGCTCCGCGCATCTGGTGGTGTTCCCCATGTGCGCCATGCCGCTCGTGCTGTTGGCTGCCTCGCGCATGGTGTCGTTCGTCAAGAATTACTTCCTCGAGTACGACGGTCACGACGACGAGCCCAAGCCGTACCTGGGATTCTTCTTCCAGAGCACGGGTATGGGCCTGATCCTTTCGCTCGTGACCTACCTGTGCGCGCAGCTGGTGCGCACCGCCGCGTTCCCCGATGCCTCTATGTTTGAGGAGCAGCTCTTTACCGGCTGCTTTAACATTGCCGCCATCATCTGCCTGGTGGGCAACATGAGCGCCGTGATTTACCTGATGGTGCTGTTCTGGCGCGATGAGCACGACCTTAACACGTCGGGTACCGCCATGAACGTCATCGCCGTCATGATCTCGTGTGTGGCGTACTGCATCGCCGCGGTGCTGCTCACCATGTCGGTCATGGGATAGGTGGTCGCGTGCAAAACACGAAGCAAAAGGGGAGCACCAAGCAAAAGCTGACCATCGCCGCCATCTTTGGCGCTATGGGCCCCGGTCTGCTGGCGGCGCTTTCGGGTAATGACGCCGGCGGTATCGCCACGTATTCCAGCGCGGGCGCCAGCTATGGCTACAAGATGCTCTGGATGCTTCCCGTCATGACCGTGCTGCTCATCGTGACGCAGGAGACCGCGGCGCGCTGCGGATGCGTCACGGGTAAGGGCTTGGCGTCGCTCATTCGCGAGCGCTTTGGCGTGCGCAAGAGCGTGCTGGCCATGGCAGCGCTATTGATCGCCAACACGGCGGTGACCATCTCGGAGTTCGCGGGTATCGCGAGTGGTCTTGCCCTGTTTGGCGTTCCGGCGAGCATCTCGGTGCCGCTCGTGGCGCTGCTGGTGTGGATGCTTACCATGTCGGGCAGTTTCCAGCGCATCGAGAAGATTTTGCTGCTGGTAAGCTGCGTGTTCGTGACCTATATCGTTGCCGCGTTTATGGCAGGCCCCAACTGGGGCGAGGTCGCGGTCGACTTGGTCGTCCCCAATATTCAAAACGACCCCAGCTACGTGTCGCTCGTGGTCGCAACAATCGGTACCACCATCGCGCCGTGGATGATTTTCTTGGCGCAGAACAACGTGGTCGATAAGAACGCGGGCGAGGACGATATCGTGCTGCAGCGCATCGATACCGTGAGCGGCTCGCTTGCTGCCGATGTCATTGCCGGCTTTATTATCATCACGACCGGTACGGTGTTGTTCCCGGCGGGTATTCAGATTAGCGATGCCGCCGATGCTGCCCGCGCGCTGGAGCCTATTGCGGGTCAGTGGTCCACGGTACTGTTTGCCTCGGGCCTGGTCGCGGCGAGCTTCTTGGCCGCCTGCGTGCTGCCGGGCGTTACGTCGAGCGCTATCTGCGAGGCATTTGGCTGGGAGCGCGGTGCCGACCGCAGCTGGGACGAGGCCCCGGTCTATCGCGGCATCATTACGGCCATCATCGGTATCTCTGCCGTGCTGGTGCTTATGCCCGGCGTCGATCTGTTCCAGATTATGATGACCTCGCAGGTCATCAATGGCGTGCTGCTGCCCGTGGTTCTGGTGTTCCAGGTGGTTATTGCCGCTGACCGTCACATTATGGGCACTAACCGCAACGGCCGCGTGTGGAATGTGCTCACTTGGGCGACTATCGGTGTGATTACGGTGCTGACGGTCGTCATGTTTGTTCTACAGGCGATGGGTTACAGCGCTTAGCGCCTCTTTTGGACTCCAAACAGGCCGCAGCGATGGACTGCGGCCTGTTTTTTTGCCCGCTATAGGGCGTTAGTTATATGGCAGTGGACAAAAAATGCCAAATATGAGTACTGTTGCCTTGCCGATAGCATTTACGACCAAGAAAATAATGAACATAGTTAAGAATCTGTTTATTAAAAGCGGGTCTCCAAGTCCTAAGCCGGCCATTCTGGTCAACTGGAAGGGTCGCGCGCTACCGCATGAGCGCCATTTTGGGTGGTTTTGCCTGCTACTAAAATGGTAACAGTACTCATATTTGCCCCTTTTTGTCCACGACCCCTTGGAGCCGGCTCGAAAAGAGTGATTTTGGGTTGTTTGCTGCGGGTGTGGGCTTGGAAACAACGTTCGGGGTGGCGAGGTGCCCAGAATTCGGTCGCAAGGAGGGCGTTCCTCGGCTGTGTCAGGAGTGTCCCTAGGTGCCGGCACATAAGGAACGTCCCTAACTGTCGGAGGGGGTGCCTGCCGTGGCAGGCACCCCCTCCGGATGTGGGAAGTTTGCGCTGCAGGTTACTTGTCGGTGCCCAGCTTGTGCGGCTTGAGAGCGAGCGCATTGACGAGCGCGTCGGTGGCAGACTTGACGGCTGCCGGCTGCGGATCGTTGACGTGATCCTCGGGATGCACGGGCAGGTCCTTCTTGACTGCATCGTGGATCAAGTTGAGGTACTCAGTCACGCCAGTGGTCGATAGGTGCGTGCCATCGCCATCGAACAGGTCGTTGCGATTGGCACTGTATCCGTACCAGTCGATAACGCGCACGTTTTTGTAGCGCGTAGCGGCGTTGGCGATGGCCTGGTTGGTAGAACCAACCCATGGCTGCGGGCTGCGCGTGTTCACAAACACCACAATACGCTTATCTCCTGCATCGGCCATAATGGCGTCGATCTGGTCGTCGGTTACCAAGCCGTTGGTGCCCAGCGCAAAGACCACGATCTTGCCGGCAAGGTTCTGTTGGAGATAGCCCTCAAATGTCGCGCGGCCCGCATCAAACTGGCGGCCCTTTTCGGCATCGATGTGACTGTGGGGGAATACGCCGTCAAAGGAATCGACGGCGCGCAGCGACACGGAGTCACCGATCATCAGCAGGTCGTAGGAGCCATCGGGGAAGCCGTCGTTGTCCTTGTCGGTGTCGTCGGCTGCCTGTTGGTCCGTTGGCGCGGTGTTCTTGGCTTCCTTGTTGAGGACTTCGGCGCCCTCACCGCTCAGTGCGGAGGTCTCCGGCACAAAGATCAGGCCGCCCAGCGCGATAACAAGCACGATCCCGCAAGTGGCGCACACGGGAATATGCGCGCGCACCCAGTTGGCGGGCGTGGTGGTGCCGTCGCGGAACTCGGATACGGTGCGCCCAAAGGCACCCTTTCTAAACGGCGTCTCGATAAAGCGATATGAACATTCGGCTACGGCGACCACCAACAACACCTGCAAAATGTACTGCCACCACGGCGTATCGTTGATGTTGGCGACCGGGTTCATGAGCAACAGTAGCGGATAGTGCCACAGGTAGATGCTGTACGAGCGCTTGCCAACCCACACGAGCGGCTCGGCGGACAGTGCGCGGGCAACCATTCCCTGGGGCTGCACGCAGGCCGCGATGACCATGAGCGTGAGGATGGAGCATAGCAGCGTGCCGCCGCGATACTGGAACGCGGTGTAGCCGTTGGTGAGCGCGACCATGGCGGCAAGGCCAACCAGACCCACGACGCCCAACACATCGATGGATGCGGGCGAGGACCAAAAGCGCACGAGGGCGCTCGGCTGTGCCGGGACGGTCTCGGCTGCGTTGTCGGCCTTCTCGCCAGGCTTGCCCTCGGCGTTCTTGCCGTGCTTGGCGGCGCCAGCCAGGCGATTGAGCCCCAAACGATGAGCGAGACGCACCGGCGCCAGGTCGCGATCGGGGATAAAGGCCATCCAGGCGCCCAGCAGCAGCGAGAACACGCGGGTGTCGGTGCCGTAGTACACGCGGCTGGGGTCGGCGGCGGGGTTATAGAGCACCATCATGGCGATGGCGGAGACAGCAGCCAGGCCCAGAACCACGCGGCGCGTGTTGGGCTTGCTCATGTGCATGGATACCATAGCGAGCAGCAGCGGGGGCCAAACCAGGTAGAACTGTTCCTCGATGGCGAGCGACCAAAAGTGCGTAAGCGGCGAGGGGTCGCCCAGAGCATTGAAGTACGAGACGTTTTGGGCAATCTGCCACCAGTTGTTGAAGAACAACAGCGACGGCAGAATGTCGGGGCGCATCTTGGTGAGCATCACGTGGTTGAAGACGGTGCACAGCGCACAGGTCACCACCACGACGGTCACCACGGCGGGGACCAGGCGACGGATGCGGCGGATCCAGAAGCTCTTGAGGTCGATGCGGCCGGTCTTAGCGACTTCGTTGAGCAGCAAGCGCGTGATCAGATAGCCCGAAAGCACAAAGAAGATCGTGACGCCAAGCAGGCCGCCCTGAGCCCACGTGAGGTTAAGGTGATAGAGCACCACCGCGACGACGGCGAGCGTACGCAGACCGTCGAGTGCAGGGATGTAGCGGGACTTGGGGCGAGCAGGCGTCTGCTCCGCGGCGGGAGTGTTGGCGCGGCCCGCGTTGTTGGCAGAAGCGCGATGGGGGCTCGCGGTGCGTCGCGGCTCGTTGGCACGGCGTTCGCCCTTCACGCGTTCGTGCGGCGCCGGCTCGTTGCCCGTGCGGCGTCGACCGCGCGAGCCCGATTGCGAGAATTGTTCCATAAAACATCATCCAATGACGAGAATAATCAGCACGTATTCATTGTAGCTGCCTGCCCCTGTGAATGCTTGCTGCTGGCGTAAGCTCAAGCGCGCGTCCACATCAAAGTGGACTAAAGTTATAGGGGGTGCGAGAGTGCACAATCGTTGGTCGACGGTGGGCGCAAAGCCTGAAGACGAGGAGGTTTCCATGGCGGATCACAGCATCGTTGCGGTGTTCGGCAGCATGAACATGGACCTTTCGGTGGCGTGCGAGCGCATGCCGCGTGCGGGCGAGACAGTCGGTGGCAGCGGTTTTATCACCAACGCCGGTGGCAAGGGCGCTAACCAGGCCGTCGCTGCTGCGCGCATGGGTGCGCGCACGTGCATGATTGGCGCTGTTGGGCGCGATACCTTTGGCGATGCGCTTGTGGCAGGGCTCCAGGATGCCGGCGTGGGCGTTGAGTTTGTGGCGCGTCGCGATGACGTGGAGACCGGTACCGCGACTATCATTCGCTGCGAGAGCGACAACCGCATCGTGCTGTCGCCGGGCGCCAACCATGCGCTTGCGGGCGAGGACGTTGCCCGCGCACTGAGGCGCTTGGTGGCCGACGAGCTCGACGGCGATGCCAGCGAGTTTGCCCCGGCTGCCGGAAGCGTCTTTATCGCCCAGGGCGAATGTGACCTTGCAGCGACGGCCGAGGCGCTTGCTTGCGCTCACGAGCTGGGGTTCTATACGGTCTTTAACCCTGCGCCCGCCTGCGATTTGCCGGCAGGAGCGTGGCCTGCGGTCGACTTGGTCTGCCCCAACGAGACCGAGTGCCAGATGCTGACGGGCATTCTGCCCACAGATGATGCGAGTTGCGTCGCCGCGCTCAATGCGCTGCTCGACAAGGGCGCCGGCGCCGCGGTCATCACGCTGGGCGGCGCCGGCTCGGTTACGCTCGGCGATGGCGGTGAGCCGCTGCGCATGCCGGCGCTTTCGAGCGCGGTGGTCGATACGACGGCCGCGGGCGATACGTTTATTGGTGCGCTTGCTGCAGCTCGTCTGGAGGGTCTGCCGCTCTTTGAGTGCATGGCCGCGGGTGCTCGCGCCTCGGCGGTGACGGTATCGCGCCTGGGCGCTCAGCAATCAATTCCCACGCGTGCGGAAGTCGAGCACAAGTTTGGTTTAGACGGTTTGGATGTAGACGGAGAAGCGGAGTAGAACAATGGCAACCAAGAAGCTGATCCTTGATCTGGATATGGGTGTGGATGATGCGATGGCGCTCGCCTATGCCATCGCGAGCCCCGAGGTGGAGCTCGTCGGCATCACCACGTGCTTTGGCAACGTGCGCGTCGAGCAGTCGGCGCACAACTGCTTGGCGGTGCTCGACCTGTTGGGTCGTCCCGAGGTGCCGGTGTACCTGGGCGCCGATCGTCCCGTGAAAGCGACCGAACCCTACACGCCGCCGGCGTCCACCACGCTTATCCACGGCAAGAACGGCATTGGCGGCGCAAGCGTGCCCGCCTCGCCGTACGAGCCGGTGGGCGCGACGTCGGCCGATGGCAATGCGGCGGTCGATTACCTGATTGATGCCGCGCGTACCTATGGTCCCGATCTGGCCTACGTTGCGACCGGCCCGCTCACCAATCTGGCGCTTGCCCTGGAGCGCGATGCGGCGGCGATGATGTCCATCGGCCGCGTGGTCGTGATGGGCGGTGCGCTTACCGTGCCCGGCAACGTGAGCGCGGGCGCCGAGGCCAACATGGCGGGCGACCCCGAGGCTGCCGACGCCGTGTTGCGCTCGGGCCGCAAGCTCACCATGGTGGGCTTGGATGTGACGCACCGCGTGGTGCTCACGCGCCGCGACGTTGCCGGCTGGACGGGCTCGGGCACTATGGCTGGCTGCGCGTTTGCGAGCATGGTCGAGCACTATATCGGTTCGTACGAAATGAACGCGCCCTACCTGGGCGGCTGCGCGCTGCACGATCCGCTGGCGGTTGCCGTGGCGATTGATCCCACGCTCGTGGGTGCGCTCGGCTGTAACCTGCGTGTCGACCTGCTGGGCGAGTATCGCGGCCGCACCATCTGCGACGAGCACCGTCTGTCCGATCCAGATAAGAGCGCGCTCGTGGCGCTCACCGTGGACGCCCCACGTTTCCTCGCGGAGTTTAAGGCACGCATGGCTCGCATCCTTGGCTAAACGGTTTCTGTGCCCCGTTCCAGATTAGCTACCGAGTAAATACGCCCGTTGGGGGAATAGTCGCGTCGCTTCGCTTGACAACAGGCTAAACTAGCTATTAAACATTTACTATTCTGTTTAGATTGAATTTGCGGTCGTTTAGTTGTCGAGTCACGGGGCGGTCAGGCCACGATGCTCGACCGCGACCGTTACTAGGGGGAACAATGGCCAAAGCAAGTGTTCGCGAGATCAGCCGCATCACCGGTTTTTCGCCTGCGACCGTGTCCAACGCGCTCAACCGCAAGCGCAGCGTGAGCGAGGAGACCGCCAAAGTCATCCTGGAGTGCGCGCAGTCGCTCGGCTATCAGCAGTCGACGCAGCTCGAGAGCATCCAGTTTGTGCTCGCGCGCAAGACGGGCGCCATCCTGGACGAGAGCACCTTCCACCCCGCGGTCATCGAGGGCGTGGAGCGCCAGGCGCGTCGCCACGGCATGAGCACGAGCTTTGTCTCGCTCGACTTTAGCGACCTAGACGCCGTGCGTCCGCAGGTCGAGGGCCTGATCGCCGACCCGTCTGCCGCCATCGTGCTGATGGGCACCGAGTTGGGCGAGGAGGACTACGCCCTGTTCGCTAACGCCGCCGCCCACCTGATCGTGCTCGATGGCTGGAGCGACCGCCAGTACTTCGATGCCGTGGTCATTGCCAATACCGATTCGGTGCTGCGTGCCGTGGACTACCTTATCGAGAAAGGTCACAAGCAAATCGGCTATCTGGCGGGCGACCTTCGTATCCGCAACTTTAAGGACCGCGAGCGCGGCTATCGCCAAGCGCTTGAGGATGCGGACCTCGAGGCCAATCCGGCATGGCGCGTCACGCTGGGCACCACGCTCGAGGGCGCTTATCGCGACATGGGCGCGTGGCTCGACAATGCCTCGCACGACGACCTGCCGACGGCTTTCTTTGCCGAGAACGACGTGCTCGCCGTGGGTGCCATGCGCGCGTTCAACGAGCACGGCATTCGCGTGCCCGAGGATGTCTCGATCATCGGCTTTGACGACCTATCTCTGGGCGCTTTTTCCAACCCGCCGCTCACCACGGTGCATGTTCCCAAGCACGAGGTGGGTGAGATCGCGGTGCGCCGCCTGGTGGGCAACATCCGCAATCCCAAGAGCTACACCTGCAAAACGGCTGTGTCGACCTATTTTGTCGAGCGCCAGAGCGTGCGCGAGATCTAGGCGGAGACGGCATCGCCTGCAGCGTGCCAAAGCTCGCTAGGGCAGTAAACATAGCGCTATTCAAAAGAGGGTCCTTCGGGGCCCTCTTTTTGTTGCCCTTGTATGTTCAGATTGTTTACATACCGTTTAGGCTGATTTCTCTACCGTTTACGAGACTTTCGCGCTAAACTTTTAAACAAAAGAGTAAAACATTTAGTAAACATAACAAAACGAAACATGCGTCTGTTTACTGAACATGTGACTAGGGGAGGACGTACATGGACAAGATCAAGCTCGGCTTTGTGCCCACGCGCCGCAGTATCTTTAGCGCGCCGGACGCGATCAAGTATCGCGGTCTGACGGCTGATCGCCTGCGCGAGATCGGCGTCGAGATTGTGGATATCGACGACATCAACGACGAGGGCCTGCTGTTCGACGACAGCCATATCGCGCCTATCGTCGAGAAGTTCCGCGCCGAGGGCGTCGACGGCATCATGCTCTGCCACGCCAACTTTGGTACCGAGTATGTCTGCGCCCGCCTTGCCCGCGAGCTCGGTTTGCCCGTGCTGCTGTGGGGGCCGCGCGACGAGCGCCCCGAGCCCGACGGCACCCGTCTGCGTGATAGCCAGTGCGGTCTGTTCGCCACCGGCAAGGTCCTGCGCCGCTTCCAGGTTCCCTTCACCTACATGACCAACTGCCGTCTGACCGATCCCGAGTTCGAGCGCGGCGTCTGGGACTTTTTGGCCGTGTGCAACGTGGTCAAGACCTTCAAGCACACCCGCATCCTGCAGATGGCCACCCGTCCGTTCGATTTCTGGTCGACCATGTGCAACGAGGGCGAGCTGCTCGAGAAGTTCAACATCCAGCTTTCGCCCATCCCCATGACCGAGCTTGTCCAGGCCGTGCGCGACGCCCAGGCTGACGAGCAGGCCATGGCAACCATGCTCGCCCACATTGGTGACAGCTTTGAGATCTGCATCCCCGAGGACAAGGTTCCTGCGGTCGCAGGACTCGCCATTGCCATGAAGCGCCTGGTCGAGAAGTACGGCTGCAACGCCGGCGCCATCCAGTGCTGGAACGCCCTGCAGGACGAGTTGGGCATTATGCCCTGCGCCGCCAACGCAATCCTCAACGAGATGGGCATCCCCATCGTCTGCGAGACCGACATCCATGGCGCTATCACCGCGCTGATGGTCGAGGCCGCCGACCTGGGCCGTCACCGCGGCATGTTCGCCGACTGGACCGTGCGTCATCCCGATAACGAGAACGGCGAGCTGCTGCAGCACTGCGGCCCCTGGCCCTGCAGCTGCGCGGCCGTCAAGCCCAAGCTCACCTATCCGCTGGCCTTCGATCACCCCGGCGCGCTGACGGCCGAGGCCAAGCACGGCGACCTCACCCTTGCCCGCTTTGACGGCGACAACGGCGAGTACTCGCTGCTGCTGGGCAACGCCCGCGGCATCGACGGCCCGGCCGGCATGGGCACCTACCTGTGGGTCGAGGTCGACAACCTCAAGCGCCTCGAGGCCAAGATCGTCGAGGGTCCCTACATCCACCATTGCGTCGCCATTCACGCCAACGTGGTGCCGGTGCTCTACGAGGCGTGCAAGTACATCGGCATTGTCCCCGACCTGTACGACCCCATCGAAGAAGACGTCAAAGCTTACCTGCGAGGAGAGTAGAAATGGCAACTATCGAAGAGCTTGAGTCCCTGCGTTGGGACCTTCGACGCGATTGCGTCGATATCATCATGGCTGGCGCCGGCGGGCACATCGGCGGCGACATGTCGGTCATCGATGCGCTGATGACCCTCTACGCCAACCACCTCAACATTTCGCCCGAGACCGTCGACGATCCCGGTCGCGACCGCTTCGTGCTCTCCAAGGGCCACGCCATGGAGGCCTACTACGCGGTGCTCTGCCACGAGGGCTATCTTGACCTTGATGACGTCAAGGCCCGCTTCTCCAAGTTCGGCAGCCCCTACATCGGCCACCCCAACAACAAGCTCAAGGGCATCGAGATGAACTCGGGCTCGTTGGGTCACGGTCTGCCCGTGGCTGTGGGCATGGCACTTGCCGGCAAGATGGATGGCCGCGGCTACCGCGTCTACACCATCATGGGCGACGGCGAGCTTGCCGAGGGCTCGGTCTGGGAGGGCGCCATGAGCGGCGGCAATTACCAGCTCGATAACCTGTGCGCGCTCGTGGACCGCAACCGCCTGCAGATCAGCGGCAGCACCGAGGACGTCATGAAGCAGGATTCGCAGGAGGAGCGCTGGGCCGCCTTCGGTTGGAACGTGCTGTCCATTCCGGGCAACGACGTCCAGGCCATCGATGCCGCGCTGACGCTGGCCGCCGAGACCAAGGGTAAGCCCACGGTCATCATCCTCAACACAGTGAAGGGCTACGGCTCGCCGGTTATGGAGGACAAGGCCGCCTGGCATCATCACCTGCCCAACGATGAGGAATATGCCCAGATCATCGCCGATTTCGCTGCCCATAAGGAGGCCATCAATGGCTAACAAGATCGCCAACCGAAAGGCTATCTGCGACACGCTGCTCGAGGCCGCCGCAACCGATAAAGACATCGTCGTCCTGTGCTCCGACTCCCGCGGCTCTGCATCGCTCACGCCGTTCTTTGACCAGTATCCCCAGCAGTCCGTTGAGGTCGGCATTGCCGAGCAGGACCTGGTGAGCATCGCCGCCGGCATGGCCTCGTGCGGCAAGAAGGCCTGGGCCGCCTCGCCGGCGTCCTTTGTGACCACGCGCTCGTATGAGCAGTGCAAGGTCGACGTTTCGTACTCCAACACCAACGTCAAGCTCATCGGCATCTCGGGCGGCGTGTCCTACGGCGCCTTGGGCATGAGCCATCACTCCGCGCAGGATATCGCCGCCATGAGCGCGATTCCCAACATGCGCGTGTATCTGCCGAGCGATCGCTTCCAGACCGCCGAGCTCGTGCGTGCCCTGGTCGCCGACAACAAGCCGGCCTACATCCGCGTGGGCCGCAACCCGGTGGAGGACGTGTACACTGAGGACGAGTGCCCGTTCCAGATGGATCGCGCCACCTGGGTGCGCCGCGGCACCGATGTGACGATTGTCGCCACCGGTGAGATGGTCCGCCATGCCGTGGACGCCGCCGATCTGCTGGCCGAGCAGGGCATCTCGGCAACGGTGCTCGATATGTACTGCGTCAAGCCGCTCGATGCCGAGGCCGTGATCGAGGCCGCCGGTGCCACGCGCGCCGTCGTGACCGTCGAGGAGCACAGCCCCTTCGGTGGCCTGGGTTCCATGGTCGCGCAGGTCGTGGGCGAGCATTGCCCGCGTCCGGTCAAGTGCCTGAGCCTGCCCGATGCGCCGGTCATCACCGGCACGAGCCCCGAGGTCTTTGCGCACTACGGGCTCACCGGCGAGGGTATTGCCAAGACGGTCGCCGAGTTCCTCGGCAACTAGTAGACACAGACGCTGCGCGGCCGCCAAGCACCGCACCTTGCCGTTCAAACCGTCGCTTGCGTACGCAAAGTACGCGGCGCTCCTCTTTCACGGCAATCTGCGGCACTTGGTGGCCGCTCGCTCCTTGTCCGTCGGGTTTTAGTTTTTGAATCGGCGGGGGAGACAGGAGAGTACATGAGTAAATACATCATCGGGATCGATCAGTCCACGCAGGGCACCAAGGCGCTGCTGGTGGACGAGGGCGGCCATTTGATTCATCGTGCCGACCGCTCGCATCGCCAGATTGTCAACGAGGCCGGCTGGGTGAGCCATGATCCGGCCGAGATTGCCGCCAATGTGCTGGCCGTGGCGCGCGCTGTGGTGGAGGAGACCGGGGTCGATCCGGCCGACATCGCCGGCATCGGCATCTCCAACCAGCGCGAGACCACCGTTGCCTGGAACCGCACGACGGACGAGCCGCTGTGCGATGCCGTGGTGTGGCAGTGCGCCCGCGCCCGCGAGCTGTGCGACAAGCTGGCCGCGCGCGAGGGTGTGGCCGAGCTGGTGCGTGACACGACGGGTCTGGTGCTCTCGCCCTACTACCCGGCGGGCAAGATGGCCTGGATCCTCGCGAACGTTCCCGCTGCTGCCGAGGCTGCCGCGGCGGGCGAGCTGTGCCTGGGTACCATCGATGCCTGGGTGGTCTGGACGCTCACGGGCGGTGCGGAGTTCCGCTGCGACTGGTCTAACGCCAGCCGCACGCAGCTCTTTGACCTGCGCCGTGGCTGCTGGAGCGAGCCGGTGTGCGAGGCCTTTGGCGTCGACGTGGCCTGCCTGCCGCAGGTGACCGATTCCGACGGCCTGTTCGGCACGACGGATCTGGGCGGCTTTTTGCCGGCGCCCGTGCCCATTCACGGCGTGCTCGGCGACAGCCACGCGGCCTTGTTTGCCCAAGGCTGCCATAGTCGCGGCATGGCCAAGGCGACCTATGGCACCGGCAGCTCGGTCATGATGAACGTCGGCAACGAGTTCGTTGCCAGCTCGCACGGGCTTTCGAGCTCGCTCGCATGGCGCATGGACGGCGTGACCGAGTACGTGCTCGAGGGCAACGTGAGCTATGCCGGCGCCGTCAAGACGTGGCTGCGCGACGATCTGGAGCTCATCAATAACCCCGAGGAAGTTACCGACCTGTGCTACGCCGCCAATCCGGCGAGCCGCGTCTACTTTGTGCCGGCGTTTACCGGTTTGGGCGCGCCGCACTGGGCGAGTGACGCCGAGGGCTGCGTCTTTGGCATGACGCGCACCACGGGTCGCGCGGAGTTCGTAAAAGCTGCAGACGAATCGATTGCCTATCAAATCTTTGACGTAATTGACGCAATGGTCGAGGATTCGGGCGCGGCACTTGCCGAGCTTCGCGTTGACGGCGGTCCCACGCGCGATGCGTACCTGATGCAGTTTGAGAGCGACTTGGTTGGCTCGCCTATCCGCATCGCGAGCAACGACGAGATGAGCGGCCTGGGTGCGGCCTGGGCCTGCGGCATTGCGCTGGGCATGTATACGCGCGATGTCGTCGACGTCTATGGGGCCCGCGGCATCGTGGAGCCTGCCATGACCGCCGACGAGCGCGCCAAAAAGATCACCGGCTGGCGCCACGCCGTAGCCGCCACCATCTCGTACACTGCCTAGAATGATTTTTCTGGGACGGGGATTAAAAAATCATTCGGGCCCCGTCCCGGGTAGCTCATTTGGGACGGGGCTTTTTTGACTGGTATGATTGGTGCGACCATTCCAACCAGCTAAAAGAGTCCCGTCCTAAATTGACTACCGAGAGGATCTGCCATGGAGCGCATCGCGAGTTTTTCCGTTGACCATCTGCTGCTTGAGCCCGGCGTGTACGTGAGCCGCATCGACCGCGATCCGGCGACCGGTGCCGCCGTCACCACGTTTGACCTGCGCCTGACCACGCCCAACAAGGAGCCGGTCATGAACACGGCCGAGTGCCACACCATCGAGCATCTGGGTGCGACGTTCCTTCGCAATCATGCCGAGTGGTCGAGCCGCATTGTCTACTTTGGCCCCATGGGCTGCCGCACGGGCTTTTACCTCGTCGTATTTGGCGAGGTGACGAGCGAGGAGATCTTGCCGCTCGTGCGTGAGCTGTTCGCGTTTGTCGCGGGCTTTGAGGGCGATGTTCCCGGTGCCGCTCCCGAGGAGTGCGGTAACTACCTGGACCAGAACCTCCCCATGGCAAACTGGCTTGCGCGCCGTTATCTCGACCGCGATCTGGCCGATATCGACGAGAAGCACCTGCACTATCAGCAGGCATAGGGCCGCCCTCTGCCTCCAAACCGTTCACACGGAGATATCGACCGTTTAACTGTTTAGAAGTGTTTATTCGAGGTCATTAGCACTAGCTCGCTTAAACTAGTTCTTAGAGTGATATTCAGGCAAGGCTCCTGAAGCAGCATCTGTTGACATTGATTGTCGGATTCTGCTTCGGGAGCCTTGTTCTGTTTAGGGGGGCACATGGAAATTGTTAAACGAATTAATACCAGCGCTGTCCTCTGCGTCGATGGAAATGGCAGACAGTTGGTTGCATTCGGCCGTGGTCTGGGGTTTAAGAATGTCGGAGACGAGGTCCCTCTTTCGGAGATTCAACGAACGTTTTATAACGTTAGCTCTCGCTACATCGCTCTCGTTGACGAGGTCCCCGACGAGCTTCTTGAGCTTACCTCGGATGTTATTGATATGTCGACAGGTTTGCTGCCTTATGAGGTGAGCCCTAATTTGCCGTTTATCCTTGCGGACCATATCGCGTATGCGGTTAAGCGCAAAGAGCAAAATATCGTTGTCCGCATGCCTTTATCGTTTGATGTCCGCCAACAATATCCCGTCGAATTTAAAATCGGCGAGTATGCACTTAGGATAATCAGGAAACGTCTTAACGTTAGGCTTCCAGCTCATGAGGCAGTTGGAATTGCCATGGCGTTTATCAATAACATGGCCGATTCGGACTCATGCGAAGTAGTTAAAGAGTTTAGCGCGGATATCTACGATCGTGTTCTGGAGGAGTCAACCGTTGCTGTTGAAAATCGGCTTGGCATTCAAGTTGATCGGGAAGGTTTCGATTACGCAAGGTTCGCAACCCATCTTCAGTACTTATTCAATAGGTTGAACTCTGGCGAAAGCATCGTGAGCGACAACCGCAAGATGTACCTCTCGCTCAAAAAAGAATATCCGGTGGCATCAATGTGCGCCGATGATATTGCTTCTGTTCTCAGCCGACTGACGGGGCGGGAACTTATAGACGAAGAAAGACTCTACCTCATGATGCACATCAATCGAATTGCATCGAAAACAAGGTAATTAGTTGGCAAAGGCGCGCGCTTTGCTGATGGTTACATATAAAACTCAACATGGGAGAAATGGTATTTATGGCAGATACAACCAAGCTCGCTGCCGAGATTCTCGAGATGGTGGGCGGCGCAGACAACGTTACATTTGTAGCTCACTGCATGACTCGTTTAAGGTTCAACCTTAAGGACGAAAGCATCGTAGACGATGCAAAAGTCAAGGCGATTGATGGCGTGATCGACATTCGCCATTCCGCGGGGCAATATCAGGTGATTGTGGGACCTAAGGTCGATAAGGTCTATGAAATCGTTGCCAAGGAAACCGGGATTGACGCCGGAGATTCCGAGGCAAGCGAAGGAGAGACTAAGGGCTTTCTGGGAAAGCTAATGAAGTTCATCAGCGGCATCATGATGCCCGTTCTTCCTGCCTTGATCGCATGCGGAATGATAAACGCCATCCTTAGCATTCTGACGACGGCGGGTGCTGTTTCCGCCGAGAGCGGAATATACACTCTGCTGTACGGCATGGGAAATGCCTGCATGTATTTCCTGCCCGTTCTTGTCGGATCATCTGCTGCTCAGTTCTTTGGAACCGATCGATATATCGGTGCGGTACTCGGCGCAATCCTGGTTTATCCGACTTTCGTTGCTGCGGCCGGAGCGGGCGATGCGCTGGATTTGCTCGGCATGAAGTTCACAATGGTGAGCTATTCCTCCACGGTGTTTCCTGCTATCGTGGCGGCTTGGTTCGCATCCGTTCTTAATAAGTGGCTGCGGGCGGTTCTTCCCGATGTTGTGGCATTTGCGCTCGTCCCGTTCCTGACGGTTGCTGTTGCCGCCCCCGTCTCGCTCCTTGTGATCGGCCCCGTTATTCAGCAGGCGAGCTCTTTGCTTGCGGCTGCAGTGCTGGCGGTCTATCAGTTCAGCCCCGTCCTTTGCGGCGTTATTCTCGGGCCGATATTCGGTCTCGTTATGATCCCCCTTGGACTCCATTGGGCCCTGATCGTGCTTTCCATCAACAATATTATGACCGTCGGCTCCGATCCTATCCTTGGACTTCTCTGCTGCAGCATGGGTGTTGTCGGCGCTTGTTTGGCGTTTGCCCTCCGCTCGAAGGACCCGAGTGAAAAGAGTCTTGGGTTCAGCTGTGCCATTACGGGCTTTTTCGGGATTACGGAACCGGCGCTGTACGGCATCATCTTGGAGCACAAGAAGATCATTATCGCTTCCATGGTCGCCGGAGCAATCAGTGCTGTTATCCCGGCGATTTTCAACACCTGTACGTTCGTTATGACGTCGAGCGGCATTTTTAGCTTCCCCGGTTATATGGATCCTTCTGGTGATATGAGCAGCCTCATCGGCGCAATTCTTTGCAATGTCGTCGGTTTAATTCTTAACTTCGTTCTCGTTTACATCCTGTATCGCCCTGATGAAGAGGCGGTAGTGGAGTAGACAATTATTCGGGATGTAAGCTGCCGAAAACCCCGCGGCAGATTGCATGTGGTGGGCTTGTCGTTGATTCACGCGAGCCCACCCTCATTTTTGGAGTGACTAGCTATGACAATTACTGCCGATATGACGTTTGGCGAAATCGCGCTCCTTCCTGAGTTCGCTGGCTTTGGCGAGCACCTTATGCTTTGCCGGCCTTCAACTTGGGAGCGCATGTGGAATAAACCCATTGTGTCTCATATGAATTCTGATGCTAATCCATATGAAACTGCTCGCGTTTTGCGTGGATTGAATCGAATTGTCGAGCTCGTGGATGACGGGAGGCAGGTTGCCTACGATATTTGGGATGAAGCCGACTGCATCCGTGATCCGACTCGGCGCAATACGAAACTGTTCTTCTTTCCCGGGAGACCTAGGGCTCCCTTTATCATTGCGGTTTCGGGCGGAGGTTATCAGAGCGTTTGTCATCAAATGGAAGGCTTTCCCGTTGCCCCCGAGCTCAACGATGCGGGCTATAACGTGTTCGTGCTGTCATACAGGGTGAGGGTCGAGCCTTTGATGCCGCGCCCAATCGACGATTTAAATCGAGCCGTCCGTTTTGTCTTCGAGAATTCAGCGAAATTTAATGTCGCAAAAAGTTATGCAGTTATCGGCTTTTCTGCTGGTGCGCATTTAACTGCCGAGTGGGGGACGGACAACAAGGGATT
This sequence comes from uncultured bacterium, assembly GCA_905214385.1. GTDB lineage: Bacteria > Actinomycetota > Coriobacteriia > Coriobacteriales > Coriobacteriaceae > Collinsella. The sequence goes on from CAJMMF010000018.1 coordinate 18,523, forward strand.
TGCGTCCTACGGATGCGAGGCACCCAAAGCCTTGGTCCTGTGTTATGCACCGATTGATCTTCGTGGCTTTGAGAACGCATCAGACAATAGATTTCTTGATTCGGTGTGCGGCGGGGCTGGTCGCGACTCGCTCGATGATTTCTGTATTAATCAGCATGTGTGGGAGCAGTATCCTCCGACATATCTTTGGCAATGCGCTGACGATGATATTGTATCGCCCGACAATTATGAAAAGATGGTCGATGCTCTGGATGCAGCTGGAGTACACCATGAGGGAGTCATGTATTCAGAAGGGGGGCACGCATTGATGAAGCCCCATGCGCCGGAGACCGACTACTGGTGTATGAGCGTTATTGAGTTTCTTAAAGATTATCTCGACTAGGAAGCTGCATGTCGCTTTTTGAGCGGGTGATTTCGTCATGCAATGTTTTCGGTATTGATCGTGGTCGTGGATGAATGATGTTCTAGAATGTTCATACTGTCACATAAACGAACAGGAGCGAACATGCATATCTACTCTGTATCAGATCCCGAGTTCAAATCCTATGGTCGCGTGTGGGACGACGTGCCGTCCAACCTGACCGCCCCGCTTGTCGAGGCGCTTGCGGCTACTCCCATTCCCGAGGGCACCAAGTACGTGGCCTCCGCACCCGAGCTCGAGCAGGTTGAGGGTGTCGACACGCTCGGCCTGCTCATGTACGGCGGCCGTCCGTTCCAGCCGGGCTGGTGCAACGGCCACAACACGCGCCTCAACTGTCTGGAGTATCACCGTGCCAGTGAGTTTAATTTGGGTGCGCGCGACTTTATTCTGCTGCTGGCCAAGCGCGAGCAAATTGTCGACGGCAAGCTCGACACCGCTCAGGTCAAGGCCTTTCGCGCGCCCGCCGGCACGCTCGTCGAGGTTTACGCCACCACGCTTCACTACACGCCCTGCATGGTCGACGACGGCGGCTTTCAGGTGATGGTGGCGCTGCCGGCGGGCACCAACGGCCCGCGCCCCGAGGCTGCAGCCGACATGCCTGCCGCCGGTGACAGCTACTGCTACTGGAAGGCCGACAAGTGGGTCCTCTGCCACGCCGACAGCCCCAAGGCGGCCGAGGGCGGTTACGTGGGCCTCATCGGCAAAAACCTCGACATCACCTGCGACTAGGGGCTTCCTGTTTGTCTCGATCTGTAACATCTAGCGGGCTAAATCGTCTCTACCTGTTACAGATTTAGACAAACCGTAGAGGGCTGCCCGAAAGATCTCGATCTGTAACACCAGGCCCGGTTTTGGCGGCCTACCTGTTACAGATCGAGACAAACCGGGCCCAAACCACCACAAAGGTGCCTGTCCCCTTTGTGGTGGTTTGGGGCGGCGGTATCAAAAAGTGTCAGACGGGGGAGGCTGCGGGGCGCCTGTGCGCGAAAAGAAGTGTCGGCCTGCGCCGCTGTCGTTGAGCAGCGCGCTGTTTGCGGGGATACTGAAGCTACGACAAGCAGCGTATGAAAGGATCGATGTATGGCTTTCCGTAAAGACTTCCTGTGGGGCGGCGCAACGGCTGCCAACCAGTGCGAGGGTGCCTACAACGTGGACGGCCGCGGCTTGGCCAACGTGGACGTGGCGCCGCACGGCCCCGAGCGCTACGCGGTGGTCTCCGGCCAGCGCAAGATGCTCGACTTCGAGGACGGTTATTACTACCCCGCGCAGACCGGCATCGATTTCTACCACCACTACAAGGAGGACATCGCCCTCTTTGCCGAGATGGGCTTTAAGACCTTCCGCATGAGCCTGGCGTGGACCCGCATCTTCCCCAACGGTGACGAGACCGAGCCCAACGAGGCCGGCCTGGCCTTCTACGAGGACGTGTTCCGCGAGTGCCAGGCGCACGGCATCGAGCCGCTCGTGACCATCACGCACTTCGACTGCCCGATTCACCTCATCAAGGAGTACGGAGGCTGGCGCAACCGCAAGCTCATCGACTTCTACAAGAACCTCGCGACCACGATCTTCACCCGCTACAAGGGCCTGGTAAAGTACTGGCTCACCTTTAACGAGATCAATATGATCTTGCACCTGCCGTTTATGGGTGCCGGTCTGGTCTTTGAGGAGGGCGAGAACAAGGAGGCCGTCGAGTACCTGGCCGCCCACAACGAGCTCGTCGCCAGCGCTTGGGCAACCAAGATCGCCCACGAAATCGACCCCGAGGTCAAGATCGGCTGCATGCTCGCCGCAGGTAGCTACTACCCCTACAGCTGCCGTCCGGGCGATGTGCGCCAGGCGCAGATTGACAACCAGAGCAACTATTTCTTTGTCGACGTCCAGAGCCGCGGCTACTATCCGGCCTATGCCGTCAAGAAGCTCGAGCGTCTAGGCATCGATGTGGGTATGACGGACGAGGACCGCGAGATCCTGGCCGCCAACACCGTCGACTTCATCAGCTTTAGCTATTACAGCACCCGTTGCTCCGCCGGTGCCGATAACCCCGATGTCGAGCGCACCCAGGGCAACGCCTTCGCCGGCGCCAAGAATCCCTACCTGCAGGAGAGCCAGTGGGGCTGGGCCATCGATCCGCTGGGCTTCCGTATTACGCTCAACGACCTGTACGACCGTTATCAGAAGCCGCTGTTTGTGGTCGAGAACGGCCTGGGCGCCAAGGATGTTGTCGAGGAGGATGGCTCCATCAACGACGACTACCGTATCGACTACCTGCGCCAGCATATCGCCGCGATGCGCGATGCGGTGACCGAGGACGGCGTTGACCTGCTGGGCTACACCACCTGGGGCCCAATCGACCTGGTGTCTGCCGGCACGGGCGAGATGTCCAAGCGCTACGGCTTTATCTATGTCGACCGCGATGATGCGGGCAACGGCACCCTCAAGCGTTCCAAAAAGAAGAGCTTCGACTGGTACAAACACGTCATCGAGACGAACGGCGAGGACCTGGCCTAAGGCTTCCCAACAACCATAGCCTCCTAACCAAAACGCCCGGCGAGCAGTTAATGCCCGCCAGGCGTTTTGTTAAAAGAAGTGAAAGCGCTCATTGGGGACGTACTTAAATGAGTGCCCGCAGAATGAGAGTGGATAATCTCCCGTTTTTAGCCTGTTTGTGGGCTCAAAGTGGGAGATTATCCACTCTCGCCATTTGGGCGTCCAAAAATCCTCGCTCGTTTTGTCTTAGTCATTGGGGACGTTCTTAAACGACTAGTCGCTGGCGACGTCCCTCGCCGTCGGCGGATTTTGGGACATGTGGCCCGCTTTTTGGGCCCGCCTGTCGGTACACTAAAAGCACTATGGGTACCCGCGAGCGACATATCGGCCACGCGACCGCCCGATCCGCGCCCGTGGCGGATCTTAGGGGCGGCAGGCTCTTCGCCATGCCGCGATTCCTTGTTGGCATATCGCATGGCGTGTATCGCCACCGCGTCTTTGTTATCGCCGGCGCCATTACCGCGCTGTTCCTTATGCTTTTGGCAGTCTTGCCGGCACTGTTCGCCTCCGACCCCAAGCTTTCCAACACCGTGCCCGCCTATAGCGAGGTGTCCGAAGAGGTCGTGGATGCGCTCGTCCACTCGAGCTCTCTCCCGCTGCTTGTCGCCGCAATTGCATTTTCAATCTGGGGTGTGTTGGCGTACCTACGCTGCTTGGACTACGTCTTGCGCCGCCGCCTTGTTGCCATCGCCGCCATTTGTGCCCTGTGGATGATCGAGGTCATCCTCAAATATAAGTCGTTCACGCCGTTCTATGCCACCGTGCTGTGGTACCTGTACTACGTGCCCATGACGCTCATTCCGCTGATCTACCAGCTGTGCGGTCTGCGCCTCGCGGGTTTGGAACAGCATCGTATGGGGCGTCGGTACCGCACCGTTTTGTGGGTCATGGCTGTCCTGCTTATCGGCTTTGTGCTTACTAACGATGTTCATCAGCAGGTCTTCCATTTCGATCGATCGAGTGGAACCTGGAGCAACGATTACACATATGGTTGGGGCTACGGTACCGTTCTGGTATGGACAGCCTTTAACTTCGCGGCCTTTTTTATCCTGGTGGGTCGGTCCTCGTCCTTTCGCATTCAGCGCTTTTCGGGCACGGCGGCGCTTGTTTTGTTGGGTGCTGCGTTCTTTGCCATCTCGTATGCTCTGCGTGTGCCCTGGGCATGGAGGCTCAACTTCTCGCTCGTCTATTGCGTCTTGTGCGTGGTGGCGATGGAAATCTGTCTCGATTGCGGTGTCATTCCGTCATATCACGACATCGCCGGCATCTTCGATACCTTGCCGCTCGACCTCAAAGTTCTAACGCGCGACCTGCAGGAAGTCTATGCCACACCGGTGTCGAAGCCAATGCCGGCGGGCGTGTGCGAAGAGCTTCGGGCCCAGGAACACGGGCATGCCCATGCCTTTGCCGTGGCGTCCGATCCCGATGTAATGTATCGCGCCTTTCCACTGCTGGGCGGATCGGCCCTGCTTGCCCAAGACGTGTCGGAGCTCAACGAGCTTAACCGTGAACTGGCACATCGTCGCATGGAGCTGCAGCGCCAAAATGAGCTGCTTACGGCCGACTACGATCTTAAGACGCATCTGGCAGATCAAGAGGCCGAGACCTTGCTGGTCCAAGACGTGGACCAGGCACTCGCCCGCGCGCTCGAAGAGATGTATGACCTGCTGAGCTCGCTGCCGCCGTTGACCGACGAAGCGTCTTCTCACGAGCGTTACCGCATGCTACAGCGCGCCAAGATGCTCGTCGCCTATTGCAAGCGCAAGGGGTCGCTCACACTGGCGCAGCACGGGGAGAGCGGCTTTGATCGCGACCGCATTCAGCTCATTGCCAACGAGCTCGCAAGCGACCTGCGCACCATCGATGTCGATTGCGCCTCGATTATCGCCATACGGCGCCCGATGCACGCCAGTACGGTAAGCGCCCTGTACGACTGCGTGTATGACTTTGCGTTTTTTGCCTACACCACCGACCACCCGGCGCTCATGTATCACTTGGGTGACCATGACCGGTGCAGTGTCGAGCTGCGCGCCACGCTTTTTTCCAACGATGATGAAGATCTTTCGCAGACGCCCGCTGCGCAAGAGCTCGAAAGCGCTCTGCAAGGGCGCAACGTGGCATACCGCCTTGAGGGCGAGCCCGGCCAGCTGCGCATGATCGTCTTGATGCCGAGGGCGGGTGAGTAACGATGCAGATTTCGCTCATCCTTCCCCAAATCGTTGCGCTCGATGTTGTCTTCGCCCTGGCTGCGTGTCTACAGACGATCCACGTCCCGCTCATCGCATCGCGCCGCTCGTCCTATAACCGTAAGGTGATTTGCGCCTACGAGGCGAGCCTTGTGCTTCACTTGGTCATCTCGGCTGTCATTTTGTTCGCGTCGTCTGGCTCATATCTGGTGGCGCCGCTTGACGTTTGCGCCGGGGCAATGGGCGGAGCGCTGTGGCTCAATGCCGCGATCTTTGCCTACGGCGTAGTGCTTATGGTGCACTATCGTCGCCCCGTCATGCTGGCCGAGCTGCTGCTTGTTGCCGCCGTGACACCGCCGGTGGTTTTTGCCCTGGGCTCGGCGTGGGCCGTTGTCCTTATCGCAGAGGGAGCGTTCTTCCTGTTCCGTTCCATCGCGGCGCTCTTGATGGACGTCCGTAACCGCCAGGAGGATATCACCGCGTTCTCGACGATCGAAACCATCAACGTGATTCCCGTCGGCATCCTGTATCTGGATTCAAAGGGCCATCCGTTGCTCATGAACCGCTGCATGCGCAAAAACCTCGCTGAGCTTCACATGCCCACCGACTTGCACGATATGAGCGGCACATGGAACGGCCTTCGAAAGCTCAGCGCCCAGATGCCCGAGAGCAGCAAAGACCGCGTTCGAATTGACCTGGATCGCTTTGGTGAGACACGCGCGGTGGTCGAGGTTTCTCCCTCCGAGATTCGCCTGTTTGTGTGCGACGACGTTATGGTTTCGGGTCGCCCCTTGGAGCGCATCATCGGCTTGGACGTGACGGAGTACGCACATGCCCATGACCGCCTGGCGCAAGCCAACCACCTGCTTGAGCTTGCGGGCCAAGAGCTCCAAGCCCAGATCGAAGAAGTCAAAAAAGTTGCTGATAATGCGGCCTATCTGCGTATGCGCGCCCGTGTGCACGATGTGATCGGTCAGCGCCTGTCCATCCTCCATCGTTATCTTGAGGAGGGGCGCTTGGACGACGAGTCGCTCGAGCAGATCGACCCGCTGCTGCGCTCAATCGCTGCCGATCTGCGCAGCGGGGGCGACACCGAACCGGCAGAGCAACTGGGCGATATCGTCCATGCTTTTGGCCTGGTGAGCGTGCAGATCGATGTTGAGGGTGCGCTGCCTGAGGACGCGCGTGTCGCCGCTGCCTTTTTGCAGATTATCCGCGAGGCCTCGACCAACGCCACCAAGCATGCGCAGGCGCATCGGGTCCATGTGCGCTTGTGGCAGGAGAGGACGGATGCTGACGCCGTCGCGCACATGACGATTTCTAACGACGGGTCCCCGGCCCCCGTATCGTATCGCGAGGGAACGGGAATCCCAGGTATGAGGCATGTCGCGCAAGATCTGGGTGGCAGCCTAGAGGTCCACGCCACCCCGCCCTTTACGCTTACGGTATCCATTCCGCTTAACGCCAACGACACGTCCCAAAGGAGAAACTCATGATCCGCGTGTTAATTGTCGAAGATCAGGCCATCCTGCGCGAGAGCCTGGCGCGCTCCGTTGGCGACCAGCCCGATATGACCGTCGTTGCCGCGATCGCCGATGCCTCCGAGGCCTTGGGTGTCGCGCTCAAGGAGCGCCCGGACATGATACTGATGGACGTGTGCACCGAACACGATTCAAACGGCATCGTGGCGGCGGCACGCATCAAGGAGCAGCTGCCCGAGTGTCGCATCATTATCATGACAGGCATGCCCGAGATCACCTTTGTCGATCAGGCCCGCGAGGCGGGCGTCGACAGCTTTGTGTACAAGAACGTCGGTATCGACGAGCTGTTCGCCGTGATGCGCTCCACGTTGGCTGGCTACTGCACGTTTCCCAAGCCGCCCGAGAGCATTTTTTCGGGTACAGCAGCCCTCGACGATGTCGAGCTATCGATTTTGCGCCTTGCCTGCGAGGGCAAAAGTCGTCGCGAGATCGCGGCCGAGCTGTTTATGAGTGAGGGCACCATCAAGCGCCGCATCTCGGAGATCCTGAGCAAGACCGGCTACGACAACATCATGCGCCTGGCCGTGCATGCGGTGACCGAGGGTAGCATCGTTCCCAACATGGAGCGCCCGTAATCGACGCGCTCACCCGTGTTCCGGCACCGCAAGGATAGGCCGCCCACCGTTTCGCATCTAAAAACGGCGGGCGGCCTGCTTGTATGGGCAGTGCTGTCGGCATAAAGCGACGGGGCCGCAGGATCATCTCCTGCGGCCCCGTCTGGTGTGCGCGGATGTGTCCGCCAATCCGCGGCTGATGTTACGTGCCGCTACGCGATGGTTACGCTGTAGGAGGCGACGTCCTCGTAGGAATCGGTCAGGTAGGCGTCGATGCCGATGGTCGTGTTGACCAGGTCGTCAAGGCTGTCAAGCTCGCCGCTCGAGAACGTGAATTCCTCGGTGGCGTTGGTGCCGGGCATCAGGTGAGCCGAGAACCAGGGTTCCTTCATGGTGCCGTTGACGTTGGTCTTGCCGCTGGGGGCGTAGAAGGTCAGGTCCTTGTCGCTCTTGTTGGTGATGTTGACGACAAAACCGATGTCGTCCCACTCGTCCTTGAACTTCTCGGTGATGGTGATGGTGCACAGGTCGTCATCGGCAACGGTGACGGCGGGGGAGATTTCAATCTTCTGGACGTCGTCGTCTTCGACGGCCTCGTCGATCTCTTCTTCCTTCTCGGCCGCCTCGCGATCCTTCTTCACCGTGCCGGACAGGTCCTTGTCGGACTTGGTAAAGACAAGATTGCCGTCATCCTCTTCGAGGATGAGCTTGCCGTCCTTGAGCTTCATGTCATGCGACTCGTCTTCGGCGGTGATGGTTACGGTGGTGGCGTCCTTTGCCTCCCATTTAAGGTCGACGACTTCAAGGAACAGGTCGAGGGCGCCTGTACCGTCCTCATCGAGAATCAGGACGCAGTGCACACCCCAATCCTCGAGCATCTTCATGTACTCATCGGTCAGTTCTTCGCCCTCCAGGGTTCCACCCGAGAGTTCCCAGCTGCCGACGAAGTTGGCCTTGGGGTCTTTGCCGCCGCCGCTGCAGCCCGTCAGGGCAAAGGCGAGCGCAAGGACGCATGTCAGAAATGCGAGTACGGACTTTTTGAACGTTGTCTTCATGGTGTCCTCCTTTATCGAACGAAACCCATAGAAGCAAATGCGGGGGTGGCGGATCCCCCGCCAATTACCAGATAGAGGGGCTAGGGCCTGGGCGTTCCGCAGTTGCTGCAGAACTTGCCGCCGTTTTCGCTGCCGCAGTTGGGGCAGAACCACTTGGCCGGTGCCGGGGCGGGTGCGGGACTGCCGCACTCGGAGCAGAACTTGCCGGTGTTGGTGGCGCCGCAGCTGCAGGTCCATGTGCCGGCCGCGGGAGCAGCGGCAGGAGCCGGTGCGGGAGCGGGTGCCGGAGCCGGCTGCGGGGCGGCCTGCTGCTGTGCCTGGCCGGCGGCGAACAGCTGGCTGGCGTTCATGCCGCCCATGCCACCTGCCATGCCCATGCCCATAAAGCCTGCCATCGCGCCGTTGGGATTGGCGGCTGCCGCGCGCATTGCGTCGCTCTGGGCGCTGGCAATGTTGGCTGCCGCCATGGTGGGATCGCGCATGACGGCGGCCTTCTGCAGGTCCTTGATCATCTGCTCGTCTTCTTGCGAGGCTGCGATGGAGTTGACGCCAAAACTCACGATCTCGACACCACGCAGGTCGCGCCAGTCGGCAGAGAGGACCTCGTTGAGCGCACGAGCGAGCTCGGTGGTGTGGCCGGGGATGGCGCTGTAGCGGATGCCCATCTCCGAGATCTTGGCGAAGGCGGGCTGCAGGGCGGTGAGCAGCTCGGACTTAAGCTGGCTGTCGATCTTGTCGCGCGTGTAGCTATCGGTCACGTTGCCGCACACGTTGGTGTAGAACAGCAGCGGGTTGGTGATGCGGTACGAGTACTCGCCGTTGCAGCGCACGGAGATGTCAACGTCCAGGCCAATGTTGTTATCGACCACGCGGAAGGGCACGGGCGAGGCGGTGCCGTACTTGTTGCCGATGATCTCCTTGGTGTTGATGAAGTAGACGCGCTGGTCCTTGCCCGCGTCGCCGCCAAAGGTAAAGCGGCTGCCGATATTGGCGAAGGTCTCCTTGATGGAATCGCCCAGGTTGCCGCTAAAGACGCTCGGCTCGCTGCCGGTATCGAAGACGAACTCACCAGGCTCCAGCGCGACTTCGATGATCTTGCCGTTTTGCACCACGAGCATGCCCTGGCCGTCGTTGACGGCGATGACGGAGCCGTTGGAGATGACGTTGTCCTCGCCGCGCGTGTTGGAGCTGCGGCCACCGGTACGTTTGCTGCCCTTGCAGGCCAAGACGTCAGCAGGCATCGATTCGCAGTAGATAAATTCCTTCCACTGGTCGGCCATGACGCCGCCGGCAGCTCCCAATCCAGCTTTCAAGAGTCCCATGGTGATCTTCCTTTCTCGTCAAAGGCCGGGTGGTATTGGTTGGATTGCTTAGTCGTCCTTGTCGTCTTTCATGACAACGGTGGTCTCGGTGTGGCTGAAGGTGTCGTGCTTCTCGGTCAGGTCGAGCTCGCCGCAGTACTCGTCGGCGTGGGTGGCCTCGTTGGCCGTCTTGAGCTGGCCTACCAGCAGCACGTCTCCGATAATCACGATGATCAGCGGCGCGATGATGTTGATGAGGATGCCCTCGATATCAAAGGCGAGGTAATCCGGATCGAAGGCGTTCTCGCCCATAAAGAGAATTTGGGAGAGAACAAATCCGATCACAAAGAACAGCACCGAGGCAATAGCGAGCTTGGGCTTGGAGCAGGGGAGCTCGCCGACCAAGCGGCCGGTCTGGCCGTTCATGGCAAACAGGTAGCTCTTGCCGTTCCACGAGGTGGAGAGCATCCAGACGGGGAACAGGGCGTAGTCGCTGTCTTCCCAGGTGTAGTCGAGCTGCTTGCTTTCGACCGTGGCATCGTCGTATTCGTCGACGACAGTCTCGCGCAGGGCCGAGATCGCGCTTTCTTCCATACGGCGCTCGGCGCGCGCCTTGCAGGTCTCGCAGTCCTCGTCGTAACGGTTGGCGATGTAGCCGGGCATATATGCGACCGAGAACGGACGCAGCGCGTCGTAGTCAAACGGCTCGATGGCGTCCATGTGGCCGTCGGGCATCTTGGACGATCCGTCGACGGGCACGCGCCTAAACGAGATATTGCCCTTGCGATAGGCATCGTAGTGGTCGGTGGTCGTGACGGTGCGGTCGGATTCCTCGGTCACGGTCTCGTTGGTCGCGTCAAAGTACACTTCGCCGTCAACGCGGGCACCGTAGAGCCAAAACGGCACGTAGACACCTTGGACCTCGTCGATGTGGTTGCCGGTGACAAAGCTCTTGGGCAGCAAGATTTTGTCCTTGTAGTGTTCCTTGAGTGCGGCCGTGACGTCGTCGCGCCCGAGCTTAAATGGAATCACCAGGTCGGGCGAGAAGTCGCCAGAGAGCTGGCCAGGCGCCACGGCGGAGTTGCCGCAGTACGGGCAGGTGGTGACGGCGACGGTGCCGTCGGACATGAGCTCGGCGCCGCACGACGAGCAGATGTAACCGGCGTTTTGGGCGAGCTCCTGCACGGCATCGTCGGCAGCAGGTTTGGGAGCTGCGGCTGCGGCATCGGCTTTGGCATCTGCCTTGTCCTGGCGCTCGCGATAGAGAGCCTCGACTTCTTCGACTTCAAAACGCGAATCGCAGTAGTCGCAGACGAGTTTTTGCTCGGCGCTTGCAAAATGCAGGGGGCCACCGCAGGCAGGGCACTGATAGTTGACGCTCTCGAAGGCCATGATCGGTCCTTTCCGTGCCGGAGGCTATGCGCCGATGGCGCCGCCGCAGTATTCGCAGCGCCCACTGGCATCGGGAATGGTGGTGGCTCCGCAGAAGGGGCAGGTCACCGCGGTCTTGGGGGCCTTGGCGGCCACGACGCTGTCGCGCGTCTCCTGGCGCAGCTGCACCAGCGCGTCGCGGACCTCGGTTGCCTGGCGCTTGGCCTCGCGGTATTCGATGGAGCCGCGCTGATCGATGGTGGAGTCGTTTACGCGCAGGTTGATCTCGGTAAAGTACGGCGTGTTGACGTGAATGGTCAGATTAAAGTCGTAATCCAGGTCGTAGCGCGGCGGGTTGTAGCTCTCGCGCTCGCCGTCCTTGGTCTCGCGATAGATTTCGGTGCGATGCTCGTCGATATCCATATCGCAGCCGAGTACCTGCGAGAACTCGATGATGTCGGGATTGGCGTCGCGCCAGCGGCTCTGCGAGGTGATGATCAGCAGGCCCGCGTCCTCATCGAGCATGATGTTGGTGCGCCCGGCAGAAAGCGTGCGCGTGGGGTTGAACGACGCCAGGCGCTCGGCATTGGCCTCGCGGTAGGCGAGCTGCTCGCGGATATCGTCCGCGGTGCTGGAGCGATAGCCGTGAAAGTAGGGGGAGAGCTTGCCGGCGCACTCTTTGCACAGGTAGCCTTCATTGATTTTTGTCTTACCTAGAAGTCCCAGCTCGGTACCGCAAATCGCGCACTCTTTCTTCTCGAACATCTTGTCAAAGAAGCCCATGGCTGCCTCCCATCAACTGGTAGCGTGTGTCACTTTTGATGATGGGGGAGTGCGCGATCTTTCACGATACCCAGACGGCTCAACGAGTCTCCTCAACTGGGACACATGGCCCATTTTTCCTACTCATTGGGGACACTCTTTGTCGAATGCGGCGGCTGCCGAATGTGGGCGCCGTTCTTGCTATGCCACGGTCACGGCGATCTGGGCGTAGCGGGTGCAGGGGCGCTCGGCGCGCGTCTGCACGGTAAGCGTGAGTACGAAGCGGTCACCGGGCTGCGCGTCGGCGGGCACGATGAAAGCGGTGTCCACCGTGCATTCTTGCCACATCGACAGATCCTGGACGCCTGCATAGCTCGATGGGTCTACGGCCACATCCCAATGTGCATCGAAGCCCTTGTCGTCGGGGTCGACGATGGTTGCCGCAAGGGCGACGCGCTCGCCGGCTGCGGCGCTACGGTCGGCCGTGACCTCGACAACATGTGCCGGATGCGAGCAGATGGCCGGATCATGGGCGCACCATTGCGCGCGGGCGGCAAAGTTTTCCTGATAGGCACGCAGATAGGGATTGAGATTGTCGTCTGCGGGCGTGCCGATGGAGGCAAAACCGGCGGGCGCGCTCGCATCGGGGTGTCCATCAAGAAACATGCGGCCCAGCAGCGTATCGAAGTCGCGGTCGTCGATGCCGCGCAGGCCAAACGGCAGCAGTGGAATATAGGTCATGCTGTCGCCTTCGGCCATAAAGTCGCCGCGCTCAAACTGCACCGCGGGCATGCCTTCCAGGCCCCAATCCAGGCGGGCATGCTTGCCAAACTGAAAGCGCTCGGGTTCGTTTTCGTAGACCTTACCATCGCCATAGAGCATATAGCGTGCCATGAGGGGGCCGTTGCCCTGCGTGAGATTCTGCTCGGGCCAGGGAGCCTTAAACAGCGGCAGCGTATCGGGCTGAGCTGTTTTGGCGTCGAAATAGTTGCCATACATATAGGGCGTACGCCAAAAGATGAGCTCGGGAAAGAGCTCGCGCCCATGGTCGAGCCACGAGTTGTCCTGTCCCACGCCATCGGCAACGCCCATCACGCGCACCTTCTGATAGACCTGCTGCTGCACGGCGGGCCACTCGGGCGTGGCGCGATAGCGCTCGGCAATACTCATGAGGGCGCGAACGATCGTATTCATACCACCCCAGCTGAGCAACCATAACGTACGCGGATCATCATCCAGAATCGCCTGCGCAATTACGCGAGACCCCTCAGTTTCCTCAGTCACATCACCCTCAAAGGCAACATTTCCCACAAACGTACGCTCGATCATCTGGGCAGGCGTGGGAAACGGCGGTTCACCGGCGGCGTCCGCATTTGCCTGCAACTGCGGCCAAGCCTGGGCATATTCATTACTCCAGAGACTCTCAATCCAATGCTCGGGAAACGGCCGATACTCACGAAGCTCGCCGGCTAGCGGATCGGGCTCATGAGGCACAACAGCCCACTCATAAGAGCGCCGCCCTTTGGTCCGCCAATGCGAATTCACCTCGCCGAGCGTATGAACCCCATCCCCAAGAAAGTGATACTGCGAAGCCGTATACACCACAGCCTGAACATCAAGCAAGTTGAGATACAGAGCCAAATGAACAAGCGAGTTCATATCGTCGACTTCCATATCGGTAGTAACAATCACCCGAGTCAACTTCTGGGACATAGGAACAGCTCCAATCAAAATCAATTCAGCCAGTTACGCGCAAGGCAAGACGGGACCCATGCCCCCATCGCCACCGACCCGGCGGCCCGCTAGAAGCGGCCGGCCAGGGTCACGGCAACGTCAACGCAGCGGGGACCGGGGTTTAGTCTTGCAAACATTCCGCAGGGGGCATGGGCAGGCGCAGCGCGAAGCGCAAAGCGCCAGCCCATGCATGCCCGAGGACGTTTGCAAGACTAAACCCCGGTCCCCGCGATGGGAGGGCTTAGCGGTCGACCCTGGCCGACCACTCCCAGCAGCCCACCGGCTCGCCGTCGATGAGTACGTTGCCCCCGTCGAAGTCTTGATAACACAGGTCGTTGAATTGGTGGATCCACACGCCGTGGTTGAACGTCTTCTTGGCCGAGCCGTCGGCCTCGCGATACACGCCGGTCAGGTCCTCGACATGGCTAAAGTAGGTGAGGTGCACGTTGGCGCCGGCATCGCGCAGGCGCGCCGTGAGCGGCAGCACGGTCTGTTGCGGTGACACGAGCTCGTCGCCCTTGGAGTGCGTAAACCACAGCGGCGTCTTGGCGAGCGCGGCCACGTCCTCGTCCGTGGCGTTGTACCACGGGGCGCAGCAGGGAAGGCCCGCGGCGAAGAAATCGGGGTAGTCGGCGCACAGGCGCAGGGTCATAAAGCCGCCGTTGGAAAGACCGGCGACCACGATGCGGTCGGTGTCGATGCGGTCGGCATGCTCGGCGACAAACTCATCGATAAGTGCCTTGAGCACGGGGGAGTAGATGCTCTGGTTGGAGTGACCAAGCTGCTCGACGCCGTTGTCCATCCAAAACGTGGGCGACTGCGGTACGAGCACCCAGGCAAAGCCGCCAAAGTAGCGCTGGATCTGCGCCTGGCTGATGGCCGTCACGCGGTTGCCGATATAGGCGCGCGTGGCGCCTTCGCCCTGCGTGGCGCCCTTGCCCTCGCCGGCGCCGTGCAGATACACCACGAGCGGTGCCTTTTGGGGCACGGCCGTGGCCTCGGGCGCAAAGGGGTTGAAGCATGCCGAGTCCTCGGCCTTAAAGCTGGGCTCAAAGAAGCCGTATTCGAGCGCGATACCGTCGACGGCGGTCTTTTGCGTGTCGTTGCTCCAGCCTTTGAGCGCAGGGCAGATATCGCCACGGCAGGTGTCGAAGACCAGGCCGCAGGTGGGATCGTCGCCGTCGTTGCCGGGAAGAGCCGCGAGCTGCGTGATGTGCAACTGGTCATCGAGCATGCGCGAGCCCATGACGCCGCCTTCGATCTTTTTGGTCAGGCGCTGCTCGGCGACCTCGAGCGCCACATGGGTGCCCACGGCGAGCTTACGTCCGTTCTCGTCGCACGGATATGCGGCGAGAATGTCGATGTAACCCACGGAGGGCGCGGCATGGTCGGCGCCGCGTTCCTTGCGCATCAGAACATCGCCCGAGCGCTCGTGACGCTCTACATATATATGGAAGGTGTTCGCGTCGATGTCGTTGGCGCGCACGGTGCAGGGCAGGTCGAGTACGACCTTGCTGATCCAGGGGCCAAAGTCGCCCAAGGTGGTGACGGTTGCGTAGGTACACAATTTGAGTTCCATGAGCTGCCTCCCTTGCGCCGCGAATGCCTGGCATCTGCGGCAATACAAACTAAACATGTTTAGTGTAATCTAGAATTGAAGAATAACCAGATGAACTCGGTAAACGGCAAAATTGAACACGTCGTGAACTACTAAACGTATGTTTACTAGCTTCTAGCAGGGATTCTGTTGATGAGTTAACAGATCAGTGAGGTGTTCATCAAAATAAAATCCCACGTAAATGGCTATATATCAATAGAGGGTCAAAGAGACCATCTCCCGCCATTCAAATACGTTCACCCCCGATTTCCTACCGTTCACCGGACTGTAGACGGCAAAATTGCCATAAATTCGGCGCTCCGTGTAAACTAAAGCCCGTAAACGTTCAGTAAACACCTTGTTTACAAAAGCGTATCCAAGGGTCCGGCAACCGTAAGGGGTTATAGTCGCCGGGCCAAAGGCGTGCCTAAGCCCAAGGGGGCTGGCACACGAAGATATGGGGAGGGGTCCCATGGCAGTAGATAACAAGCAGATTGCCACCGATGTCCTCGAGCTCGTGGGCGGTGCGGAGAATGTTTCCGTTGCCACCAACTGCATGACGCGCCTGCGTCTGACGCTCAAGGATAACAGCAAGGCCGACGTGGAGAAGATCAAGAAGGTCAAGGGTGTTCTGGGTTGCCAGTTTGCCGGCAGCCAGCTCCAGGTCATCATCGGCCAGAACGTGCCCAAGGTGCTCGCCGAGTTCGTCGCCATCTCCGGTGTCAAGCAGGGTGAGGCCGTCAACGAGAACCTCGATGCTCCCAAGGAGAAGTTCGAGCTCAAGAACCTGCCCAATATCATCCTCGACTATCTGTCGGGCTCCATGACCCAGCTCATCCCGCTGCTCATGGCCGGCGGTCTGTTCCGTACCATCGCGGCCGTCCTCGGCCCCACCATGCTCGGTGTGCTCTCGGCCGACGACCCGACCTATACGTTCCTCTACACCACGCTGTACGAGGCCACGTTCACCTTTATCCCCATCTACCTGGGTTATGCCGCGGCTAAGAAGCTCGGCGCCAGCCCGGTGCTCGGCATGCTGCTCGGTGGCGCCCTCATGGCTCCTTCCGTGGTGAGCGTCGCCACCCAGGAGGGCGGCGGCATCATCTCCGTCTACGGCATCCAGATCGCTGCTGCCAACTATCAGCAGTCCGTCCTGCCGATCATCCTTTCGGTGCCTGTCCTCTACTTCGTCGAGAAGTTCTTTAAGAAGGTCATGCCCGACGTGCTCTCCACGGTCTTCACGCCGTTCTGCACCATGATCGTCACGATCCCCATTGCCTTCATCGTCCTCGCTCCGATCGGCAACGAGATCGGTACACTGATCGCCAACGCCCTCTTCGGCCTTGCTGACCTTGGCGGCATCGGCATCCTGATCGTCATGGCCGTCCTCGGCGCCTTCTGGCAGCTCTTCGTGGTCTGCGGCATGCACATGCCCGTCATCCTGCTCGCCCAGGTTCAGATCATCGCTGCCGGTTACGATCCCTTCGTCTTCGTTTCCACCAACTGCGCTATGGCCGCTGTCTGGGGCTGCGCCTTCGGTGCCTTCCTCAAGATGAAGAACCCCGACGAGAAGTCTCTCGCCATCGGTTACGTCATCTCCGCCATCGCCGGCGGCGTCACCGAGCCCGCGCTCTTCGGCATCCTCATGCGCTTCCGTCGCACCATGTTTGGCATGTTCATCGGCGGTGCCATCGGCGCTGTGTTCTCCGGCCTCATGGGGGTTACCTACTACCTCGCAGGCGGTGCCTCCAACTTCCTGGTCTTCACCAACTACCTGCAGGGTGGCCAGATGAACACCGTCTGGGCTATCGTTGGTATGGCAATCTCCTTTGTCATCGCCGCTGCCGTCGTCTTTGTCTCCGGCTTCTCCAAGGAGGAGCTCGCCGAGATGGAGGCCTAAGGCCAAACCGTTCGGTCGCATAAGACCTCACCTACACGACAGGGCCCCGTCAGGCGTAAGCCCGGCGGGGCCCTTCTTGCAAGGTAGACTGATGGAGGCGGGTGAGATTCGCCCGCGAGGGTTTGCCAAGCGCCGGGGGCTTTCGCGCGGGGTTATCGCGAAAGCCCCCGGCGGTTCGCAAATCCTTTATCAAACGAAAGGACATGCAGATGAGTTTGGGAAAGCTGACCGCCAACGGTCGCCAGGACGGCTTTTTGTGCGAGGGCAAACCGTTCTTCTGGTTTGCCGATACGTGCTGGAGCGCATTTACGAGCATCGCCGAGAACGACTGGGATTACTACCTGACCCGCCGTGCCGAGCAGGGCATGAACGTGCTGCAGATCAACACGTTGCCGCAGTGGGATCGCTGCTGTCCCGACCTGGGCATTTGGCCCTATGCCAGCGAGGATGGCGTGCACTTTGATTGGTCCTGCCCCAACCAGGCGTATTGGGATCGTGCCGCCGCCATGTGCCGCGCGGCCGTCGAGCACGGCATTCGTCCGGCGCTCGTGCTCATGTGGTGCAACTACGTGCCCGGTACCTGGGGTGCCAAGATCGCCGAGCGTTGCGGTGCCGAGATTATGCCGCGTGAGGAGGTTCGCGCCCACGTTGCCCGCGTCGTCGAGAACCTGGGCGAGTTCGACCCCGTCTACGTGGTGGCGGGCGATACCGACTTTGCCGGCGACGAGGCGATCGCCTATTACGAGGACGCCCTCGACGAGGTCGTCAAGCGCGCGCCCGAGGCACTGCGCACCATGCATATCAACCGCGGTAACCGCACCATTCCGGCGCAGTATTTGGACCGTCTGGACTTTTATATGTTCCAGCCCGGCCACAACTACGAGGGCCAGCCCGAGGCATGGCGTCTGCCGCAGGACTTTATCGCCAACTATCCCAAAAAGCCGATGGTCAACTCCGAGCCTTGCTACGAGCAGATGGGTGCGTCGCGCAACGTCTACTGGCGTTTTACCGCGCAGGATTGCCGCGCGAGCGTATGGTCGTCGATTCTTGCCGGCGCCAGTGCCGGCGTGACCTATGGCGCACACGGCGTGTGGAACTGGCAAACATCGCGCAGCCAGGGTTCGGTCCTGGGCGAGGGCTTTGACATGCCCTTCCGCTGGCAAGAGTGCCTGCAGTTTGCGGGTGTGTGGGACTTTGGCGCGATCGAGCACGTGCTTGCCGCCCTAGGCGCTACGGCTGCCGACGATGCACTTGCCGTGGTTCCGGCGCAGGAGCTCCTCGACGACGCGCGCGAGTCCATCCGTGTGGCGCGCGTTGGCGATCGCATCGTCGCGTACCTGCCGCGTACCACGGCGCTCAAGTTTAAGCTCGACGGCGCGCGTGGCTGGACGGCGACGGTCCTCGACATGGAGGACAAGCGCATCGCAAAGCTGCCCGTCCGTGACAACGGTGACGGCACCGTGCGCGTGGCGCAGCATCCCTTTGAGCACGACGCGCTGGTGATCCTGGCCCCCGGGCGCTAACGGCTCTTCTCCAACATTTACAACCCAGTCCCTTTCATTAGGCTGCGACGGAATGGTTCCTGCATGACGGCTTCAAGCTGCCAAGGGGAGCCATTCCGTCGCACCCTTTGCTTACTCATTGGGTACTCATTGGGGACGTACTTAAATGAGTGGCAGTTGGGGGATACTCCTTGCCGAGTTGGAGCTTGCGCGCGCCCCTTCTGGGTCATGCGGCTCAAAATCGCGGCGTCATGCGGACGGCTGGGGTCGAATTTGCAACATTTCGAACTTGGCTTCGATATTGAGATTGGTTCTTTATGAAAATGGTGTTCCGGACAACAAAGCGGGTGGGGGTTACCATGAGGGACCTGGGAGACACAACCGCATATTTGCGCCGGGGCATGCGGGAGATTCTGTGCCTAGCGCTGTTCTTCTTCACGTTTTTGGCGTGCGAGTATTTCTTTGATGCGCGCATGGCCGAGTTCGTGCCATCGAGTGAGGTCGTCATCTACGAGAGCATCGTTGTCGGCGCGAGCGTGATTGGCTTTTTCGTGCGCCCATTTCTGTACTATCGCCGTCCCCAGACGATCGATGCGACGAGCGATATTACGGGCGTGCTGTTGGTATCGGCGTTGCTGCTGATGATTATGGCAATGCGGTTTGAGGTAGTAATTGCCGGCGGCCTGGTGGCGTGCTGCGCCCTGGGCTATTGCGGATCGACCGCCCATGCCAATCTTGCGCGGCGTTTTGCGCAGACGCCCTGCCTGGCGCGCACCGTGGCGGTTTCCTATGCTGTGGACATTTTGGTGCAGGTGCTCAACCATATGGTGATGCCTGCGGGCATTCCCCAGCAGTCTGTTCTCATTGCCTGTGCGATTGCGCTGGTGGGGCTGCTTCACGGTGTCCGCCGCGCTAAATTGCGTGATGAGCCTGCGCCCGAGTTCGAGGTCGAGATTGCCGAGCTATCGGTCGATGCGTCGGAGCGTGGCGCCAGGTGGCACGATGACCCCGAGGCAAAGGCGGCCTTTCAGGGTGCCGTGGTGCGTCTGACGGTGGCGACCGCTTGCCTCACCGGCGTGTTCGCGGCCCTCAATGCCGGCCTTACGACCTCGCATGCCGCTGGCGCTATCGATCTGGGCGACTGGCCGCGCTTGCTGCTGGTTGTGAGCGCCCTTGCCGCCGGCGTCCTGTATGACCTGCGTGGGCGTTCGTATATGAATATCATCATGACGTGCGCCGCCATGCTGTCCACGCTCTCGTTCTTTGTACTTATCACCGATGGCAACGGTGGCAACACGCTTGCCGCCACGATTATCTTTTACCTTGGCACGGGCTTTTTCGTGGTGTTCTTCACCGCGAAGTTCGCCGCGATTTCGATGTATGCCCGCTGGGCGTATCTGTGGCCGTGCATGGGCCGTGTTATCAACAACGTTTGCTCGATGCTCGTGACGGCTCCGGCAGTGGCGATTATCTCGAGTCAAAACGTGCTGGCGGCAGTGAGCGTCGTGCTCGTGCTGTTTGTCGGCATCGCGATTTCGCTGTTGGGACAGTTTGGACAAGACGGTGAGGGCGAGGCGACGCGCGGCAGGCTGGCGCTTGCCACCGACGATCTTGGCGTGAGCTGTGAGCCCGGCCAGGCCGACACGGTGCCCCTGGAGGCGCCGGAGCTTTCGTTTGACGATCGGCTCGATGGCTTCGTTGCCGCCTTTGGGCTCACCAAGCGCGAGCGCGATGTTCTGGAGGCACTGGTCGTTTCGGACGACAGCGTGCAGGACGTGGCGGCGGCACTCTTCCTTTCGCGTTCCACGCTCTATCGCCACATCGCTTCGATTAACAAAAAGACAGGTGCCTCCTCGCGCGTAGCCCTCATCAACTTCTTCTGGTCCTGGACACCCCAAGACTAGCTAACCACCACAAAGGGGACAGGCACCTTTGTGGTGGTTTTTTACCTGCAAAAATATGAATATGAGACATTTGTCACCTGCCGTTTTGGTGCTCAAAGGCATATGAATGTGATGCTGAGCAGAGCAGAACGGAGGGGGTGCACCTATGGCGTCTCGGGGTTGCGCGTCTAATAAAATTGCGGGCGCGCTTATCGCCGTGGTGGTCTTTGCCGCGGCGGTGACACTCATGCGAGTTTACGTTGCCGGCGACCATGGCGCTCAGGGAAAGACTGCCGCGCAAGTGTCGCTCAACGATTGCGCTGCCGTTCCGGTGGCGGTCAAGCTTATCGAGGACGGGGAGGCGCGGACGGCCTATGAGACCGACGATGCCGAACTGGTCGCATCGACTTTTGCCGCGCTCGATGGCTGCACCGTGGGGGATGCGGTGGATGAGCGGACGAGCGATGCCGGCCGAACGCTCGTCTTTGTCTATACGGATGGCTCGGAGCAATCGGTAGAACTTGAGGGCAAAAACATCGTGCTCGATAAGACGGCGTATCGACTTAACGGTGCCGATGAGTTATGGCGGCAGCTTGCCGCAATCAAAAACAGCTAACGAAATTAGGGATGTACGGGATGAGTGACTTGAGATTCTGCCCGGCGTGCGGGGCGCAGCTGCCTCGGGTCGCCGGCGTGCCGGTGCGATTTTGCCCGGGGTGCGGCGTCCGACTTGAGGGCGTTGTGGGCTACTCGGGCGCCGTGGGGGCTACAGATGGGGCGACTGCCGATGACGATGCGGACGAAGGCGGCGACCCGAGTGTGGACGCGCCGGCCGATGCGCCGGTGGAGACTGCCGGCGTCGCGTCGTCTCGTGACGCAGCCACGACGGATGCGCCTCACATCGGTGACCTTGAGCTTCATGCCGCATGCGATACCTCTGGCGGCCAGGCACTCGCGCAGGTGGTGCTGCCGCGGGGCTGGCATATCGAAGAAGCGCATCTTGAGCGCAGCGGCAGTTTCGACTGCCCGATTTCGGTTGGCGTGACGGCGGCGGGTCCGATGGGTGAGCGGATTATGTACCGCTCCGAGCTCTGCTACGTGGATGCGGGCGCCGTTGCCAAGCGTATCCCCACGCAAACCGAACGCAAGGTGTTTGTGCACGTGGAGGCAGCTTGCGACGAGCTGGCTCAGGCCTGTGCAGCACGGCTGGGCGCGCGGGCAGAGGTTGTTGCCGAGCAACCGTACCCATCGAGCGCGGCGGTCGATATCGAGCGCGAGCGTGCCCGCGTAAAGCGCGAGGCGGCAAACGACTTTGCAATCCAGGGCTTTTCGATGGACCCGAGTGATGTGGTCTATGAGTGCCGCATGCGTCGATATCGGCTCACGGGCGCTCCGGTGCCCACCGAGCTCGCGGTGGCGGCCAAAGTCGAGGGCTATATGTTTTCAATCGGAGGCGTCGCGGGTTCTATGGGCAAAGGTGTTGCCGCTGGGGCCGAGGCGCTGCTGGGCGCGAGCCTTTCGAGTGGGCTGATCGGCGGTGTTTTGGGCAAGCGCCTGCGCGAGCGCAAGGCGGCGGCAGCGGCGGGACAGGGCGTCGCGCAAGAACAGCCCACGGGTCGAGGCGGTTGCCCGGACGGAGCGTCGTTCGAGCTGGGTGCGGCCGACCTGCTGCAGTGGCGTATCAGGGACAGCTTCTGTTTGGCTGCGCCAGAAGGTCGCCTGGACGAGGCGGCCTCCACGGCGCTTGCATCAATGGCGTCGACTCTGCGGCTCAATCCAGCGATTGCACGCGAAGCGTCAGCTCAAAAGCAACAGATGGTGCTTGAGCAGCGCCAACGCACGCAGATGAACATTGCCCAGCAGCAACAGCAGTTTGCAGCCTGGCAACAGATGCATGCCTCGCAACAGGCGGCATTCGACAGCTACCAGCAGGCGTGGTTCGATCGCAGCGACCGTCAGCACGCCGCGAATATGGCTGCCAGCGCCGCCAATTTTTCCAGCGCGGGCGTGGGGACGGGCACCGCTTCGTATTTCGATGCCATTCGTGGGGTCAACCATTACACCAGACCCGACGGCACCGATGTCGAGGTCTCGGTGATGGCCGACCAGGCCTGGGTCAACGGTTCGGGCGATGTGATCGGTACACGCGATGGTTTTGAACCTGGTTTTGGCTGGACGGAACTGCCTCGTCAATAGCGTGGGGTGGCTTATGTGTGAATCGATGCCGGGTGTGTTTCTCGGCATTGTGCTAAAGAACGGGAAAGGAACAATGATGAGGGAGACGGTACTTTCGCGCACGGCATTTGTCGCGGCGGCGGGAACGGCGCTGCTGACGCTTGTGGGGTGCGGCGGACAGCGGACGCAGGATGCGACGGATTTTAACGACGACCGCCCGGTAAAGGACAAGATGGACGCGGGTGCGACGTCGGGCGATTCCGGCGACGCGGACAGCGGCTCGGCGGATGCGTTCGATACGTGGTCGGAAGATTGCTGGGACGCGCACCGCAACATCAGCATCGCGGCGCTCCTCGAGCTTAAGGGCTGGCAGTTGCAGGAGTTTGCCTCGCAGCAGGGCTATACCTGGCAAGACGCGCTCGAGATGTACGAGGACGAGGCGGGACACGTGCTCAGCGTCTGCAATATCAGCAAGGACGGCGCGACCGAATGGCTCGGCGAGGACGAAATCGGAAAGCTCGACAAGGGCGGCACCGGAAGCACCGTGATGTTCACGCTACAACTTTCGGGCTATTCGAGCTGCGAGGATGTTATCGCGGGCTTTTCTGTGCCGGTCGAGGACCGGGCGCAGATTACTTCGGGCTCATGGATCGCGTGCGTATACGGTTCCAACATGGCGCGGCACGTCGCCATGACGAGCCCGATGGAAAACGGTGACTACCGCTTGGATCTCATTACCGAGGAGGCTATCAAGACCGGTAGGTTTACCCAGGGCGGCGGTGCTCCGACGATAGACGAATTTTGGCAGGAAAAGACTGGACGCGCGCTCGGCTAGGTGCGACGTGGCCAATACCATAGCGAGGAACGAACATGATGAATGAAGTGACGATGAACCGTGCGGCCTTTGTGGCAGGCGCGGGTGCGTTGGCTTGTGCGCTGGCTGGCTGCTCGGGCGGATTGGGCGGCGCGAGCGGTGCCAAGAAGGCGACCACGGCGGACGCCGCCTGTGTAGACGACAACGCCAACGTGACGGTCTATGCTGCGATCAACTTGGATGGCGCCGACCTGGTGCGCCTGCTCAAGCATCAAAACTATGAGTGGCAAGGCGAGAGCGTGGGCTACGGTGCCGCCGATGATGCGGGACTTTTCGCCTTTACCTTTTCTAAGATTTCGGATGACGTGGACGAACTTGCGAACAGTGCGATACCGCTTTCGGAGTCCGAGTACGAGGAACTTGAGCCGGGCGGCGGAGACGATAGCGTGGCGATTTTGCTCTCGGTGGGCGGCTATACGACGGGCGATCGTGCGCTCACCGGCGCAATCGGCGATGCGTCGATAGTGCAGGAGAAGTGCACAATCGACGATTCCGTGTATTGGCTGGTCAAGGCGCTCGACGGCAGCCGTTACGTGATTTCGGCCTACGACACCGAAGATGATGGCGACAGCGCGCATGACATCTATATCTATAGTGAGTCTTTTATTCACACCGGTTATCTGAGCGGCGGCGACCAAATCGATATTGACGAACTCTGGAGCCGCCTGACCAATGCCTCGTAGCGCACCAAAACCACCACAAAGGGGACAGTGAGGCGGGACTTTTTGACCGCCTGATGGGTCGAGCGTCACAACTCGTGCGTTACAGCAGCTCGCCGTGGCGGGCGATGTAGCGGCGCTTGGCCAGTTGGGTGAGCGCGATGTAGGCGGCGACAATGCCGATGAGCAGCGCGAAGAAGATTGGCGGCAGCGGCATGAGACCCAGCGCATCGGCGATGGGGCTTGCCGGCAGCCAGGTGACGAGTGCCAGACCCAGCACGGTGAGGGCGCACAGCGCGGGCGCGGCGTGGTCGCGCGGGCTCGGCAGGCGCGGGGAGCGCAGCATATGGATCACGAGCGTCTGTGACCACATGGACTCGACAAACCATCCGCTCTGGAAGAGCGCCGCAAAGGCCGCCATGCCTGCGACGTTGCCCGCGGCGGCAAGCTCTGCCCAGCTCGCGCCCACGGTTGCGGGGCACACCACAAAGAAGAGGACGACGAAGGTCGCGATGTCAAACAGCGAGCTCACGGGGCCCAGCTCGAGCATAAAGCCCCTAATGGACGTGGCATCCCAGGCGCGCGGGCGGGCAGTCCAGGCGTCGTCGACGGTGTCCCACGGCAGCGCGATGCATACGATCTCGTAGACCAGCGACAGCAGCACCAGCTGCAGGGCGCTCATGGGCAAGAACGGCAGGAACAGGCTCGCGACGGTCACGGACAGCACGTTGCCAAAGTTGGAGCTCACCGTGGTCTTGAGGTACTTGAGCAGGTTGCCGTAGGTGCGACGGCCTTCGATGGCGCCGCGCTCGAGCACGCCCAGATCCTTCTGAAGCAAGATGATATCGGCGGATTCCTTGGCGATGTCGACGGCGGAATCGACCGAGATACCGCAGTCGCTCGCGCGCATGGCGGCGGCGTCGTTAATGCCGTCGCCCATAAAGCCCACGGTGTGACCGAGCAGCTCGCGCATGACGCGCACCAGGCGCGCCTTCTGCAGCGGCGAGAGTTTGGCAAAGAGATGAGTTTTCTCAGCGCGCTCGGCAAGCTCGGCGTCGTCGAGCGCATCGATCTCGGAGCCCAGCAAGACGTTACTCGCGTCGATGCCGATCTGCTCGCAGACGGTGGCGGCCACGCGGTCGTTGTCGCCGGTTAAGACCTTGACCGCCACGCCCTTGGCCTCGAGGGTGGCGACGGCGCCGGCGGCACTTGCCTTGGGCGGATCGAGGAAGGCCAAAAAGCCCATCAGCACCATGTCGCACTCGTCGGCGATGCCAAACTCACCCACGCAGCGCGGATTGGTCTTTTGCGCCACGGCGATCACGCGCAGGCCCTCGGCATTGAGTTCGGCGACTTGCTTGCGAATCTGGGCGAGCTTATTTTCGCTGAGCGGCTGGGCGACACAGTCAACCTCGACAAAGGAGCAAATCTCGAGCATTTCCTCGGCAGCTCCCTTGGTAACCATCTGGGTTTTGCCCTGGGCGTCGGCGACGACTACGCTCAGGCGACGGCGTGAGAAATCGAAGGGCACCTCGTCGACCTTGGTATAGCGGTCGCGCAGGCTCTGGCCCAGCGTGGAGTCGGGCGCGACAGTCGAGGGCGTCACGTCGGCACGGTCGATGACGGCCAGGTCGATAAGGTTTTTGAGGCCGGTCTGGAAGAAGCTGTTCAAAAACGCATGGCGCAGCACGCGTGCGTCCTCGTTGCCGTCAGTGTTGAGATAGCGCTCGAGCACGATGCGGTCTTCGGTGAGGGTGCCGGTCTTGTCACAGCACAGGACATCCATGGCACCGAGGTTTTGGATCGCCGGCAGCTCCTTGACGATAACCTGGCGGCGGGCGAGGTCCTTGGCGCCCTGCGACAGGCTCGTGGTCACGATGACGGGAAGCATCTGCGGCGTGATGCCCACGGCCACGCTCGTGGCGAACAGCAGCGCGTCGATGACGCTGCCCTTGGTGGCGGCGTTGATGGCAAAGACGGCCGGCGCCATAACGAGCATGAGGCGTACGAGCAGCATGGAGACGCTCGAGACGCCGCGGTCAAACGCGCTCTTCTCGCCGCGCCCGTTGAGCATCTTGGCGATGCCGCCCAGGTAGGTGTCCGAGCCGGTGGCAACGACAAGTGCTATAGCGGTGCCGTTTTGCACGGAGGTGCCGGTAAAGACGATGTTTTTGCAGGCAGAGAGCGGCAGCGCGGGGCTGCCGGCACCCTCGGCGACGGTGATGGCAGCGGTCTTTTCGACGGCCTCGCTCTCGCCGGTGAGTGCGGACTCGATCACAAACAGGTCGCGCGCGGTGATGATGCGGGCATCGGCCGGCACCATATCGCCGGCAGAGAGACGGATTACATCGCCGGGGACGAGATCGTCAAAGGGGATCTCGATACGCTCGCCGTCGCGCAGGGCACAGCAGGTGTTGGAGACCAGGTCCTTGAGGGCCTCGGCCGCATTGCCGCTGCGAGCCTCCTGGATAAACTTCATGCTGCCCGATACCAGCAGCATGATGCCGATGACGATGACCGTGGAGGGATCGCGCTGGGGCTCGGGTACGGCGAGCACGTCGATGTAGAGCGAGACCAGCGCGAGCGCGGCGAGGATGCCGGCGAAGGGATCGATGAACGCGTCGGCGATGCGGCGGGCGAGCGTCTTGGTCGGCGCCTCGATGGTGTTGGGGCCGGCGGCGTCCAGGCGCTCGGCGGCGTGCTCGGCAGTGAGTCCGTCGGCCGTGGCGTCAAGCAGCACGAGGGCGTCCTCGGCGCTATGGGTGGCGGCGAATATGGTGTTCTTGGACAGGCCGGTGTGAGCGGCGGGGCGCGCCGTGCGGCGGCGCTTGGAGATGGCTTCGAGTACCGTGGCGGTTTTGAGCATCAGCATAGGGTCCTCCTTGTTAAAGGGAGTTAGCGTACGTGTCGTATGTGCTTTAAAAACCTAGATGTCGCTCACGTCATGCTCTCGAACCACCACAAAGGGACAGGCACCTTTGTGGTGGTTTTGACGATCGGCTGTTGGCGCTTATGCGTGCGCGGAATCCTCGCGGCGTGCCGAGGGCGACATGCAGGTTTTTCGACTATGACTGCCTTCCATGGCACACCTCCTTAAGGCCGGGCGCGGCGCGCTTTGGGTATCTCGTACCCGTTACAATCCGCCCGTATTCTTGATGAGGGGGTTTGCCGTGTCAACCCCAATGTTTGGAAAACCATTGCCCCTGACAAAGCCTTTACAGAATGCCGAGGCCCCAAAGCGCGCCCGCAACGCGCCCTGCCTGCGCTAAACTGGAAGGCACGTACGCGATTACGAGAGGAGCCCGCATGGAGGCTTACAAGCAAGAGTTCATCAAGTTCATGGTTGAGTCCGACGTTCTTAAATTCGGCAGCTTTACGCTCAAGAGCGGCCGTCAGTCCCCGTTCTTTATGAACGCCGGCGCCTATGTGACGGGCTACCAGCTCAAGAAGCTGGGCGAGTATTACGCCCAGGCCATCCACGATAACTTTGGCGACGACTTTGACGTGCTGTTTGGACCGGCCTACAAGGGTATTCCGCTGGCCGTCGTGACCGCAATTGCCTACCACGAGCTGTACGGCAAGGAGGTCAAGTACTGCTGCGATCGCAAGGAGGCCAAGGACCACGGCGCCGACAAGGGCAACCTGCTGGGCTACGAGCCCCAGGACGGCGACCGCGTGGTCATGGTCGAGGACGTCACTACCAGCGGTAAGTCCATCGACGAGACCTATCCCAAGGTCAAGGCTGCTGCCGATGTCGAGATCAAGGGCCTCATCGTGTCCCTCAACCGCATGGAGGTCGGCAAGGGTGGCGTGACCACCGCGCAGAAGGAGATCGAGGCCAAGTACGGTTTCCCCGTCGCGAGCATCGTCTCCATGGCCGAGGTCGTCGAGACCCTCTACAACCACGAGATCGACGGCAAAGTCGTCATCGACGACGAGCTCAAGACCGCTATCGACGCCTACTACGAGCAGTACGGAGCTCGGGAGTAGTTACGCGGGTTTACCAACCCGCGTAACGGCTCGACGCTGCAAACCCGCCAGAGCGGCAATCTGCCTTTCAACTTCGGCGGCATGATC
>CAJMMF010000019.1:0-45685 GCA_905214385.1 uncultured bacterium
GTCAGTTCGGCAAGGGCTCCATGGAGCCCAAGGTCCGCGCCGCCATCAAGTTCGCCCGCTCCCGCAAGGGCCGCACCTGCATCATCGGCGCCCTGGACAAGGCCGCCGAGACCATGGCCGGTCTCTCCGGTACCCGCATCCACGAGTAGCCTCTACTCTGTTGCCTCTCCCGTGGGCGCCAGGCAAGACGCCCACAAACTAGCCTCTCTTCATGAGCCCCGCAGTCCGCTCCGACTGCGGGGCTTTGCCATCGGTAGTCATTGGGGACAGACTTAAATGAGTAGCACCAATCAACTGCGGAAAGTGCATCTCACAATGAGCGTCCAAAATGGGGCACAGTTTCCCCGGGGCCCTCAACCGGAAAATACATCCCGGAATTTGCCCGAAAAATGGCCCCCAGTTTCCCAAACAGGCCGCTAACGGAAAGCGCATCCCGCTATCGAACTTCAAAGCGGGGTGCACTTTCCGTGCCAGCAGTTCCGGGCATCCAGAGACCACTCATTTAAGTCTGTCCCCAGTGACTAGTAGTAGGCCCACATGGCTTCGACTTCGTTGAGGACCTCTACGACGCCCCAGCGGCGGGCGCTGCGGCTGGCCGAGTTGGGATCGAAGACTTCAATCTGGTCGGCGTCGTCAATACCGTAAAGTACAATGTAGTGGCCCACGTTGGTAAAGGTGCCCGGCCGAACGGCGGCGATGACGGGCGCTCCCGAACGCAGCGCCTGAGTCATCGAGTCGCGATCGTTATGAAGCTCCGTTCCGTTAAGTCCCAACTGCCACGCACCGCTCGTCATAAACGACCATTCGGTTGCACCGGTGGGGGCGTAATTGCCTGCCTCGGAAAGCGCGCACATATTGACGGGGGTCATATCGGTGCGTCCCGTCTTAAAGATATAGACCATGGTGAGGCACGTAGGCCCGCAGGCATTTTGGCGGATGGTACCGCCGGCGTAAGGCAGCTCCGACCATGCAGGGTCGATCTGATAGATATGGGGCATCGTGCCGGCTTGCCATTGCGAGCGCGGGGTCGAAAAGGCGAAAGAATAACCGGGCGCGACGGGGGCCTTGAGCAGCTTGTCCTCGGCGGTGGGCTCGAGACCGGCCGAGCCGTGGGACATACAGGAGCTCATAAGCACAAAGACCAGACAGATGAGGATAGAGCACAGTGCGAGGCAAAGCCGACGAGCCGGCAGGGCGGGGGCATTCACGTACGATGTCGAGCGGTAGGGCTTGCCGTCGCGTCCGCCTTGGGGATGCGAAAAGAAGCGGTTGATATGGCTGCCGGGCTGACGTGCGCCGTTGCGGCGCAGTTGCGGAACCTCGGCTTGGCGCTGTCGAGTGCGCGCGCCCAAGCGGCTATCTTGCTGTGCGCTTGTGCCCGTGCTCGGACGGCCACTCTGCCGTGTTCTGTTTGTCTGCTGCCGAGACGAAGGCCTGGGTTGCTCTTGAGGGCGTTGCGGATTGCTGCTCGTGGCACTTCTGGGCGTCGGCGTGGTGCGGCCAGCAAGGCGAACGCTTTGTCGCCGTTGATCACCGTCGTTGTATCCGTATGCCATTCGTACCGCCTTGTCTCATGTATAACCTGTCTATCCTACAAAAAAGATGTGCAACAAATGGGTCCGCGCGTCAAAAGCTCGGTAAACGGTACGAAAGGCGCAAAACACACGGCCTCAAAAACATCTCTATATGCGTCCGATGAGCGTACGCCCGTCGGACGGGCGACAACAATGAGCGGCAAACCGTGCCGTTCGTCCCAAAAACGGCGCCGCTCGTTTTGCAGTTCTGCCTTCGGTCGAGCCACAAGCGGCGCTGCTGTGCCAAGGCCGTATTGTAAAGCCACGAAATAAAAGCGCGCGGCAAAACAGACCGCGCAAGGGGTGACGCCAAAGAGGCGTCAATAAGGAAAGGAGGGGAACAATGGCGGACAAGAACGCAGAAGTTGCAGTCGAAGGTAACGGCGGCATGAAGAAAACGCTTTCGCTCTGGAACTTCTTCACCATCGGTTTCGGTGCCATCATCGGAACTGGCTGGGTTCTGCAGGTCGGCGACTGGATGGTCGTGGGCGGCGGTCCCGTTCCCGCTATGATCGCATTCCTCTTGGGTGCAATCTTTCTCGTGCCCGTCGGAGCTGTTTTCGGTGAGCTCACGGCTGCTATCCCCATCTCGGGCGGCATCGTCGAGTATGTCGATCGTAGCTTTGGCCGTACGCTGAGCTATATCACCGGTTGGCTCCTGGCCCTGGGCAACGGCATCCTGTGCCCGTGGGAGGCAATCGCTATCTCGACCCTCGTGTCCGAGATGTTCGGCAGCCTGCCCGGTCTTGAGTGGCTGCGTGCCGTCAAGCTCTATACCATCCTGGGCGCCGACGTTTACCTGTTCCCGACGCTAATCGCGCTCGGCTTTGCAGTCTACGTCATCTTCCTCAACTTCCGCGGTGCCAGCTCGGCCGCCAAGCTCCAGGCCTTCCTGACCAAGGCTCTGCTCTGCGGCATGCTGCTCGCCATGGGTGTCTCGCTGTTCACCGGTTCGCCGGAACACGCCATGCCCGTGTTCTCCCAGGTCACCGGTGCTGGCGGCGGCAAGCCCGCTACCGAGGGCACCAGCCTGTTCGCCGGCATCGTGTCGGTCCTGGTTTTGACCCCGTTCTTCTACGCCGGCTTCGATACCATTCCTCAGCAGGCTGAGGAAGCAGCCGAGGGCCTCAACTGGAACAAGTTCGGCAAGATCATCTCCCTGGCCCTGCTGGCCGCCGGCGGCTTCTACATGGTCTGCATCTACTCGTTCGGCACCATCCTCGACTGGCATGAGTTTGTTAAGAGCCCGGTTCCCGCGCTTGCCTGCCTCAAGGGCATCAACATGCTCCTGTACCTGGCCATGCTCGTCATCGCCACGCTTGGACCCATGGGCCCGATGAACTCCTTCTACGGCGCCACGAGCCGCATCATGCTCGCCATGGGCCGCAAGGGCCAGCTGCCCGAGAAGTTCGCCGAGGTCGATCCCAAGTCCGGCGCTCCCAAGCTCGCCTGCGCCGTTCTGGGCGTCATCACCGTCATCGGTCCGTTCCTGGGCAAGAACATGCTCATCCCTCTGACCAACGTGTCGGCTCTCGCCTTCATCTTCTCCTGCGGCATGGTCGCCCTCGCTTGTCTGCGCATGCGCTTCACCGAGCCCGACCTGCCTCGTCCCTACGAGGTGCCCGGCGGCAAGTTTGGCATCAGCCTCGCTGTCGCTGCCTGCGCCGTCATCATTGGCCTGCTCGTGGTCCCGTTCTCTCCCGCCTCCCTCAACATGGTGGAGTGGAGCATCGTGATCGGCTGGTTGGCTATTGGCCTGGCCCTCATGGCCTTCACCAATTCCCGCAAAAAATAACGCCTAGCCGGGGCGGATCGGGTGCGCGGACCCCTCTCTTCCGCGCACCGAACCCGGCACCACTTGGGTAGCTTTGTGAGGCCATAACCCAACATGGCCTCGCCCACTATATGGATCCATAAGGAGGAACCATGTCCACTAAGTACGCAATCGTTGGCGGCAAGCTCATCGACGGTACCGGTGCCGAGCCGGTCGAGAACTCCCTCGTTCTCGTCGACGACAACGGCAAGATCGAGTATGCCGGTGCTATGCAGGACCTTCCCGAGGGCGTTGAGGTTATCGACGCCGCCGGCAAGACCGTCCTTCCCGGCCTGATCGACACCCACCTGCACTTCTCGGGCAACCTGACCGACGATGACACCGACTGGGTCATGCAGCCGCTCCTCGAGAAGCAGGCCGTCGCCGTCAAGCAGGCCTACGACTGCCTCACCCACGGCCTCACCACCGTCTGCGAGATCGGCCGCTTTGGTATCCAGATTCGCGACTGCATCGACAAGGGCGTCTTCAAGGGCCCGCGCGTTCTGGCCACTGGTCTTGGCTTCTGCCGCGTTGCCGGCCACGGTGACTCCCACCACTGCACCCAGGAGCTCAACAAGGAATCCCATCCCTGGGGCGACCAGGTCGATGGTCCTTGGGATCTGCGCAAGGCCGTCCGTCGTCGCCTGCGCGAGAACCCCGATGCCATCAAGATCTGGGCTACCGGTGGCGGCATCTGGCGTTGGGATTCCGGTCGCGACCAGCACTATTGCTCCGAGGAGATCCAGGCCGTGGTCGAAGAGGCAAAGATGGTCGGCATCCCCGTGTGGAGTCACTGCTACAATAACCACGCCGCCGCCTACGACTCCGTTCGCTTTGGCTGCGAGCAGCTGATTCACGGCTTCGATATCGATGAGCGCACCATGGACCTCATGGCCGAGCAGGGCACCTTCTTCACCCCGACGATCGCCTTCCTGCCCACCTGGTACGCCACCTATCCGCCCGTCTACGTCCCCGAGCTGCACGACAAGTACGAGGGCACCTTGGTCGAGAAGGAGCTGCAGCGCAACTACGACTGCCTGCGCGAGGCCAAGAAGCGCGGCGTCGTCATGACGATCGGCTCCGACTCCTTCTCCTTCGTCACCCCGTACGGCACCTGCTCCATCGAGGAGATGTACGAGTTCGTCGACAAGATCGGCTTCACCCCGGTCGAGACCATCACCTGTGCCACCCTTAACGGTGCCAAGATGTGCCACATCGAGGACGAGACCGGTTCCATCGAGGCCGGCAAGTGCGCCGACCTGCTGGTCGTCAACGGTGACGTCGCCGCCGACATCCACGTGCTCAACACCGACAACATGGACGTCATCATGAAGGACGGCTGGATTGTCGAGGCCGGCAGCTTCGGCGAGGCAAACAAGTACAGCGCCTAAGCTACCGTTCATCGATGGCTGGATGTAAAACACAGTATTTGATTGCATAATGCAATGGAGAGGGTCGCTTGCGGCCCTCTTTATTGCTATGGGTGCGTCAGTAAGAAGGGGATGACGGTGGATCTCAATAGGCTGATTCTGGGCAAGAGCTACAACTCTACCAAGGTCTTTCGTACCGCTCAGCATGTGGTTCAAGCCATCTTACTCGGTATTGTCGTTCCGCTGCTTATCCTGCTGCTCATCTGGGATCTAACTGATAATCCCAATCCCGTTCCGGCCGTTGTCGTCATTGCCGGCTTGGTCATGCTGTGCTTCTTCTTCTCGTACGTCTTTGTCGTTCCCGATGACCTCACATCGAGCGCAACCGACCGCACGCTCGCCATCGCTTCAAAAATATTCGCCTACACGTCGCGCGGCCTTACGCCCGAAGCTGCCCTGGGCGCCTCTAAGATCATCCTGTCCGAAACTATCGCCTCTGCCATCTGCTTTACCGACGGCAAGCAGGTGTTGGCAAGCTGGGGCGAGGATTCGGCAAAGTGTCCCGCCGGCACCCCGGTGGTGCTCAAGACCACGCTCAACGTGATCAACAGCGGTGAGCAAAGCGTGTTTTCGCGCGACGCCTCCAATGAGACGGGTGGCTACTTTCCGCGCCTGCGCGCCGGTATTGTCGCACCGCTTACCGTGCGCGGGCATTGCGTGGGCACGCTCGAGCTGTATTATCCCCGTCTGAGCAGCATCGATATGCGCCAGACGGCGCTTGCCTCGGGCTTTGCCGACCTCATTTCCACGCAGCTTGCGAGCTTTGAGCTCGAGCGCCAGGACGAGCTCACGGCCCGCGTGGAGCTGCGCGCCTTGCAATCGCAGGTCGATCCTCATTTTCTGTTTAACACCATCAGTACCATCGTGTCGCTCGTTCGAACCGAGCCCGACAAGGCGCGGTCGCTGCTGATCGACTTTTCCAATTACTATCGTCAGACGCTTTCTGATTCCGATACGCTCACCACGCTCGAGCACGAGGTGGAACAGGGCACTCGCTATATCAATCTAATGCAGGCTCGTTATGGCGACGGCCGTCTGCGCGTTTCGGTCGACATCGACTTTGAGGTGCGCGACAGCCTGGTGCCGCCGTTTATCTTGCAGCCGCTGCTCGAAAACTGCATCAAGCATGCGCAGCGCGAGACCGAGCCGCTTTCTATTCATGTTAGGGCTTTTGAGACCGATGACGGCTTGGAGATCATCGTCGAAGATGACGGCATCGGTATGAGCGAAGAAGTCTGCGCGCATCTGTTTGAGCAACATCGCCGAGAGGAGCCCGAGAGCATTATCGCCGACGGCTCCATCAAGCGAGGTTGCGGCCTGGCGCTCTTCAACGTGCTTCAGCGCATCCATTTCTTTTACGGAGAAGATTCCGGCATGCGCGTGGAGTCCCAGGAGGACGTGGGGACGCAGGTTATCGTCGAGCTGAACGGCGAGCCGCATGAGCCGGCGCCGTTGACGGCGTAGCACGCGAGTATATTGAGGAGAGAGAGGAAGCGCACATGTCCGAGGGCTGGAACATCCTGGTGGTTGATGACGAGCCTCCCATCAGGGCTGAGCTACGCTATCTATTGGAGAAGGACGCGCGCGTGGGGCATATTGCCGAGGCGGGCAATGTCACCGAGGCCGTGGAGTCGATTCTCTCGAGCAAGCCCGACGTGTTGTTTTTGGACATCACGATGCCCGGCCGCTCGGGAATTGAGCTTGCCGAGACGCTGCAGAACTTAAAGACGCCGCCGGTGGTTGTGTTTGTGACGGCGTTTGCCGAGTTCGCCGCCGATGCGTATAACCTCGATGCGGTCGACTATATCGTCAAGCCGGTCGAGGACGCACGCCTGTCAAAGGCACTCGGCAAGATCGAGGCAGCCTTGGGTGCCCGTCGTGTTGTCCACGCTCCGCGCCAGCCTTTGCGTCTGACGGTGGATCGCGGGGGCAAAAAGGTGTTCATTCCCGCCGCAGACGTCTGTTACTTTGAGGCGCGCGCCGATTTTTGCAACGCCATCTGCGCCGAGGGAACCTACCTGATCAATGAGTCGATCTCTTCGCTCGAGCGTCGCTTGGGCTCCGAGGGCTTTATTCGCGTTCATCGGAGCTATCTGGTCAATTTGGAAGACGTGCACAATGTTGAGATTGGCTCCACGGGGTTGATGGAGCTCAGGCTCGACCGCGTGAGCTCGACGGTGCCGGTGTCCCGTCGTCGTGCCGCCGAGGTCAAGTCGCACCTGGGGCTTGCGTAAGAGGCTTGCGTGTCGTCGTTTACCATCGCAGGTTTGGCATGGGCGCGCGGTGGGCATAATGGGTGGAATCGAATGAAATCGAAAGGATTATTATGCCCGCGCTTATCACCCATCATCTGTTTGGCGAGGAAAGCATCGACCGTCTTCCGCAGGGCGTCATAACGTCCGATGAAGAGCGCATTGCCTTTATCTTGGGCAACCAAGGCCCCGACCCGTTTTTCTTTCACATTCTGACACCGCGTGTTTCCGACTGCACGCTGCTGGCGCAGGTCATGCATCGGTCGCGCATGTCTCGCCAGTTCGCGTGCCTGCGCGACGGCGTGTCGCATCTGCTGCCGCGCGACGCCAGCTTGGGTCGCGCCTTTGCGCTGGGCCTGCTGTCTCATTACGTGCTCGACCGCAACGCCCATCCCTTTGTCTATGAGCAACAGTTTGGCATCGTGGAGTCCGATTCAGAGCTTGAGGATTCGAGCAGTCAGGTCCATGCCGTGATCGAGAGCGACCTGGATGTACTGATGCTGCAGCTTAAACGCGATGGCGCTACGGTCGACGATTACCCGCCGGCGGGCGAGATCGTCACCACCGATCGCATCAATCGCGTGGCCGGCGTGCTGATGAGCTATGTTGCCGGACGCGTGTACGGCATTGACATTCCGGCGGGGGAGTACGGTGCCGCCGTTGCCAATATGCAGCGACTTTACCGCGCGATTGAGCCGGCTGGCTCCGTAAAGACGCGCGCGATCTCGTTGGTTGAGGGCTTGGTGCACGACTACTCGCTGCTCGACGGCCTTGCCCATCGCGTGACGACGGAGCTGCCCGAGCGCACCGGTAACCTGGGCCACTTGGCATGGAAGAACCCCTTTACCGATGAAGTCTCGACCGAGAGCTTCCCCGAGGTCTTTGACCGCGCGCTGCTCGATTACGAGTGCACGGTTGCCCGCTTTATCGAGACCGGCGATATGGAAGCCGTGACCAACCATGTCAATTACAGCGGTCGCGTGCTCAATGTCGATGAGGAGTTCGACCGCGAGGAATAGGGCCCGTGAGTGCCCCTTTGCCGAATCCTTACCGGCGGTTCTGGACAATTGGGGTACGATGAACTAACTGCATATCGGGCGAATACGAAGGGTCCCTGTCCATGAAATACACCAAGCTCGAGCGTAACTGGGTTATGTATGATGTGGGCAATTCGGCCCTCGTGCTGCTCAATACCTCGGTGGTGCCCATTTACTTTAACGCCATCAATACCGGCGCTTCCTCGGCCGACCTGGTGGTCGCCTGGGGCAATGCGCAGACGATCGCCTCGCTGGTCATCGCCATGCTCATGCCCATTCTGGGCGCGCTTGCCGACTACGCCGGCAACAAGATCAAGTTCTTCTTGGGCTTCTTCCTCACGGGCCTGGTGCTTTGCCTGGCGCAGGCTATCCCAATGTCCGCCATGGCATTTTTGACCGTGTACGTGCTGTGCACCATCGGCCTTAACTCTTCTATGACGTTCTACGACGCCATGCTGCCCGACATTACCACCGACGAGCGCATGGACGCCGTGTCCAGCTCGGGCTATGCCTGGGGCTACATCGGTTCCACCGTGCCGTTCGTCATCTGCCTTGCGCTCATCATGGGTGGCCCCGCTCTTGGCATCCCCACCATGCTGGCAACGCGTCTGTCGTTTATCATCACTGGTGCCTGGTGGCTCATCTTTACCCTGCCGCTCATTCGCACCTATAAGCAAAAGTACGGTCGCGAGCGCGGTCCCGAGGACACCATCGGCCACATCGTGGGCGGTGTGTTCTCCGAGGTCGGACACACCATGCGCGAGATCGCCCACAACAAGACCGTGCTGGTCTACATGATCGCGTTCTTCTTCTATATCGACGGTGTGCACACGGTCATTTCTATGGCCACCAGTTACGGATCGGCCTTGGGCATCGATTCGACGCAGCTGGTCCTGGCGCTGCTCGTCACGCAGTTTGTTGCTTTTCCGTCTGCCATCATTTACGGCAAGCTCGCCGGCCGCGTGGGCACGCTCAACATGATCTTGGTGGCAGTCGCCGCCTATATGGGCATCGTGCTCTTTGCCGCGTTCTTCCTCAAGACCGCCTTTGAATTCTGGGTGCTTGCCATTTTGGTCGGCCTGTTCCAGGGCGGCGTGCAGGCGCTCAGCCGTAGCTACTTTGGCCGCATTATTCCCAAGGAAAAGTCCAACGAGTACTACGGCTTCTTTGACATCTTTGGTCGTTATGCAAGCGTTATGGGCACCTTCCTGGTGTCGGTCGTCACCTCGCTGACCGGCAACCCGTCGCTGGGCGTCCTTTCCATTGGTGCGCTGCTGGTCGTTGGCTTTATGCTGCTGGTCCGCCTGTCCCGCATGACTCGGGCGGCAGAGCATGCCGCATAGGAGCGAGCGGCTATTGTGCCTGTCCACGGTACTCTTTTGGGGTTATCCGCAATAAACATTGCGACTTGCGAGCAATGATTTGCCCAAGTGGGTATGATGGAATCAGCTAGGTCGCGGGGCGTCGCCTGTGTTTGGCGGCGTCCCGTTTTTGTGTTGCAGGGAGGGTAAGGCATGAACGCCACGGTCGTGATTCCAACGTATTGGGCGGGCGATGACGCTTGCGCAAACGCCCCTGGCACCTATGACCATTCGACGCGACTCAACGCCGACAATCCCGAACTCGACCGCTGCCTGGCCTCGCTTGAGCAGGTACGTGACATCCCGCGCATCATCCTTTTGGCGGTCTGTCCCGTTTCTGCCACAGCCGATGTGTCGCTGCGCGTGCACGAGATTGTCGACGCGCATCCCACGCTCAAGGTCACCGTTGTTACCAACACCCAGGCCTCGCGCATCGCAGACCGGGTTGCTCAGATCGCGCCCAAGGGTTCGGGCGAGTGCGTGAGCCTGCGAGGCTACGGTGCCATCCGCAACATGGGGCTGGCCTGCGCTGCGGTGCTGGGGCATGACGCGGTTATCTTTTTGGATGACGATGAGACTGTCATCGACGCCGACTTTATGAAGCGCGCGACCTATGCGTTGGGGCAGCAGACGCGTCAGGGCTTGCCGATTTTGGTCAAGAGCGGCTATTTCTACGATCGCGACGGCTCGCCGTTGGCTCCCACGGACAAGGCGGGCATCTGCCATCGTTGGTGGACCAAGCGCATCGAGTTCAACCGTTGGATGAAAAAGGCGCTCTCGGGCACCCGCATCTCGCGCTCCAACTACGTGTGCGGCGGCCTGATGGCCCTGCACGCCCGCGCCTTTACGCGTGTGGCCTTTGACCCGTTTATCACCCGCGGCGAGGACTTGGATTACCTCTTTAACATGCGCATGTTTGGCTACGACGTGTGGTTCGATAACGAGTGGACCGTGCGCCATCTGCCTCCGGAGTCCGAAAAGCGCTCACCGCGCTTTATGCAGGATGTATACCGTTGGTACTACGAACGGGCCAAGTTGACGTTCGCCGCGCATCAAAAGGAGCTCATCCCCGTTACGGCGGCATCGCTCATGCCCTACCCGGGCCCGTGGATTTCGCGCGAGCTCGACGACCGCGTGCGCAAGACCGCTATGGTCCGCAGCGTGTTTACCCGCGAGCATGAGGGCTACCTGCGCATTTGGCGCCATGGTATCGGCGAGGCAAAGGCCTATGCGCGCCAAAACGCTGCAAGCTACCTGCGTTTCCAGAGCTTTTGGCCCAAGATCATGGACGGGCTTTGGCGTGACGCACAACTGATCAGTATCCTGGAGGGGGCCGAATGATCGACCGCCGCGCCCAGCGCGATAGTTCAATATCAATCTTTCGCATCATTGCCGTTGCATGCGCCATTTGCGTGCTGGTGTACTTTATTTTTGCCTTGGCGACCGGTATCGAGCCGATCGCCACGGTGATTGCCTGCGCGCTGCTGTGCATCTTTCTGTGCATCTTTATCTTTTTGACGCTCAATCCCGATTCGGTGCGCTCCCAGTACACCGAGGAGACGCTCTCGGTGGCCTCGGCCATGCTCGAGGACATTAAGGGCGGTCTGACGCAGGAGTCGGCGCGTTTGGTGTGCCGGCGCATTTTGCCCGAGACGCGCGCCATGACGGTGGCCATCACCGACGAGGACAACGTGCTTGCCTGCGCGGGCGAGTTTGAGGAAAAACTGCTGCCCGATACTCCCATCCACACGCTTGCCACACGCTACGTTATCGAACATGGCATCGTGCAGTCGTTCAACCGTATGGTGGATGTCGTGGGCTCGGACGGCTCGCACAACCAAGTTCCCGCCGGCATTATCGCCCCCATCAAGGTGGGCGATCGTACCGTCGGCACGCTCAAGTTCTACTACAAGACCCCGCGCGCCGTCGACCGTACCCAGTATGCGCTTGCCTCGGGCTTTGCCGAGATCTTGTCCACGCAGCTCGCCATCCACGAGCTCGAGGTGCAAAAGGAACTCACGGCGCGCGCCGAGGTGCGTGCGCTGCAGGCGCAGATTAACCCGCACTTCCTGTTCAACACGCTGAACACCATTGCATCGTTTACGCGCACCGACCCGCTGCGGGCCCGCGAACTGCTTCGTGAGTTCTCATCGTTCTATCGTGCTACACTCGACAACTCGGGATCGCTTATTCCGGTCTCGCGCG
The DNA here is from genome assembly GCA_905214385.1 of uncultured bacterium. Taxonomy (GTDB): domain Bacteria; phylum Actinomycetota; class Coriobacteriia; order Coriobacteriales; family Coriobacteriaceae; genus Collinsella. The sequence continues at coordinate 11,673 of CAJMMF010000019.1, forward strand.
AGGTCGCACAGACCAAGCGCTACCTTACCTTTGAGAAGGCCCGCTTTGGCGAGGACCGCGTGCTTGCGACGTTCGATGTGTCCGAGGACGTGGAAGATACGCTGGTGCCGGCGTTCGTGATCCAGCCGATTGTCGAGAACGCCGTGCGTCATGGTATGGGCGATGACGGCGCCCTGAGGATCGACGTGACCGTTCACCAAGACGGCGAGGATGCAATCTTGATTGCCGTGGCCGATAATGGCGTGGGCATGGATGAGGGTACCGCTGCCAGACTGTTTGACGAGCGCTCTGCCCGTCCCGACGCCAGCTCTCCCCAGGGTGGCGGCGCCGGTGTGGCCATGCACAATATTTCGGAGCGCATCCATCGCTTTTTTGGGCCGCACTCCTATACGCGTGTCGAATCGGCGCCGGGCAAGGGCACCAAAGTGCTCCTTCATCTTGATTTGTCAGAGAACATCTTTGACATTCAAGAGTAAAATAAAAGGCTACGGGCTCAACGTCATGCGACGGATGCCCGGCGTAGTTAGTTGACGAAAGGTTTTATCCCTATGCTGCGTGCGATGATTGTGGATGATGAGGCGCCGGCTCGCTCGGAGCTTCGCTTCCTGCTCGAGCAAACGGGCAAGATCGGCACGATCACGGAGGCGTCGAGCGTCCGCTCCGCCATCGAGATGCTTATGGAAAGTCGCGTGGATGTCGTGTTTCTCGATATCTCGATGCCCGGTGCCTCGGGCCTGCAACTTGCCGAGGCGCTGCATAAGCTCAAAAATCCGCCGGCGATCGTGTTTGTGACTGCGTATAGCGACCATGCGGTCGAGGCATTCGACGTCGATGCCGTCGATTATCTGATGAAGCCGGTCGAGGAAGCTCGCTTGGATCGCGCGATCGAGAAGGTCATGCAACGCGCCAAGCCGGTTACGGACAGCAAAGTGACCATCGAGCGTATCCCGGTGGAAAAGGGCGGCCGCAAGGTGCTCATTCCCGTGGACGACATTCGCTTTATCATGGCCAAGGACGATTACTCCTGCATCTATACCGTCGATGATCGCTTTTTGTCGACGACCTCGCTGGCGCAGTTTGAGGCCAAGCTCTGCGACTTTGGCTTCTTCCGTGTTCACCGCCGCTATATCGTCAACTTGGCGTGCGTTACGGACGTTGAGACGGTGCCCTCGGGCGCCATCCAGCTGGGCATTACGGGCGTCGACGAGCGCGTGCCGGTTTCGCGCCGCCGCGTCGTGCCGCTCAAGAAGGCCCTGAGCCTCTAGCACACTGGCCCCGCAGCCCTGTAGACCCATCGTCTGCGGAGCCGTGGGGCCTTTTTTGTATGTATCTGCCGAATCGTTTTTTTGCGGAAGGGATCCCATGAACAGTGCAAGCGCCAAGCGTATCGACATCATCTCGGACACCCACGGCTATTTATCGCCTGCGCTCCTGGACGAGCTTGAGGGCGCAGACCTGATTATCCACGCCGGCGACCTTACGTCAGAGATGGACTACGAGCACCTATGCACCATCGCCCCCGCGCGGGCCGTACTGGGCAACAACGATTACTACCGCGACTACGGCCCCGATGTAGACCGTCTTGCGCTCTTTACCTACGAAGGCCTCAAATTTGCCGTAGCCCACTACCGCGAAGACCTTCCGGTGGGATCCGTAGACGTAGCCATCAACGGCCACACCCACGTAACCAAAGAAGCCCAGGTGGGCCGCTGCTTAGTCCTCAACCCGGGCAGCGCCAGCTACCCCAGAGGCACCCGAGGCCCCACCATGGCCAGAATGCTCGTCAAAGACGGCAAGATCCTAAGCACCAAGTTTATTGACTTGGACTAACCGCAACAAAAACGGGGGATGCACAATGCATCCCCCGTTTTCTTTCAGCCAAAGGCCGAGCTTCAACAAGATCCTTAGACAAACCCCGCCGCGGAGAACGGGGCCGCCGAGCCGCGAAGCGGCGAGGAACAACAACGACTCGAACAAAGTGACGGCAGGGAGGGTCTCCGGGGCTGGGGGCGGGGGTTAAGTTTGTCGCGAGTTCCGCACGCAAAGGAAAGCACTTAATGTGCTTTCCGTCTTGCGCAGGACTGTAGAGCAGGAAACTTAGCCCGTGCCGGGCCCGCTGAGACCAGACCGGCGGGATGGACCGGTTCAGATGGGGCTTTGATGCATGGGTGGTCTGTTGTTGTGCAAATGGGTATCATACTGTGGTTATTGCATCGACTCTGTGATGCATGTTTGTACGTTCCCGGCGGTCGGTTTGCCAGAAGCGCCCCGTCGGTTGTTCCAGACCCGTTTCGAAGAAAGGAAACCACACTAACCTATGGCAGCTAAAAAATCATCTCCCTTGAAGATCATCCCGCTCGGCGGCCTTGATGGCATCGGCAAGAACATGACGGTCTTCGAGTGCGGCGACGACATGGTGCTCGTCGACGCCGGTCTTATGTTCCCGGATGACTCCCAGCCTGGTATCGACCTGGTGCTTCCCGACTACACCTATGTTCTGGAGAACGAGGAGAAGCTCCGCGGTATCATCGTCACTCACGGCCACGAGGACCACACCGGTTCGCTTCCGTACCTGCTGCAGGACCTCAACAACAAGGTGCCCATCTTCTCGAGCAAGCTGACGCTTGGTTTCATCGAGGGTAAGCTCTCCGAGTTCCGCATCCGCGCACCCAAGTTCCGTGAGGTCAAGGGCGGCAGCCACGTCAATCTCGGTGGCATATCGCTCGATTTCTTTTCCATGACGCACTCCATTCCGGGTGCACTGGGCGTGTTCATTCGCACCAACCAGGGCACCGTTATGCACACGGGTGACTTTAAGCTCGACCAGACGCCCATCGATGGCGTCACGCCTGACTATGCCGCCATCAGCCGCTTTGCTAAGCAGGGTATCGACCTGCTGCTTTCCGACTCCACCAACGCCACGGTTCCCGGCTTTACCAAGTCCGAGGCCGAGGTTGGCCCCAACCTGCTGCATGCCATCAAGAATGCTCCGGGCCGCGTGTTCGTCGCGTCGTTCTCGAGTCATATCCATCGCCTGCAGCAGATCTGCGATGCCGCCCGTAAGTGCGGCCGCAAGGTCGTCGTGACCGGTCGTTCCATGCTCACCAACACCCGCGTGGCGCGCGAGCTGGGCTACCTTAACATCAACGATGCCGATATCATCGATGCCTTCGATATCGATAACCTGCCCGACGACAAGATCGTCGTCATGTGCACCGGTTCGCAGGGCGAGCCGCTGTCGGCGCTGTCCCGCATGGCCAACGGCGAGCACAAGACGCTCTCCATCCACGAGGGCGATACCGTCATCCTCTCGGCAACTCCTGTTCCCGGCAACGAGAAGGCTGTCCAGCAGGTCGTCAACAGCCTGGCCAAGCTTGGCTGCGACGTCTGGGATAAGTCACGTGCCCTCGTCCACGTCTCGGGCCACGGCAGCCAGGAGGAGCTCAAGCTCCTGATGGCCATGGCCAAGCCCACCTACTTTATGCCGGTTCACGGCGAGGCCGTGCACCTGCGCGCCCATGCCCAGCTTGCCCGTAAGATGGGGCTCAAGGACGATCACATCTTTATCCTCGATAACGGTGACACGCTCGAGATGCGCGGCGGTATCGTCAAGCGCGGTACGCCCGTCGAGTCCGGCGTCGTCTATGTCGACGGTCTGCGCATCGGCGACACCGACCCCATCGTCCTGCGCGATCGCCAAAAGCTCGCCAACGACGGTATGGTCACGGCCGTTGCCATCGTCTCGCTCAAGCACAAGAAGATCGAGGCTATCGAGTTCTCGGGCCGCGGCGTCTCGTTTGCCATCGACGACCAGTTCTCCGAGGATGCCTCCGCAGCCATCATGAAGACGATCGAGAAGGGCAAGTTTAGCTTTACCAGCAGCGGCTCCGATGCTATTCGCAAGGCCGTGCGCGATTCGCTCTCCAACTTTATCTGGAGCCGTACGCGCACCCGTCCGATGATTATCCCGGTCGTCATGGAGGTTTAGTTTGGCGCGCGGATCTGCACAAAACGCCAAAGGCAACAAAGCCAACAACCAACCGGCATCTGCTAAGGGTGCCGGTTCCCATCTGCGTGCCAATAAGGGCCACGAGGCCGAGTTCGATGAGTTCGAGCCCCTGGTCGAGCCTTCGGCCAATCGCGATATCGCCGGCGTGATCATTGCCGTTTTGGCGATTGCGTCCTTCATTGCCGTGATTTCGCCGGCAACGGCACCCGTGACGGCTGCGGTTGCCGGCTTCTACCATCTTGGCTTTGGCCTGGGCGCCTACGTGTTGCCGATCGTCATCTTGCTGTTTGCCGCCACGCTCTTTTTGGGCGAGGATTCGCCGCTCAACATTCGCTCGGTCGCGGGTGGCGCCGTGGTCTTTGTGGCCGTCGTCTCCATTCTTTCGCTGATGGTGCCGGGTACGAGCGACTCGTGCGACCTTATGTTCACGCCGCAAAATCTGTCCGCTTCGGGTGGCTACATCGGTGCGTTTATTGCGAGTGCGCTGCAGAATGCCCTGGGTAAGCCTATCGCGATGGTAGTCCTGCTGGGCCTTGTCGTCGTGGGCTTGGTCATTATCGGCTTTTCGGTGGGCGGTGTTTTGCGTTCCGCGCGCGATCGCGCTGCCGATTTTGCCGAGCGTTGCCGCGCCGATGTTAATGCGAGCCCGTGGGGCGATGAAGAGGCCCTGTCGGTTCCCGGCGTCGCTCGTCCGCACCTGAGCATTTTTCGCCAGAAGGGGACTGACGCCGCGGTGACCACGGTCATGGGTGGCGATGTCGACCCGGTTTTGGATGACGACGAGGACGATGACCCGTTTGTCGACGTATCCGAGTCGGTTGAAGCCGAGCGGGCCAAGACCACGCTGCTGCCGCGCCGTCATGCCAAGAAGGGCAAGACGGTTCCCAAGCTCAATACGAGTGAGCCCGACCCGTCTTGGTCCGATAGCGAGATTGAGCTCACCGAGGGCGATGACGAGGACGACGAGGCTCCGATTGAGACCGCAAAGACAACTTTGCTGCCGCGTCGCCATGCAAAGCGCGGCCAGGTCACCGGACAGCTTTCGATGGAGGACGATCCGGACAAGGTTGACGAGTCCGAGCCGCCGTTTTCCGTGAATCCCGTCTCGGCCGCCCCCCAGATCCCCGACTTCCTGAAGCACCCCAAGGTCGCTGACGCCTCAACCTCTACGGCCTCTGCCGCTCCTGCTGCGGCTGACAATGGGGGAGCGAGCGACACCGCAACTGACGCCGAGGGCGAAGAAGAGGACGGCCTTAAGCTTCCGCCGCTCGAAATCCTGCATGCAAACCCTCAGTCCGCTTCTGCCGCATCTTCGGACAAGGAGCTGGAACAGACCGCCGAGTCGCTGCAGTCCACGCTGCTTGAGTTTGGCCGTAGCGCTCGCGTTGTCGGCTGGATTGCCGGCCCCACGGTGACGACTTTTAAGCTGCAGCCCGGCGAGGGTGAGCGCGTGAGCAAGATTTCGAGCCTTGAGGACGACATCGCGCTGTCGCTTGCTGCTCAGTCCGTGCGTATCTTTGCCCCGATTCCCGGCACCTCGCTCGTGGGTATCGAGATCCCCAATCGCAAGCGTCAGAACGTCAACTTGGGCGACGTGCTGCCCTATGTTAAGGGCGGTCCGCTTGAGCTTGCCATCGGCCGCGACGCCGAGGGCACGCCGGTCGTCGCCGACCTCGCCAAGATGCCCCACCTGCTGATCGCCGGTACCACGGGTTCCGGTAAGTCGGTCATGATCAACTCCATCATCACGACCCTGCTCATGCGCGCGCTCCCCGAGGACGTTCGCTTGATCATGGTCGACCCCAAGCGCGTCGAGCTCGCAGGCTATAACGGCCTGCCGCATCTTTACGTGCCCGTAGTGACCGAGCCCAAGCAGGCCGCGAGCGCCTTGCAGTGGGCGGTGTCCGAAATGGAGCGCCGCCTGAAGGTCTTCGAGCGCCTGAACGTGCGCAAGATCTCGACCTATAACGAAAAGCAGGCCGCCGGCGAGTTTGAGCATTACGATAACCCGCCGCAAAAGATGCCCTACCTGGTCATCATCATCGACGAGCTTTCGGACCTGATGATGGTCGCCGGCAAGGACGTCGAGGCCTCGATTGTGCGTATCGCCCAGCTGGGCCGTGCCGCCGGTATCCACCTTATCGTGGCGACCCAGCGTCCGAGCTCTAACGTGGTGACGGGCCTCATCAAGGCAAACATTACCAACCGTATCGCCTTCAACGTCGCAACGGGCATCGACTCCCGCGTCATCATTGACCAGATGGGTGCCGAAAAGCTCACTGGCTTGGGTGACATGCTGTTCTCAAAGGTCGACTGGGGCAAGCCCCGCCGCATCCAGGGCTGCTTTGTTTCGGATGACGAGATCAACGAGATTGTCGAGTTCGTTAAGTCGCAAAGCGAGCCCGACTACCATGAGGAGATCCTGTCGGCTGTGGCACCTGCCTCCATGTCCATGGCAGGTGGCGGCGGCATCGTGCGAACCGGCGTTGCCGAGCCTCAGGACGACGATCCGCTTATCTGGGAAGCCGCTCATATTGTGGTGGAATCGCAGCTGGGCTCCACATCTGGCCTGCAACGCCGCCTGAAGGTTGGCTATGCGCGCGCCGGGCGTATTATGGACATGCTGGAAGAAAAAGGTGTCGTCGGACCGCCCGACGGTTCCAAGCCGCGCGAGGTTCTGCTGGATGAAGAAGGCCTTGCCACGCTGGAATCCGTCGACGCCGAGATGGCACGTGAAGATCGTGAGTTTGGAGGATTCTGATGGCTGCACGCTTTGGTGACATGCTGCTCGAGCAGCGTCGCCGAATGGGCCTTTCCATTCAGCAGGTCGCCAACACCATCAAAATCAGGCCGCAGATCATCGAGTTTTTCGAGAATGGCAATTTTGCATCGATGCCTCCGCGCGGCTATGCGCAGGGCATGATTTCGAGCTATGCGCGCTTTTTGGGCCTCAATCCGCGGGAGGTCGTCAACGCTTATTTTGACGATCTGATGGCATATGAGCGCGAGACGTCGCAGCAGGGCGGTCGTTTTCAGGACGCCGCCGGCTACGTCAATTCGCGTTCCTCGGTCGACAACGGCCGCTTCCTGATGGTTCAGGGCGGGCGTTCGACGCGTTATGGCCAGCGCCCTCAGCAGGCTGGCTATGTTACCGAAACGGGCTCGAGCGAGGAGATTCGTTCCCAGCGCGATCGTTTTCGCAGCACGCCGGCGCCCGAGGAGCGCGCACTCCCCGCTGCCCGCGGTGTCGCACGTGACCCTCGTGCCGGCTACGGCGATGGTGGTTATTCCGATCGCGGTTGCCGTGGTGTCTCTACCGGACGCTCTCGCGGTGGCTATGCGGACGCCGATGCCACGCAGGTGACGCCGCGTCTTCGCTCTCAATCACAGCCGTATGACCAGCGCCCTTCGGCTCCGCGTTCGGGCCAGCGTGGCTATCAAGGCCGCGGTGAACTTGCGCCCCGCTCGGGTCAGCGCGGCCTTCAGGGCCAGGGTGGCTATCGTGGCCGTTCCGATAGCAATCGTGGTCGTATGCCTCAGGGAGGTGGCCGCAGCAGTTCCAGTCGTGGACGCGGCGGATCTCGTACTCCTCAAAACAACGGGCTCGATCCGCGTATCGTCTACGCTGGCATCGGTGCCGTGGCGTTGCTGCTGATCGTGCTCATCGTGGTACTTCTGCGCGGCTGCGCATCTTCGACGCCCGAAACCACGCCCGAGACGCCTGCTGCTACCAAGACGACGACCAAGAAGTCTTCTAAGAAGACCGAAACGGTCGACGAGGACGAAGACACCGATGAGGCGACGGATGAGTCGACCGGTTCGGACGCCACCAAGACGACGGCTAAAAAGGAAGAGAACGAGGCGACGAAGGTCAAGGTCTCCGTTGCCAAGGGAAAGACCGCGTGGATTGAGGTCAAGGTCGACGGAAAGTCGGTCTATGGCGCCCAGGCGACTGGCCCCTTTGAGCAGGAGTACACGCCCGAGTCCTCGATCGAGATCACCACGTCCAAGCCTTCCGATGTCACCGTTACCAAGAATGGCGAAAAGGTCCGTTACGATACCAAGACTTCGGGCGTGGCGCGTGTGACGATCACCGTTCCCAAGAAGGAGACGACCGATTCCGAGAATGGTGAAAGTTCTGATGGTGCCGACACCACCGACGGTACCGATACCACCGACGGCACCGATGCCCAGTCCACGGATGGCGCCGATGCCGCAACTGACGGTCAGACGCCCACCGATTCTACCGACTATTCGTACGATAGCTATTAAGCCGCTCGTACGCGAAAGGAAACATCATGGCTAAAGATTCCAGCTTCGACGTCGTGTCCGAGGTCAATATGCAAGAGGTCGACAACGCCTTCCAGCAGACCACGCGCGAGATTTCCCAGCGCTATGACCTGAAGGATTCCGGCGCCACGATTGAGCTTTCGAAGGGCGACAAGCTCTTTACGATCAACGCCCCGGCCGACTTTGTCTCCAAGCAGATCATCGATGTCCTGAGCTCCAAGCTCATCAAGCGCGGCATCGACCTCAAGGCTGTTTCGTGGGATGCTCCGCAGGCGGCATCGGGCGGCACCGTGCGCGTGCTCGGCCATATCGTCGAGGGTATCGACCAGGCGACCGCCAAGAAGATCAACAAGGACATCAAGGACCAAAAGCTCAAGGTCAAGGTGACCATCGAAGCTGACAAGCTGCGTGTTTCCTCTGCTTCGAAGGACGCGTTGCAGACCGTGATTCAGTTCCTGCGCGACCAGGACTACGGCCAGCCGCTGCAGTTCACCAACTACCGCTAATATCATTCGAAAGGACCGCTCTCCAACATGGATACACCGTTGGGCTCCGTGCTCTACATCACCCTCGGGTGCGCCAAGAACGAGGTCGATACCGACCGCATGCGTTCTCTTTTGACCGCCGCAGGCTACGAGGAGGCATTCGACCCGCAGGAGGCCGATATCGCCATCGTCAATACGTGCTCGTTCCTCGCCTCCGCAACGTCCGAGAGCATCGAGACCACGCTCGAGCTCGCCAACGAGGTGCAGGACGGCGTTCGTTCTTGCCCCATCGTCATGTGCGGCTGTGTGCCGTCGCGCTATGGCGACGACCTGCCTGACGAGCTGCCCGAGGTCGCTGCCTTTGTGAAGGCCGACGAGGAAGACGGCATCGTGGCAGTCATCGATGGCGTGCTGGGTGTCGAGCGTGAGATCGCGGCCTATATCCCTCAGGTCAAGCGTACCGTCGAGGGTGCCGTTGCCTACGTCAAGATTTCCGATGGCTGCAATCGTTTTTGCAGCTTCTGCATGATCCCCTATATTCGCGGTCGTTATCACTCGCGCAATGCCGAGAGCATTATCTCCGAGGTGCGCGACCTGGTTGCCGGTGGCGTGCGCGAGATCGTGCTGATCGGCCAGGACACGGGCATCTGGGGCACCGACTTTGCGGATGAGGACGTCGCCGAGGGCTCGCCGCGCAATCTGGCGCAGCTGCTGCGTGCCGTCGCCGAGGCCGTGCGCCCGCAGAACGTCTGGGTCCGCGTGCTCTACCTGCAGCCCGAGGGCATGACCGATGAGCTCATCGAGACGATTCGCGATACGCCCGAGGTGCTTCCCTATATCGATATCCCCGTGCAGCACTGCGACGCGCGCATTCTCAAGGCTATGCGCCGTTCTGGTTCGCGCCAGGAGCTCGAGGACCTGTTCCGCGATCTGCGTGAGCGTATCCCCGGCATCGTGATCCGTTCCACGGCCATGGTCGGCTTCCCGACCGAGACCGACGACGAGTTCCGCGACCTTATCGACTTTATGGACACCGTCGGCTTTGACTACACGAGCGTCTTTGCCTACTCGCAGGAGGAGGGCAGCCTGGCCGCTAAGATGGAGGGTCAGGTCGACGAAGAGGTCAAGCTCGAGCGCGCCCAGGAGGCCATGGACCTGGCTGAGTCGCTCGGTTTTGCCGCCACCGCCGCACATGTGGGCGAGCGCGCCCAGGTGATCGTCGACGGTATCGAAGAAACCGAGGACGGCGCCGAGCTGATCGGCCATGCCTGGTTCCAGGCGCCCGATTCCGATGGCGCGGTGCATCTGGACGCCAGCGAGGCGTCCGTGGGTGATATTCTGACCGTCGAGTTTACCGATAGCTTCTGCTATGAGCTTATCGGACATGTTGTGGAGTAGGAGAGCGTCGTGGCAAACGAGAGCAATAAGGAACTGACGAGTGTTTGGACGCCCGCCAACATCGTGACGTGCGTTCGCATCGTCTTTATCCCGGTGTTCATGATCGTGTCGGCGCTGTCTCACACGAGCGTTGCCGGTACGGACTGGAGCACCTTCGACGGCCCGCTCGCCGCCGCCGCCTTTATTCTGTACGTTATCCTGTCGTGCACCGATAAGGTCGACGGCTATCTGGCGCGCTCGCGCAACGAGATCACCGACTTCGGTAAGTTCTTGGACCCCATCGCCGACAAGCTACTCGTGTTCTCGGCCCTGCTGCTGTTCCTCGATTTTGGCGCGGTGACCGTGTGGTCCGTGTTCATTATCTTGTTCCGCGAGCTGTTGGTGAGCGCCCTTCGCATGGTCGCGAGTGCGGCCGGTGTGGTCATTGCCGCCGATAAGCTCGGCAAGTACAAGACGGCGACCACGATGGTCTCCATCTGCGGCTACCTGTGCGTCTTTGCGATGACCGGCCTCCAGTTGGGGCCTGCGGAGCTGTTGCTCGGTGTCTATGGCGTTTCACGCTTCCTGTACGCTGTTGCCGTTGTCCTGACCGTTATCTCGGGCGCCCAGTACTTCTGGAACTGCCGCAAGATCGTCTTTTCGGTCTAGGTCCTGGTGGGTATGGCGGACTCTTTTGAGCAGATTTCCGCACATAACGAGGAGCTGGCGCGCGATATTGTCGAGCGCGCGAGCGCTCGGGGCGTGACGGTTTCTACGGCTGAGTCGCTGACGGCGGGTATGATCGCCTCGACGATTGCCGATATCCCGGGCGCCTCGGCGGTGCTGCGCGGCGGTGCGGTGACCTATTGCGATGAGATCAAGCATCGTGTTCTGGGTGTTGAGCAGGAGACGCTCGATCGGTTTAGCGCCGTGTCGCACCAGACGGCGCGCGAGATGGCCGCGGGCTCGCTGGACCTCTATCAGAGCGATGTGGCCGTGAGCGCAACGGGCTACGCTGGGCCCGGTGGTGGCACCGAGCAAGACCCCGCCGGCACGTTCTATATTGGCTGGGCGTATCGCGTGGCTGATGGGGAAGTGCCGATCGTGGACTCTGTGCGTTGCCACTATGAGGGCGACCGTTCGTGTGTTCGTGCCCATGCGGTCACGGAGGCATTGGGACGCATTGCCCTTGTGCTCAACTCTATGGAATAGGCGTGTTTTAAGGGGCCTTAGGGCCCCTTAATTGTGGAGATGGGGACCTCTGACGAATTAGCTTTTGTGCTGGTCATAGGTGTATTATCTCCTTCCTTGTTTTTATTTGGCCCTATGTGGTCAAGCATTTGGACAGTGTTTGGTCGGCGTTTGGTTGGGTTTTGGAAAGACTGCCTGCATATGATTGGTCTGAACGGTTGACCACGAACAGCCGTTCGTTTATTATCGATGCAGGTTGTTAAGAGGAGGGCTATTCATGGCCAAGAATTCAGGTCCCGTACGTACCGTCCATGCACCCACGACGGGCAAAGAGCGCGAAGAGATGATCGCCACCACCAAGGCCGAGATCGAGAAGAAGTTCGGTCAAGGTTCCATCATGAGGTATGGTGACGGCGGCCCCGAGCTCGAGGTCGAGGCCATCCCCACGGGTGCTCTGGCGCTCGATGCCGCTCTGGGTATCGGCGGTGTGCCGCGCGGCCGTATCGTCGAGATTTACGGTCCCGAGTCCTCCGGTAAGACGACGCTTTCGCTCGAGATCTTGGCCGAGGCCCAGGCAATGGGTGGCGTCGTGGCGTTTATCGATGCCGAGCACGCGCTCGATCCCACGTATGCCGCGCGCATTGGCGTGGATATCGACGAGGTATTGATTTCCCAGCCCGATACGGGTGAGCAGGCGCTCGAGATTGTTGACATGCTCGTGCGTTCCGGCGCCATCGATGCCATCGTCGTCGACTCCGTCGCCGCGCTGACCCCGCGTGCCGAGATCGAGGGAGAGATCGGCGATACCACGGTCGGTTTGCAAGCTCGCCTGATGAGTCAGGCGCTCCGCAAGCTCGCCGGCTCGCTGTCCAAGTCCAATACGACATGCATCTTCATCAACCAGCTGCGAGAGAAGATCGGCGTCATGTTCGGCAACCCCGAGACCACGACGGGCGGCCGCGCCCTTAAGTTCTTCTCTTCGGTGCGTATCGACATTCGCCGCATCGACAGCATTAAGCTTAAGGATGAGGTTATCGGTAACCGCGTGCGCGCCAAGGTCGTTAAGAACAAGGTGGCCGCTCCGTTCCGTTCTGCTGAGTTCGACATCATGTACGGTACGGGCATCTCTAAGGAGGGCTCGATTCTGGACATGGCTGTCGAGTGCGGCATCTGCAAGAAGATGGGCTCCTGGTTCGCCTATGGCGAGGACAAGCTCGGCAACGGTCGCGAGGCCGCCAAGGCGTTCCTGCGCGAACACCCCGATTGCGCCGACGAGATTGAGCATAAGGTTCGCCTTGCCTGCGGGCTTGAGTTTGATGACGATGCTCCGTCCGAGGTCGAGCTGACCGATCAGCCTGCGCCTGAGGAGTTTGACGAGCTTTACGCCATCGATGGTTCCGCCATGCTCGATGATGACGACGAGTAGCGGTTACGCTCATGTCGTATACGGTGACCGAGGCCACGGTCGTCTTTCCCGATAAGAAGGCGGCCTCCTCGTTCTCGAGCGGCTATGTGTCCAAAAAGCCTTGCGCACATATCGATTGTGAGCTTGAGGGCGGTTTTGAGCGGTCCATTTGGATCCCCGTGCGGGTCGCGCGGCTGTATGTCAAAAACCGCCCCGATCTTCCCTGTGATTGGGATAACTTTCGTGATGCTGTGCAGCTCATCGAGCGTAAATGTGCGCTTACCATGGTGACCGAGATGTTATCGCGCCGCGACCATGCGACGGGTGAGGTCCGTGACAAGCTGGCTCGCTACGGCTTTCACCAGCCCGCTATCGATTTCGCGGTCGAGCGCGCCACCGAGTATCGCTTTTTAGACGAGAACCGCTTTTGCTCGTACTTTATCGAGGAACGAAAGCGGCGTGGTTGGGGACAGCGTAAAATCGAGACCGAGCTTAAGCGCCGTCATGTCGTGCTCGATGACATTCCCGGTTATCCCGAGGATTATTTTGCCGTCGAAGACGATTTGGCGCGTGCGTCAGCCCTGCTCGCCAAGCGGCGTGTTCCAGAGACGCGCGGATTCGAAAAACTGGTTCGGTTTTTGATGGGCAAGGGCTTCACGTATCACATTGCCGCCGATGCCGTTAAGGCACGTCTCGATGCCGAACGTGAGGAATGTGCGGTTTAGGCGTATGCGTTTTGTGGCCCTGCCGTTCACCGCGTTTTAGCCGCCGTGCTGGGGCCATTTATTTGACAGTTGTTGTGGTTCAACGTACGATAAACACTGTCATTTGCTTTGTGATATGTGCTCATCTGTGATGAGTTTGTTTATATGTTTATCTGTATCCGACCCGCATAAGCTGCGCCCATATTACTCAAATGTCGCGAGCCGTTCGTAAGGACGGTTCGCTTTGTTGTGTAACGAATCCATAAAAAGGAGTGAGCATGCCTATCATCGCAGCGCTCGTTGGCATCGTTTTGGGTGCCATCGCCGCCATTGCCTACATGCGCACCGCCAAGCAGGGTAGTCTTCACGAGGCCGACGAAAAAATCCAGTCGGCACACGCACAGGCTGAGTCCCTGATCGGTGATGCCAAGCGTCAGGCCGAGACCCTCAAAAAAGAGGCTCTGCTCGAGGCTAAAGAGGAGATCATCAAGAACAAGCAGGCCGCCGAGGCCGAGGACAAGCAGCGTAAGAACGAGATTCGTACGCTCGAGAACCGCGTGATGCAGCGCGAGGAATCCCTCGATCGCCGCAACGACGCTCTCGACAAGCGCGAGCATCAGCTGTCCAGCCAGGCCGGTCAGGTCGAGAAGCGCTCTCGTGAGCTCGAGGAGCTCTGCGCAAAGCAGACCTCCGAGCTTGAGCGTATCGCCGACCTTACCCGCGAGGATGCCCACAAGGAGCTCCTCGATAAGGTTCGCGGTGAGGTCACCCACGAGGCCGCCACGATCATTCGCGAGTCCGAGCAGCAGGTTCGCGCCGAGTGCCACAAGACCGCCCAGGAGATTCTGTCCCTGGCGATTCAGCGCTGCGCAGCCGACCACACTGCCGAGGTCACCGTTACCTCCGTGCACATTCCCTCTGATGACCTCAAGGGCCGTATCATTGGTCGCGAGGGTCGCAACATCCGGACCTTCGAGCAGGTTTCCGGCGTCAACCTCGTGATCGACGACACGCCCGAGACCGTCGTTCTTTCGAGCTTCGACCCGGTCCGTCGTGAGACCGCCCGTGTCGCCCTCGAGAACCTCATCGCGGACGGCCGCATTCACCCCGCCCGCATCGAGGAGATGTATCACAAGGCTGCCGACCTGGTTCAGCAGCGCGTGCGCGAGGCTGGCGAGCAGGCTGCCTTCGATACCGGCATCCACGACCTGCACCCCGAGATCGTCAAGACCCTTGGTGCCCTGCGCTACCGCACCTCGTTTGGTCAGAACGTGCTTCAGCACTCCCTTGAGGTCTCTGATCTGTGCGGCGTGATGGCTTCCGAGCTTGGCCTGGACGTTGTGACCGCCAAGCGCGCCGGCCTGCTGCACGACCTGGGCAAGGCAATCGACCACGACGTCGAGGGCCCGCATGCCGTCATCGGCGCCGAGCTGGCCCGCCGTTATGGCGAGAAGCCCGTTATCGTCCACGCTATCGAGGCTCATCATGCCGATGTCGACCCCAACACGGTGCTCGATGTCCTGGTACAGGCCGCCGATGCTGTCTCTGCCTCTCGCCCCGGTGCCCGTCGCGAGTCTGCCGAGAACTACATCAAGCGTCTTGAGAAGCTCGAGGAGATAGCCAACTCCCATGACGGCGTCGAGCGTACCTATGCCATGCAGGCCGGTCGCGAGGTCCACGTCATGGTCCAGCCGGACAAGATTTCCGATGCCCAGTCCACGGTTCTGGCTCACGATATCGCCCATCAGATCGAGGAAGAGATGGAGTATCCCGGTCAGGTGCGCGTTGTCGTGATTCGCGAGAGCCGCGCTGTCGATATCGCTAAATAACATGAGCGACGCGAACGAGCTCATCTCATTTATCGCGTCGATGTCGGGGGAGGGCAACCTTCGCGTCGAGGAGAACCTTGGCGAGGGGTATGTCCGCCTCCGCGTTTCGGAGGCCGAGCGGCGCCAGGCTAAGCACGACATTCAGCATGTCGAGGACATCGTCATCGAAATGCTCCGTAATGCTCGCGATGCCGGCGCCGACAAGGTCTATCTCGCCACGACCAAGGAAGATGGCGTCCGCACGCTTGTCTTTCTGGATAACGGTTCTGGCGTTCCGCAGGATATGCAAGAGCGAATCTTTGATGCCCGCGTTACCTCCAAGCTCGAGAGCATGAAGATGGACCGTTGGGGCGTTCACGGTCGTGGCATGGCATTGTTTTCGATCAAGCAGAACACCGACGAGGCCCGTGTGGTCACGTCCGGCGTCGATCTTGGTTCAGCCTTCAAGGTGAGCGTTGCGGCTAACCGCCTCAGTGAGCGTGCCGATCAGTCCAGCTGGCCCCAGGCCGTCAAGGATGAGGACGGACGTTATGTCTGTGCTCGCGGTCCGCATAATATTATTCGCGCTGCTTGTGAGTTTGCGCTCGAAGAGTTGCGTGGTTGCGATGTCTACCTTGGTTCTCCGTCTGAGATTGCCGCGACCCTTTATGCTCAGGCGTCAAGCCGGCTCGATACGTCTCGTCTCCTGTTCATTGATGACGAGAGCGAGCTTCCGGTTGTCGATCGTTTAGGCCTTGCTTCTGATGCCGAGGACTTTATCCGTATCTGTTCGGGTTTGGGTCTTGAGATGTCCGAGCGCACGGCCCATCGCATTTTGGTAGGGCAGATTAAGCCCGTTCGCGGTGTGACCGCGCGTCTGCTGCGCGAGCGTGATTCGTCCTCGCGTGCGCCGGCTCCTGTCGATCTCGCGAAGGATCGTCGCGGGCTACGTATTGCCAAGGATGACATTGCACAGTTTTCGCGTGCTGTGGAGCGCGACTTTAATGACCTCGCTGCCCGGTACTATCTCAACCTTTGCGGCGACCCAAAGATTCGTGTTTCGCGTGATCGAATCACCGTGACCTTTGATCTTGCCAAAGAGGAATAGTGCCTTTACCGAGTCCACTCGGTACGATACAGTTATTGCAGTTAAAACGTACTTTTAAATGCAGGAGTTTCTTCATGGATTGCCTGAAGGTATCAAGCAAATCATCGCCCGCGTCCGTTGCCGGCGCCATCGCCGGCATGGTCAAGGATGGTGTACCCGTCAACATCCAGTGTGTCGGCGCCGGTGCCGTCAACCAAGCCATTAAGGCCGTTGCTATCGCGCGCGGTTTTTTGATTCCAACCGGTTTTGATATTTCCTGCGCGCCCGTGTTCTCCGACATCCTCATTAACGGGGAGTCGCGCACGGCCATCCGCCTTTCTATCTACGTTCACCAGATCAATCGAGCTGCTATGGATAACGTCGTCATGGATGATGTTAAGCCTGTGGCATAGCTTCTGCTTGCCTCGTTCCGCTCCCCATCGTTAGGACTTATGCACATGGACCAGCGTTCCGTACGCGATATTCTTGCCGGTAAAACCTACTTTATCCGCACCTTTGGCTGCCAGATGAATCAGCACGACTCCGAGCGTGTGAGCGGTCTGCTTGATTCGTATGGCTGCCTCATGGCGCTCGATCCCGCGCATGCCGATATCGTTGTCTTCATGACGTGCTGCGTGCGCGAGGCCGCCGATACTCGCCTGTACGGTCAGTGCAATTCCTGCAAAAGCCTGCCGCCTTCGCCTTCGGGCAAGCGCGTGGTTGCCGTTGGCGGTTGCATCGCGCAGCGCGATGGCGAGGGCCTGCTCACCAACGTCGATAATGTCAATGTCATTTTTGGCACGCATTCCATCGCACATGTGGCCGAGCTCATTGCCGAGGCGTTCCTTGATGGTAAGCGTCATATCCGTGCCAATGAGCATGAGGATACGGATGCCATGAGCATGCCGTGGCATCGCGAGACCCAGTATCACGCTTGGGTGCCTATCATGACAGGCTGCAATAATTTCTGCACCTATTGCATCGTGCCGTATGTGCGTGGTCGCGAAAAGAGCCGCCCCTTCGAGGAGATTGTCGACGAGGTGACCGGTTTGGTACGCCAGGGCGTGCGTGAGATTACGCTGTTGGGCCAAAACGTTAACTCATATGGTCGCGATCTGTTTGGCAAGCCGCGTTTTGCCGATCTGCTGCGTGCCGTGGGCGATACGGGTGTGGAGCGTATCTTCTTTACGTCTTCACATCCCAAGGACCTGCTGCCCGAGACCATCGATGCCATGGCCGAGACGCCTGCCGTTATGCCGCAGCTGCATCTGGCCGTCCAGTCAGGTTCGACGCGGATCCTCAAAGAGATGAATCGCCGTTATACACGCGAGGACTATCTGGGCCTTGTCGATCGCATTCGCAACCGCATGCCCGACATCGCGCTCTCGACCGACATTATCGTTGGCTTCCCGGGTGAGACTGAAGAGGACTTTGAGCAGACGTTCTCACTTGCCGAGACGGTCCGCTATGCTCAGGCCTATACCTTCATCTATTCCAAGCGCGCCGGTACCCCGGCTGCCGAGATTGACGATCCTACGCCGCATGAGGTTATTCTCGAGCGTTTCAACCGCTTGGTTAAGGTTATCGAGACCACGGCATACGAGTATAACCAGGGTGAGCTTCATACTGTGGTTCCGGCGCTCATTGAGGGAACGAGTAAAAAGAACGACGCGGTCCTGCTGGGCAAGAGTCCCAAGAATCAGACTGTGCACGCGCCTATCCCCGAGGGTTACAGCATCGATCAGCTTGTTGGCAAGATCGTTGATGTTGACGTTGACGTTGCCAAGACCTGGTATTTGTCCGGCTCCGTTGTGGGCGAGCCTCGCTAATGGTTGCTCCCGGGGCAGGTCTTTCCGCCGTTGCGATCGTCGGTCCGACGGCGGTTGGTAAGAGCGATGTTGCCGACCGTTTGGCAGCCCGTCTTTCGTCCGAAGTGCTGTCGTGCGACGCGATGCAAATCTATCGCGGCATGGACATCGGTACCGCAAAGATGGCGCCCGATGAGTGTACGGCGCCGCTGCGTCTCGTCGACATTGTAGAGCCGGGTGTGGCATATTCTGCTGCGCTTTATCAGGCTGACGCTCGCGCGCATGTTGAACGTCTCCTTGGTTCGGGTTGCCTGCCGGTTTTTTGCGGAGGTACGGGACTGTATCTCAAGGCCGCCCTCGATGAGATGGACTTTCCCTCGGGTGAACTTGAGGACGATCGCCGTGTGGGCTATCAGGAGCTTGCCGAGCGTATTGGCGAGGAAGGACTTCATGCCCTGCTTGCCGAGCGCGATCCAGAATCGGCTGCTGTTATTCATCCCCATAACGTGCGGCGTGTGATTCGTGCGCTCGAGATGCATGATGATGGTATCTCCTATGCACAGCAAAAAAGTCAGTTTAGTGTTCCGCGCGAGCATTATCATGCCCTATGGTTTGGTCTGACGCGTAATCGCGAGGTGCTCTACGAGCGCATTAATCTGCGCGTCGATCTGATGTTTGAGCAGGGTCTTGTCGATGAGGTCCGCGGTCTTATGGCCCAGGGTCTGGGAGATGCCCTGACGTCGATGCAGGCAATTGGCTATAAAGAGATCATTGATGCTTTCAATGGCGTGATGAGCATGGATGAGGCCCGCGAACTCATTAAGATGCGTTCGCGTCGTTATGCCAAGCGTCAGCTTTCGTGGTTTAAGCGCGATGACCGTATCGTGTGGTTTGATATGGATGAATGTACGATCGATGAGGTCGTTGAGGATATCCTGCATCGTATTGAGGCTGCCTAATGGCCCGTTTCCCCCTTGTTCCCACGGCACCCGAGCCCGAGCGTGCCATTTTAGTTGGTGTTGAGTGGCGCGACAATGCATGGCCGCTCGATCGTTCGCTTGATGAGCTGGAGCGTCTTGCCCACACGGCTGGTGCCCAGTGCGTGGCACGCTTGTCGCAGCGTTTGGTAAAGCCGTATCCAAAATCGTTTATCGGTTCCGGTAAGGTAGAGGAGCTTTGCGGCCTGGTGCATCGCATGGATGTCGATGTCGTTATTTTTGACGACGACCTGACCCCCTCGCAGCAATCCTATTTGGAGAAAGCCGTGGGCGAGCCGGTAAAGATTATCGATCGTACAGCACTGATCCTGGATATCTTTGGCCTACATGCTCAGACGCGTGAGGGACGCCTGCAGGTACAGCTGGCACAGCTTCAATATTTGTTGCCTCGCCTGCGTGGCATGTGGAGCCATCTCGCCAAGGAGCAGACGCGCGGCGGCATCGGCTCACGTTTTGGTCAGGGCGAAAGTCAGCTCGAGGTCGACCGTCGCCTCATTCGTAATAAGATCGCTGCGCTTCGTCGTGAGCTCAAGCAGGTTGAACAGCGTCGCGATGTTCAATCCAAGAACCGCATTGAGTCACCGGCGTTTCGCGTCGCGTTAGCCGGTTATACCAATGCCGGTAAATCGACGTTGCTCAATCGTCTGACCGGCTCTACGGTACTTTCGCAGGACAAGCTGTTTGCTACGCTCGACCCTACGACGCGTTCGTATCGCCTGCCCGGCGGTCGCGGCATGACGATTACCGATACCGTCGGCTTTATTCAAAAGCTGCCGCATGGTCTGGTCGATGCCTTTAAATCGACGCTGTCCGAGGTTTTGGGTGCCGATCTAATTCTCAAAGTCGTAGATGCGTCTGACGAGGACTATGAGCGGCAGCTGGAGGCTGTCGACCGCGTGCTTGATGAGATCGGCGCCGGAGAGCGTTTAACGCTGACCGTATTCAATAAAATCGATCTTCTCGATAGCGTTGATCGATTGAGTTTCCGTCGTCGCTATCCGGAGGCTGTTCTGTTCTCGGCCCAAACGGGCGAGGGGCTCGACGATCTCGTCGATCGCATTGCTCGCGAGGCAGCTGCCACCGATGTGTTGCTCTCCGCTGATATCCCGTATCGCGAGGGCGCTCTCATCACGCTGGTGCATGAGCAGGGAGCCCTTCTGCATGAGGATTATCTCGAGGACGGCGTTCGCATTGTGGCGAAGTTGCCGGCTCGTATTGCACCGCGGCTCGAGCGTTATCGCACCGAGTAGACGAGCTCCAAAATGCCCAGAATGATGGGCTGATGCAGCAGATAAAAGGGGAGAGCGTGACGTCCAAGGCTGGCGAGCGCCGGCAGGGGGTTGGCGTAGGTCCAGCTAGGGACGGTCTTATCGATACTCTGCGCTATGTGTGCGGCGAAGTATCCTGCAAGATACATAAAGATAAACGGGATGATGGGGTAGTAATCACCTGAGACAAACCCAGGGCTCGGAAATCCCAGCCACGCCAGGTAGGGGACAGGGTAGATCGTTTTGGGGATGCTCCAGGTGATGGCGAACAACACAAGGCATAGGGGCATGCCCCATCTTGCCGTTATCTTCTTAAGGACGGGATCGGTCAACGCCACGATGCCGGTGCATGCGGCCATGCAGTAGATGATGCCAAAATTAACCGAATCGTCGACTGAGACAAGTGTTGTTGCCAACCAGACAACGAGTGCTGCTAAGGCGTATTTAGCGGCACGATTGATATTGTTGCGCGAAAGGGTGCACATCCAACCCGCGATAAACAAAAATACCCAGCTGATGCTGGCGCGCCAGATGTCTTGAAAGACTGACTGGGTAAACCAGGGCATATCCCAGCCGTACAGGTAGGCGAGATCATAGCAAGCGTGAAAACCTGCCATAGAAATCATCGTAAACCCGCGGACGGTATCAAAGATGGTTATGCGTTTTTGCATTACGAGAACCGGCGCATCAAGCCGACGACTTTGCCCAGGATAACGGGATTCGTTGCATAGATAGGTTCCATGGTGTCGTTCTCGGGCTGCAGGCGTACGCGTCCCTGCTCCTTGTAGAACGTCTTGACGGTCGCTGAACCATCAATCATGGCCACGACAATTTCGCCGTTCATGGCACTCTTTTGTTCACGGACGATGATGTAATCGCCATTGAAGATGCCGACATTGATCATTGAGCTCCCATGTACCTCAAGGATAAAGGAACCCTGATCGGTGGCGATTTCGGTCGGGATAGTAAAAGTGTCTTCGATATTCTGCTCGGCCAGAATGGGGATCCCAGCCGCGACGCGACCAACGAGCGGTAGCGAGACCGTCCCGCGAGGTGCGGTGGGCTCGTCAGATTTAGAAATTGAGACAGAGGAACCGTCTTCGTTAAAGAGTTCCAGGGCACGCGGTTTGGTGGCATCGCGCTTGAGTAGCCCGCGCGCCTCCAGGGCAGAGAGATGAGCGTGCACGGTGCTGGGGGAGGAAAGGCCCACGGCAGAAGCCATCTCGCGCACGCTGGGCGGATAACCCTTCTCCTGCTGATATTCCTTGATGAAGTCGTAAATTTGCTGCTGACGCTTGGTAATTTTGCGAGCCATCAGGGCATCCTCTCTACCCATGTCAAACAAATGTTCGAATTTTGCTTGACAGGAACAACTGTTCGAAGATAATAATAACCGAACATTCGTTCTCGCGCCAGACATTTTTGTCCGCGCGGCTTGATAAAACTGTTCTCAGCAAAACACGCGAGAGGAGAACATGATGAACGCAACGAATATGGTCCAGGGAAACCTCGCCCTTAAGCTCGAGACGCCTGCCGCGCCCGCTTTTACTGTTGTCAAGGGTGGCCGTTCCGGTTATCAACCTTTGCCCGTAAAGTCTGCTCGTACTCAGTATGCTGTTGCCGCGCCGACTCCCGCTGCCCTGAAGGTCTCGACGATTGTTGCCGTCGCCGTTGCGCTCACGCTCTTTTTTGTCCTCGCTACGTCGGTCTTCAGCGCTCGTCATGCCGCGTATGCCGAGTCCGCTTCCAACGTTACCTACGAGACCATTCGCGTTCAGCCTGGTGATTCTCTTTGGTCGCTTGCCGAGGAATATCCAATCGAAGGCCTTTCCACGCAAGAGACTTCCGACATGATCCGTAACGTCAATCATCTGGAGCATGGTTCGCTCGCCGCCGGTGCGCATCTTAAGGTTCCTGCTCGTTCGTAATCATTATCGCGCTGCGCATGGTACCCTTGTTATCGTTTAAGAGGAGGTTCCATGCGCTGTCCCAAATGCGGCAAGGCACATACCCGCGTCGTTGATTCCCGTATGCAGGAGTCAAATAACACCATTAAGCGCCGTCGCGAATGTTGCTCGTGTAACTACCGCTTTACAACGTTCGAGCGATGTGAAGACCCAATCGAGGTCATTAAGTCGGACGGAACTAAGCAGCGGTTCGATCGCAATAAGCTGCTCGTCGGCTTGATGCGCGCCACCATCAAGCGTGATATCGACACTAAGAAGCTCAATGAGATTATCGACGACATCGAGGTCGAGCTGCGTTCACGCACGCTGACGGCCGTCACGTCCCATGAGTTGGGTGACATGGTGCTCAAGCGCTTGGCCAAGATCGACAAGGTGGCGTACATCCGTTTTGCCTCGGTCTACCGTGATTTCAAAGACGTCGATGAGTTTCTGCAAGAGCTCGACAAGCTAAGGTGATTCCATGTCCAACATTACCGTCAACATAAAGCGTCTCGACCCCACCGTTGAGCTTCCCAAATACGCCCATCCCACCGATGCTGGCTTGGATTTGCGCTCCAACGAGGACTGCGTCCTGAAGCCCTTCGAACGCCGTCTGGTCTCTACTGGGCTGGCCATCGCTCTGCCCGATGGCTACGCCGGCTTCGTCCAGCCCCGCAGCGGCTTGGCCATCAAGCAGGGCCTGTCTATAGTCAACACGCCGGGCCTCATCGACGCTCACTACCGAGGAGAACTCAAGGTTATCCTCATCAACCTGGATCCCTCCAATAACATTCAAATCAATAAAGGCGACCGCATAGCCCAACTCGTCATCCAAGAAGTCCCCACGGTCAATCTCATAGAAGTAGAAGAACTAGACGAAACCGACCGAGGCAAAGGAGGCTTCGGCTCCAGCGGCATCGCCTAGGGCGCCCGTATCCCTCCCGCCCGGGGCTTACCTATATCATTCCATGCTCAAACATTCTCGCGTCGCTTCGCTCGCTGCGAAACTGCGCGTGGAACGATATAGGTAAGCCCCGGGCGGGCGGCTACTCGCTTGAAACAATATTTACTTTTCTAGTAAGTCGATGCGATGAAGGGACGCCTCCTTTGTCGCATCGACTTACTGTATTTATATTTTCTGGTTCCCCTTTGCAGATTCTACTGGTGGGGAATCTGGTATAGCCGCTGGTACGTTAACGCAGCTTACCTGCGGGAGGCCCCTATATATCGTCCCGCGCGCAGTTTCGCAGCGAAGCGAGAATGTTTGAGCACGGGATGATATATAGGGGCCTCCCGCAGGTAAGCGGACATAAAGACGCTAGCGGATATGCGCTGGCTTGCCGCCCCAGTAGAAGCGGCAGAAGGCTCTTTTGCGCTTTTGGGGTTTGCCTACGAGCTCCATGGTTGCGATGGCTATGTCTTCGGCTGCGTGGGGGCGGCGTAGTACTTCGCCGTTGATGAGTAGGGCTTTGAGTGATTCGGGATGGTCGTGCAGGTGGCGCAGGGTTACGATGAGCTCTCGTGCCGTGGTGACGTGCATGCTGGCGCCCATGCCGGTGAGCATCGTGGTGTTGGCCTTTTCCTGGCCGTATGATTTGCCCAGCAGGATCATCGGCAGATGTGCGCATAGGCACTCGGTGACGGTGAGTCCGCCCGATTTGAGAATTGCCAGGTCGCAGCCGTGCATAAGGGCCGCCATATCGTCGACATAGTCAAGAACCGTGACATTTTCGAGCTTCATGGCATCGAAGAGTGTCTTGAGGCGGGCGGCGTATTCCTTATCCTTGCCCGGCAAAAAGACAAAGTGCATGTCTTCGAAACTGCGTAGGAAGGGGAGGGTGCGGTCCATCTCCGCGCGAAAGCGAACGTACGGTTGAGGCAAGCTGGCACCGGCCATTACCAGCACGACGGTCTTGTCAGTGGGGAGGTTGAACTTAGCTAGCTCTTCTTCGCGATCGTAATCCGTGTCGAATCCGGCGCGAATAGGAATGCCGGTAATGCGAATCTTTGTCTCGAGCACCTTGCGCGGACGCAGCGTTTCGGCCATAAATTCGTTGGCAACACAGAATAGATCGGTGTCCTTGTGGGGCCACCAGCCCTCGACTTCGTAGTCGGTCGGCACACAGATGACCGGATAATCGATACCCGTAATTACGCGGGCACCCACGGCAACATTGGCTGCTGTGATGTGCGTTGCGACCACGGCTATGGGCCTACGGCTACGAATATATTCGTTGAAGGCGGGGAACATGATTCGCGACCATGCCGTGCCTCCACCCCAGAGAAGATGTCCCGTAAGCGTATATCGCCAGGTCAGGTCGTAGATGGGGCGCGTGGCTCCCGTAAAAGATGCCGCGGTTTTATTGCCGTCGAATCTAATGCGTCCAAAATCAAGGATATCGAGGACTTCAATCTCAACATCCTCGGGGATGCCGCTGGTGCCGCGAATGAGGTCGAACGCCTGCGCAATTGCATTTGCGGCGGCCTTGTGGCCCGAGCCGACCGAGGCGTGCACGATGGTCACGAGAGGTTTTAGCTGAGCCAAGAGCGCTGTTTGCTCCGATTGGGGAGTGCTGTGCGTGAGCAGGGGAGCGTCGTCGCTCGTCTGCGCCTGATCCATCGATAACTCCCCTTCGACGTTGTAACTCGGATTTATCATTGTAGTGCATGAGTGTCATGTTCACGTAAATTTGGGTATGAGCGCAAAGAACGCCAATCTTTCGACAGGAGGTCTTTTCATGACTACCCATCAGCCGATCGATGTTGCGATTATCGGTGGCGGCCCCGCGGGCTATGCTGCCGCCATTTACGCTGCTCGTGCCAACCTAACGACGACCGTGATTGAACAGGGCATGTCGGGAGGGCAGATCGCCACAACCAATGAGGTCGAGAACTATCCGGGTATTCCGCTCTTGAGTGGCGCCGAACTCGGCGAGCGTTTTCAGCAGCATGCAGAGGGCCTGGGAGCACAGGTTGCATGGAGCATGGTTACGGGTATCGATTACGATGCCGATAAAGCGCTGTTTACGGTGCATCACGATATGGGCGATACGCTGGCCTCGAGTGTTATCGCTTGCATGGGGGCAACGCCGCGATCTGCTGGTTTTGTTGGCGAGGATACGTATCGCGGTCGTGGCGTTTCGTATTGCGCGACGTGCGATGGCATGTTCTTTCGCGGTAAACAGGTCTATGTTATCGGTGGCGGCAATGCTGCCTGCGAGGAAGCCCTGTTCTTGTCAGAAATCGCCAGCAGCGTGACCATCGTCTTGCGCCGCGATCAGTTCCGTGCCCCCGATGGCGTGGTTCAAAAGGTGCTCGCAAAAGATAATATTTCAGTTAGGTACCAAACTAGTATTGTTGAGCTTTCTGGTGAAGCGATGCCCACGACAATCACGTTCAAGGACAATGCGACTAGTGAAATGCACACTGAGTCCTTTGATCCTGGTTCGTTTGGCATTTTTGTCTTTGCTGGCACGCAGCCCCATACTGAGCTTGTAGAGCATCTGGTAGATTTGGCGTCCGACGGCGGTATTGTGACCGACGAATCGATGGCCACCCGCACGCCTGGCTTATTTGCCGCTGGCGATATCCGTTCCAAACGTTTACGCCAGGTTGTGACCGCTGTTTCGGATGGAGCCATAGCAGCAACGAGCGCATACGCGTTTCTCCGTGGATAAGTACGATAATATATCTTATGTAAGGTTGCTATCTTTACACAAAGTGGTTGGACGATGCATCAATGTGTTGTCCAACCACTTTTACTTGCCGGCTATGTGGTATGCAAAACTAGATAACCTAGAATACAATATAGAAAATGAACGGAGAACCTTTATGAACCACGTTAAACACGTTATTCCGATGTCCGATTCGTCGGTCAGTATTAAGCCTGAGGATATTCAGCCCACGGTGCTACCCGATGCATTCATTCAGTCCGATATCGTGCGTAAACTCAATACGTTGAGTCTGCCGCGCTATAACCAGTTGCCCAATGTGACGCTCTACCGCGACCAGGTCATTGAGTATGTTGCGCTGTGGATGGAGCCGCTGTCCATTTGCGTTGAGCACCCTGTCATTACGCCATCGATGATCAATAACTACGTGAAGGTCGGCCTGGTGCCTGCTCCGGTCAAAAAGCAATATGGCCGCGAGCAGATTGCCCGCCTGATCGCTATCTGCCTCTTTAAGCAGGTGTTACCTATTGCTGCGGTGCAGGCACTCTTTAACATTCAGCGTTTGAGCTACGATGCCCCGACGGCCTTCGATTATGTGGTCGATCAGCTCGAGGCATCGATTCGTTCGACGTTTTCCGTCGAGCAGACGCCGGTTCCCGATACGGCGCATCAGGTAACGCGTGAGTCGCTGCTTGTGCGCAGTGCGGTTTCATCCTTCGTTTCGAAGGCGTACCTGATGAGCTATCTAAAGTTTAATGGGTTTAATAGCTAGCCGACGTATAAAACGGGCGGAGCAAAGGGTCATCTGTCACTTTGTCCCGCCCGTATTTTTGCTTGGTTGGACTTTATTGGCCCGAAGCCACGTCCATGCCGTAGCCGATAATAAGACCGTGCATCTCGGCGTAATAGGAATCCAGGCCGTTGCAGGGCATGATGATAGTCTTGGAGCCGGGCCAGCGCTCCACAATGCGGCTGGCAAGTGCCTGGGCGCCTGCCTCATTCTCGACATGGTCGATGACGACCTCGCCGCCCGTAAAACCCTCGGCTTCCATGGTGTCGATGATCTTGTTGAACATCTTCTTTTCGCCACGCGTGTGTCCGACGAGTTCGATTTTACCGGCCTCACTCGCCGTGCCCAAAATGCGAATATTGAGCTTGTTGGCAATGACGCCGGCTGCCTTAGGGATACGTCCGGCTTTGGCCAGGTTTTCGTAATTGCACAAGCTGAAGAGGATTTTGCTGTTCTGCTCAAGGCTATTGAAGTATGCGCAAGCGTCCTCGAATGAGACATCCGGATTGCTTGCAAGATACCGGTCGAACAGCAGTAAGATCAGGTCCATTTTGCCGCCGGCTCCGCGTGAATTGACTAAATGAATTTGACGGTTCGGCTCCTCGGCAAGAACCAAATCGCGTGCCGTGGCGGCGGCGTTATAGCTCCCCGATACGCCCTCCGAGATGGGCATACAAATCGTCTTGTCGGCAAGCCTAAAGAGTTCGGTCCACTCGCCTACGCTCGGACAGGCGCTCGAAGAAGCGCTCGACTCCGCCTGCACGGCGCAATTGAGTTCGTGAACGTCGAGCATGAGGTCATCGACGAACTCGCGCTCCCCCACTCGAATTTTGAGGGGTGCAAATGCAAAGGTGGTATGGGGCGCGGTCGGTTGCCAATCGCGGAGGTTACAGCTCGAATCGGAGATAAGTGCCCAGCTCATAGAGGGTCCTTTCTATATGCTTCTCAATCATTATAGCTATATTGCTCACCGATGAAGCGTGCATCTAGTATTGAAAACTAGCACATTAGGATCATGTATGGAGCACGGTCATAAATAAATGAACCTCGCAGCTCAAAGGCCACGAGGTTCACCTTCGTTCGCTATACAGAGTGACTTAGTAGCGCACGAAAATGTAGTTGTTGTTCATACCGGCTGCGACGGAACTGATGATGACGCCCGTTTTGTAGTCGGAAGCATGGATCATCTGACCATTACCGATATAGATGCCGGTATGGTAGGAGTTAACCACAACATCGCCGGGTTGCGGATCGGACACACGGGTCCAACCCATGAAGTCGACCGTGGTGCCCAGACGGCAGTAGCGTCCCGTGAGGCAATAGCTTACAAAACCGGAGCAGTCAAAGCTGTTCGGCCCAATGCCACCCCAAGAGTAAGCGTATCCGAGCTTGCTATAGGCACGCGAAACAACGGAACCGCCGTCAACGGACTGGCTCGGTGCGGAAGGCGTCGGAGCCGGAGCCGGAGCCGGAGCGGGCGTCGGGGGCTGCGGAGTGGGAGCGGGCGCGGGCGTGTTTCCGCCGCCGTCGTTGGTCGTACCGCCACCCTTGTTGGTGTTCTCGCTCGTACCGGCGGTGTCGTTGCTCACCGTGGCCTTTTCGGCGGTGCTAGCATTTATGCCAGCCTGCAGCGCGGCGTTGGCCTGGGCCTCGGCAGCAAGCTCGGCCTGCAACTGTGAATCCAGGGAGTTCACGACACTCTGGGCTTCAGC
The DNA here is from genome assembly GCA_905214385.1 of uncultured bacterium. GTDB lineage: Bacteria > Actinomycetota > Coriobacteriia > Coriobacteriales > Coriobacteriaceae > Collinsella. The sequence goes on from CAJMMF010000019.1 coordinate 40,222, forward strand.
CTGCTGGGCGTTAAGCTCATCGACCTTCTTTTGCGTGGTGGCGACGTTCTTCTCCTGCTCGGCCTGCTTATCGGTGAGCTGCTGCTTAAGCTCCTTGACCTCTTGAATGGTCTGAGCCTGCTTATCGGAAACTTTGCCGTAGTAGAACAGACGGTTGAGCATATCGCTCAGGTCATCGACGCCGGTCAGAACCTGAAGCAGGCTCAGACCGCCGGTTTTGTACTCGCCGGCGACATAGGTCGAGAGCTTGGCCTGACCGTCAGCGATCTCCTGCTGCTTTTGCGTGATCTCGCCAGCAGTCTGATCGAGCGCCTGCGTCTGCGTGGCGAGCTCATCGTAAATCTGCTGGGTTTGGGTACCGATCTGCTCGAGCTTCGTACGAGCAGCGGCAAGGTCGGATGCGGTATCGGCGTAGGCAGGAGCCGCGAGGCCCAAGCCCAAAACACAAGCGAGGGTTGCCGTAGCAGCGCAGCGTGCCATGTTTTTGTGCGTGTTTGCTGTGCGCATGTAGCTTCCTTTCCAGTAACTAAGGGTAACGGCTAGTCCACCGTCACCAGGCTAAAGAGCTCAACATCGTCGTCAGTCGGCGTGAGCTTCTCGCGCGGGTTGAGAAACGCAAGCTCAAGGATACACCCGTAGCCCACAAGCTTTGCGCCCATATCTCGCACAAGTTTACCTGTTGCCTCGACGGTTCCGCCCGTCGCGACCAAGTCGTCCAGAATCAACACGGTATCTTTAGAGGTAATGGCATCGGCATGGATCTCGATAGAGTCGGTGCCGTATTCGAGCTCATAGCTCTGGCTCACCGTCTTGCGGGGTAGCTTGCCCGGTTTACGTGCGGGAACAAAGCCGGCACCAAGGGCCACAGCCACCGGTACGCCAACCATAAAGCCACGGGCCTCGGGACCCACGACCTTGGTGATCCCCATGCCGGCAAAGTGCTCGGCGAGGGCATCGGTCATGGCTTTGAGCGCCTCGGGATTGCCAAAGAGCGGCGTAATGTCTTTGAAGATGACTCCGGGCTCGGGATAGTCGGGGATGTCGACGATTTGAGATTCGAAGTCGTACATTGCATGACCTTTCAATGGGTTGCCGGATAAGCGGTAGCTGTTATTTGCCCGCGGTGACAGTGTCGGATTGCGAAGGGGCGACAACCTTGAGCGGCTTTACGAGAGAATCCTCGTGTGAAGCCGGCGCGGCAGTTTCTTCGTTTTTGGCCTTGGTGGACTCGGAGCGAGCGATTTCTTCATCGAGTGCATCGATGTCGGCATCCTCGACCACGGCGTTGAGCGACTCAAAAACGCGGTTCTTGAGCAGTGCCGTATGCACACCCTCGGTGAGGTCGTGAAGCTTCTTAAACGCACGCTCGAGCTTGGCGTCGCGCTCGTCATCGGAGGTATCCATTCCGAGCATGCTCACGAGCACCTGCTCAAACATCGAGGACTCGCGGTTGGCGGAAGACACGTACTGACGCAGGTTGCGCGGCTCGATATGGAAGCGTGACAGCTCGGAGCAGTAGCGGATGATCGGAAAATCGCGACCATCGACGAGCTCACGGTTCTGCGGACTCTTGATGATGCGAATGAGGTCGTTCTCGGCGAGCGAGCGGATAAACGAGATCTCGACGCCCAACATATCGGGAATGGTCTCGATGGGATGCAGCTTTTGTTTAGTCTCCTTGGGCTCCGTCTTGAGTGGAACATCGGACAGCAAGCCCACCTCGTAGGCGAGCGTTGACAGGTCCGTGGCGTTTTCCAAGCGCTGCTTAATCACGTTGAGCGGCATGTAGCGAGTCTTCTGCAGGTGCAGAATGACCTCCAGGCGATCAACGTCCTCCTTGGAGTACTGACGGTATCCCTTAGGCGTACGATGAGGGGTAATGAGCCCCTCATCTTCTAGAAATCTAATTTTTGAGTTCGAAAGATCGGGGTATGCGCCTCGAAGTAGGTTGACGACTTGGCCGATACTCAGATAGTTGCGTTCGGCCATGCCCTACTCACCGGTTTCGATGCGCTCCGGCGTGCTCTCGTGGTAGATGAGCGTAAACGTACCGATCTGAACGGAAGAACCGTCGTGCAGCGGGGCCGCGTTGACAATGGCACCGTCGACCCAGGTGCCATTAAGCGAGCCCAGGTCCTCGATGCGGGCGCCGAGGCCCTCGCGAATAATGCGCGCGTGGCTGCGCGAAACGGTCATGTCATTGAGGAAGATGCCGTTCGCAGGATCGCGGCCGATGGTGGTCACGTCGTCCTCGAGTTCAAAGGCGGCACCAGTCTGCGGACCCTTGACGATGGACAGAACGGGGGCGGTGATGCGCACGTTGGCCATGAGGTCGGGAACGGTGACGTCGCTTGAAGGCACGCGGAATACGCAGGTAGCGTCAGCAGTCTTATCATTCTGAGGCATATTGTTAACCATGTTGTCCATGACAACCCCTAACTTATCGCGGACGTGCCGCAAATAATGAACCGTACGTAATCATACCCCAACGAATCAGTCTTCGATTTCGGGGTTCAGAAAGTCGATGTCCTCGTCCTCGGGATGCGCGAGAGCCTGTTTAATGGCCACTCCGCCCTTAATGGAATAGATGACAGCCGTGAGCATGGAGAAGATCACGCCGCCGTACACAAAGAAGATGCCGAGGGGCACCGAGTTTCCGTTGAGGCCCGGGAAGGCCGTAAGGGTTGAAGGTAAAAGATGCAGGCCGTCAATAACGGGGAACCCGAGCAGCATGAGCGAGAAGCCGGTCATGAGCAGTGCAGTGGCAATCTTTCCGGGAAAGACGACATCGATGGGGCGACGGTGATAATGACGCACGATAAGCGTGCCAATGCCCAGATAGATGTCGCGGCCAATAATGAGCACGCAGACCCAGATGGGCAGCTCTCCGCGGACCACCAGCCCCAAGACGCCGGTGAACAGCAGCGCGCGGTCACAAATGGGATCCATGACCTTGCCGAGCCACGAGACCGTCTTAGTCATGCGGGCGATCTGGCCGTCCATCCAGTCGGTGGAGGCGGCAACGGCGTAGATTACGATGGCGATGACGCGGTTGTTATCCGTCACAAACAGGTACAGAAATACCAGGGTGAGGATCAGGCGCGTAAAGGTGATGAAATTGGAGATCGTAAAGATCTTATTCGACGGGTAATCGGAAGTGCCGATAAGCTCCTTTTTGATCTTCTTTTTGATGCCCACAGGACTCCCCCGCTGGTTAACGACAAAACTTTCGATACTATACCCGTTCCGGCGATGTCTATCCAGCGTAAGCATAGAGAGTCCAGACATGTGGAGGGCGCTTATGGGCGGCGGGGATTTTCGCATTCGTGTACATCAGTCTCCAAACATGTCGAAAAATGTCGTTTTTGGAGGTTGACGTACACGTTTTGATTCGGTGATTACATCGATCGGGAAAGTTGTTGCCTCAAGCAAATTAATCATGATGTGCGGGTCGAGAAGAGTTTGCGCCAAAAGAACCCAACGGCCGTTACGGATTCGTTAGAAACGCGTCCCACCATGGATGGTGAACCCGAAAGGTAAGGCGCGCGGGCACGGCGACTCGGCCCGCGCGCCCGGAAGAGAAAGGACGAACCCATGGGTTACATGCTCGAGACGCGCGGGCTCACCAAGCGCTTCGGTCGCGGCGACCAGGCGCAGGACGCCGTGGCCGACGTGAGCCTTCATATCCGCGAGGGCGAGGTGTACGGGCTGCTCGGCCCCAACGGCGCCGGCAAGTCGACAACGCTCAAGATGATCTGCGGGATGCTGCGGCCGACGGCCGGGGAGATCCTCTTTGCCGGGCACGCCTGGCGCCGCGAGGACCTCTACGCAATCGGCAGCCTCATCGAGGAGGCGCCGCTCTACCCCAACCTCACCGCGCGCGAGAACCTGCGCGTGCGCACCACGCTGCTGGGCCTTCCCGAGAGCCGCGTAGATGAGGTGCTCGCCGCCGTGGACCTCGCGGACACCGGGAAGAAGCGCGCCGGGCGCTTCTCGATGGGCATGCGGCAGCGCCTGGGGCTCGCGCTGGCGCTGATCGCCCGGCCACGCCTGCTCGTGCTCGACGAGCCCACCAACGGCCTCGACCCCATCGGCATCGAGGAGCTGCGCGACCAGATCCGCGGCTTCGCGGCGGCGGGTACGACGGTGATCGTCTCGAGCCACATCCTCTCCGAGGTGCAGCAGATGGCGGACACCATCGGCATCATCTGCGGGGGGCGCCTCGCCTACGAGGATGCGCTTCGGCCCGGGCAGGACCTCGAGGAACTCTTCATGAGCGTCTGCCGGGAGGGGCGTCGAGCGCGCGGGGAGGTGGCGGCATGACGGGCGAGAAAGGCGGCCTGCTCGCGGGCCTGCGCGCCGAGGCCCTGAAGTCGCGCCACGCGGCACCGGTTCGCCTGGCCGTGCTCATGGCGCTGCCGATGCCGCTGCTCGGCGCGATGCCCTACCGGGGCGTGCAGATCTTCAGCGCGTGGAACTACTGGTACGCGCTCTTCCTGCCCGTGTCTCTCTCGCTCGTGGTGGCTTGCGTCGCGCGGGCGGACGCGCGCACGCGGATGCGGGGGCTTCTAGGCCTGGGCTTCCCGCTCGGGCGCGCCTGGTGGGCCAAGGCGCTCTGGTGCCTCGCGCTCTGCACGCTCTCGAACCTCGTGGTCTTCGGCATCTACCTCGCGGGATCGGCGTTCTCCTCGCAGGGCCTCACGGCCGCGGGCACGTTCACGATGCTCCTCTGCGCGCTCGTCAACACGGTGACCGCGGCGTGGATGATCCCCGCAGGGCTCTTCCTCACGGCGCGGCTCGGCATGCTCGCGGGCATCTTCTGCCCGCTCGCCACCCAGCTCGTGGGTGGGTTCGCCTGGTCGCTGATGCCGCTGCCGCAGCTCTTTCCGCCGTCGGCGAGCATGGTCATCCCCACGAGCTTCATCCCCGTGCTGCCGAGCGGCGAGCCGCTCGCGGCGGACATGGCGCTCGGCGGGGCGCTCACGGCGGACGGCGTGCTCACGCTGGCGGGCCTTGCGGTCTGCGCGCTCGCGTTCGCCGCGCTCACGGCGGCGGGCGCGGCCTGGTTCGCGTGCTCCGAGGAGAGGTGATGGCCATGACACGACTCTCCGACCCGACGCCGCGCATGACTCTCCCGCGGGCCCTGCTCTCCGAGGCCCTGCGCCTGGCGCGCTCCCCGCTCGCAGTGGTGCACCTCGTCTGCGGCCTGGCAGCCGGTCTTGCCTGCGGCGAGTACTTCTCCGTAACCCGATGGGACCCGGCGCTGGGCGCGGACGCCTACGCCCAGTTCCTCGGCGCCCTCATGCCGCTCATGTCCGCCATCGTCTGCGGGCTCGCCGTGGACGAGGAGCGCGCTGCCGGGCTCCTCGCCAACCTCACGGCGGTCCCCTCGCGCGGGCGCGCCGTCGCGGCGAAGCTGCTCGCCCTTGCGGCGCTCGGCGCGGGCGCGCTGGCCGTGGCGCTC
>CAJMMF010000020.1:0-42611 GCA_905214385.1 uncultured bacterium
AACTGGTGACCTCTTCGTTACCAACGAAGTGCTCTACCGACTGAGCTATACAGGCACTTGACGGGTGGGAGCTATAGGATTCGAACCTATGTAGGCAGAGCCAACGGGTTTACAGCCCGTCCCCATTAACCACTCGGGCAAACTCCCAATCGTTCAAGTATCCGCAGGTCCTTTGGTCTTTTGGACCGCCGCCCCCGCGAACGAAAAAGATAATACGATGCAACCTTGGGGGCTGTCAACGAAAACCTCTAGATACACGGTTCCGGGCGTATCTATATAGCCGTGACCTGCGGTTTTGTTGAGTTTGGATGTGAAGGACGGTGGTTTTGGATACAGCGGTGACATTTCCCGAGGGAACACTTTGGCACGGTGGAGTGAGCCTGCAGAACATCCCTTCGATAACAACTCATTTGTACCTATATATAGGTTGAGATCGGGCTTCCTTGGCAAATTCGAGCGTGGATATTCTCCCGTTTGAAATCGAGCGTGGATAATCTCCCGCTTTTGACGTGCCACTGGGCCCAAAGTGGCAGATTATCCACGCTCAGTCTCCAGGTGGGAGATTATCCACCCTCGTATGTCCGATAATCCACGCTCGATCAAGCAGACCAGGGGCTTCACCGTTTTCATCTCGATCTGTAACAGTAAGAGGGTTATTCCTCCCCTATCTGTTACAGATCGAGATACCACGCAGCGACCCCAGCTTACGTCTCATTCTGTAACAGCTTGAACGGTTTTCAGCCTCTTCGTGTTACAGATTGAGATATTACCCACCAACCCGTCTTAACATCTCAATCTGTAACAGCTTGAAGAGAAATACCGGTCTAGATGTTGCGGATCAAGATTGAATCGCTTGGGCTGAATGTCCCCAAGATATTGGCTGGCGGTCACTAGAACTCAATCTCGTCAAAGTCAAAAGCTTTCAAAGTGAGTCCAACGAGCTTGTCTGTGCGCTCCTGAATCTGCTCGCTCGTCCAGGTATCAGTGTTTACCAACTCGTTGTTCAGGTTCAACCCGTTGCGGTATCCGACATTCGCCCCGTTGACATCCTTGCGGTCTCGCTTGGTCACAAAGGGCATGTTGCTCAGCTTTGAGTTATACCCGGTGATGGTTAGATTACCAAGCGTGTGGACCTGTTTCTCCTGCACCTCAATCGCCTTAGACATGTCGCCGTCCGCAACCATCTTCACCCATTCATCTGGAATGTTCTTGCCCTGAGGGAAGATGTGCTCGATTGTCCAGACGTAGTTTCCGGAGGCGTATCGTTCCCAAAGTGGCTTCATCTCTTTCGTAACGCTCGGAGATGCGATAACAGTAAGGATGTAGCGCGTCATATCGGGATTGACGTCGTAAATCGGCCCCTCAAGACGTTCTTTGAAGAAAGCGTCGCTGGCAGACACATCGACGAGACGCTTCTTGATGTACTCCGCGGCTGCAATGCCCTTGAGCCCCTCGCTTTCGAGGCTCTCACAAATACTGATGAAGAGTCTCTCAAGATCACGTGTGGGAGGTGTATCGGTGAGGTTGCGCCGGACAAAGAAGCAGACGAGGAGCTTAACAAGAAGCGCGAGGGTTTCATCTTTTAGCTCCAATTGGCTCTGCTTCTTAAAGAGGAACAGCAGCAACAGGTAAGATGCGACGCCCTGCGCTCTCGAAAGCTCCAAAAGCTGATGCGAAAGCTCGGAATCCGGGCTCTCTTGATCGAGTCCAATGATCCTCGAATAGAGTGCGGAATTCTCGGTCAGCTCGTCCAACACCTTAAGGGCGCCGTCATCAGATTCCATCCGCTTCTCGTAGATTTTCAGAAGGTTGGACCGCGTGGCAACGGAACCGAGGGGGAGCTGGGAACCAGATTCGCCGATAAATGGCTTGTTCACCTCCCGGCGGAAGGCGTCGTAGTTCTGGCGGAAGAAGCGTTCCTGCGTCTTGTAGTCATCGCCGAGATTGTGGAGCACTTCCTGCCAGCGTTCAAAGTAATAGTTGAGCTGTCCGTCATCCACCCCGGCAACCTTGCCGAGAAGCATGTTCTTGATAAGGTCAACGGCGCTCAAGGGAACACCGCGGTTGTTCAGGGACGCGAACAAGGTGTAGGCGTCAGCATGACTATCGACGGTAATCTGGACCACGACCGCCGAACACACCAACCTGCAGATATCAAGGAGGCAGCGAACGCACTCGATTCCATCCCTGCCCTCAACGTCCTCACCCAGCCGATCGTAAAAATAGTTGAATGCCTTAGACATCTTTCTTAGACCAAGGAACTTCGGCTTTTGTATAACCGTATCTAAGCCGATATGTTCCTTCAAAATCCAGCGGTAATCCTCAAGGTTATGATTCTGAACCTGAGGAATAACGCGCGTGATTGACTTGTCAGATTTCAAGATCAGACGATTGCGCAAGGGTCGAATATCGTCCAACATCATGTCGTCATCGATAGAATCCTTATGCTCCATGATGCGAGTATAGAGGGCGGCAAGGAGAAGACTGAGCGTCGTCAGGCGTTGCTGGCCATCGATAACTTCATAGTGAATGGTATCCATCTTGGAATTCACGGTCCCGTTCACGACAATAAACGAGCCCAGGAAGTAACCGGCGTCGTTTTGGGTGATGTCATCATAGAGATTCGCCCAGTCGCGCTGATTCCAAGTGTATTCGCGCTGGTAACGAGGAATGTCATAGATTTTTAGCATATCGGTCGACAGAATATTGGCAACCGTTGGGTCCTCTACGCTATTAATCATCATGGGTCCTTTCAATCGCCTTGCTCACAAACGACGGGAAATCCTTGTCGCTCTTGACTTCTCGCGCCGAATTAAATCTAGACTATAGTAATACCCATGGGCTACAGGAAAGAGAGCCGTGCACGGCGTGCGATCTTTCGAGAAGCGGCATCGGAGCTCTCAGCGCCTTGGTCACTTTCCACTCTATCCCAGTTGGAGACACAAAGCCCAAAACTCTAATGGAGACAGCAACTGTAAGCTTGGCTTTTCCCGCCCCATTGCACGCGTTTATTGACAATGAGCATCGGTTGCAAAGCACACAAGTGCACTTTCAGATTTAATTGTTGCATATTTGTTGCATGAGCTGTTGCATGAGAAGGCAGAATCAGAGGCTATATCGCCTCTGACCTGCGAAAACTCATGGAGCCAGTGACAGGAATCGAACCCGCAACCCACTGATTACAAATCAGTTGCGCTACCGTTGCGCCACACTGGCACACTTGGCGCTTTCGCGCGAAGCCAATTAAGAATAAAGGAATTGCGGACGAGGCGCAACAGGACGCACAGCGTTATACAAATATGCAAAATCCAGCAACAACACGTACCAGGCCCGTTCATTTCTGTCAGTTCGCCCTCAATCTTAAAACCCTTCGTCAAAACGAATAGTTTTAATTACAATGAAATAGATAAAACTATTCGTTCTGGCGAAGGGTTTCGCGATGTTAACTACCAAGGAAGCCGCCGAACTGCTCGACATCACTCCGCGCAGGGTGCAGGAGCTCATAAAAAACGGAGCACTTGAGGCCCGGAAGGCTTCTGGCGTGTGGCTTATCGACAAAGACAGCGTAGACACGCGACTCCGCTCCGCAACCAAAAGAGGGGGACGGCCTCGTCGTGGACACGGGAAAAGCGAGATCGCATTCACCCTCATGAATCGCACGCACGAGGTCGCCCAGCTGGTCTACAGCACATCGCGAAAAGACTTTACCCACATCGGTGCCGACATCGATTACGCCCACGCCCCTATTGGAGTATTTGGCCCTAATAGCCCCATATCGCTCGACTCCTTCCGCATCTGGTGGCGCGGCCGCGGTATCCCGCTCGCACGCATTGGGCTAGCCTCCCTGCTTGCAGAAGCCGCAGTCGATGTTCCCGATGAACTCGTACAGCGAAATCTTGGTCTCTCCTTATCCGACCAGTATTGGATTAGGCCCCAAGACTCCGGTCTCGCGTGGGAAGATATCAATTTCTTCAATAATGCTTTTGACGACGTCTCTCTCAGCATCGCGCCCTTCGCCCCAGAGGGCAAGGCGGCTGCCGCAAAGCCCGACAACACCTCGGACGGCAATCTTCAAAAGTACTGGACATGCGAGGGTGACCGTCGAATCCTCCACAAGGCAGGTGCGCATCTAAACCAGGAACCCTATAACGAGATGGTGGCGACTGCACTTCACCGTCGCATCCTAAACGCTTGCGATTATGTACCCTATTCGCTCGAAGGCGTGGGTACTTCTGCCCTGAGCATATGCGATGTCTTCTTAACTGATGAAGAAGAGTATGTCCCTGCGTTCTATGTAAACCAGCACGCAAACGCAGATGAACGGCTAACCGACTACGAGCGATATGTAGCAAACTGCGAAGAGCTCGGGGTGACAGGCGTCAAGGATGCCCTTGACCGCATGATTGTATGCGACGACATCATCGCCAACTATGACCGCCATTGGCGTAACTTTGGCCTTGTACGAAACGTCAACACGCTAACCTGCAGACCTGCCCCCATCTTCGATTCGGGCTCATCGCTCTGGTGCAACATTTCTCTTGAGGAGCTTCGGGCAGGAGAGCACAGTTTTACCAGCGCGCAGTTTCATTCAAGCCCCGCGAAACAAATGCTGCTTGTTGAGGATATGAGCTGGTTTGACGGCGACAAACTCGAAGGCTTCGTTGACGAGGCACTCGAGATTCTGTCCAGAAACGACGCGCTCACGGCAAGGCTGCCATATCTAAAAGAGGCACTTACATGGCGCCTCCGTAGAATGATCGACATCGCTGAATGGAGTTAGCGAGACAGCGTCGCACCGTCAGCTCCCCTACCTCCCGCGGAGGGCCTTGAGCTTTGCCAGGGCATCGGGGCTCAGGCGGCTGCCCAGGGTCATCTTGATCTGCGGAGCTTCCTCTGCCTCGTGAACGTCGTTATCGATCTGCTTGATCTCGTCCACCAGCATGCGGCTCGAGATGCGCGTGACTCCCTTGCCCATGACGACGGCCTGGATCGTGCCGTCGCTCGACACCACGGAGCACGCGCGACCTTCCTCGCGCGCCTCAATGCAGAGCTTTTGCACCACGGTATCGGCAGAGACACCCGTCGGCGAAAACTCGATGCGCACGCCACGGGCCGGCAGGTTGGGGCGCTCGCTGGAGATATTGCCCGCACCGTCGAACACGATCACGGCCTCGTAGCGGCCCTGGGCAAACGCGGCAACATCGTTGATGAGTGCCGTGCGCGCCATATCGTGAACGTCGCTGGAATACGGATCATCGGAATGGTCGTAGACGAGCTTTTCGTAGCGCGGCGTGCAGTGGATCACGTTGTAGCCGTCGACCACCAGCAGCTCGGGCTTATTGGAGTGCACCGTCGAGACCGGGTCGGCGATGGCCTGCGCAAACGCATTGCCGCCCACGCCATAGGTCGCGGCCGAAACAATCGGCTTGGCCGAGCCTTCGCCAAAGCGCTTGGCCTTGGACTTGGCGCGGTTCTTCTTGGACATGCGCTACTCCTCCCCCATGAGCTCGCCGGCATTGCGGCGCAGCCACTCAAAGCACAGCGCGGTGGTCGCCTGGGCCACGTTGAGACTCTCGGTCATGCCGCGCTGGGGAAGCTTGGTCAAAAAGTCACATTTCTCGAGCACCAGACGCGAGATGCCGTCGCCCTCGGAGCCCATGACGAGCGCCACGCGGCCCTCGAAGGGAGCATCCCAGCAGCTGCCCTCGGCATGCTCGGAAGCGCCACCCACCCAAAAGCCGGCGGCCTTGAGGTCATCGAGCGCACGGGAGATATTGGGCACCTGCGCGATAGGCAGATGCATGACGGCGCCGGCGGAGGTCTTGTAGCTGCCCACGGTCACGCCGGCGGCACGCTTGTTGGCGATGATGACGCCCGCTGCGCCCACAACCTCGGCAGAGCGCACGATGGCGCCAAAGTTACCGTCGTCGGTCACATGGTCGAGCACCACGACAAGCGCCGGGCCCTCGCCTGCGCGGTCGAGGATGTCGGCGACATCGGCGTAAGGGAAGTTGCCCACCTCGAGCGCAATGCCCTGGTGAGCGCCATGGCTCGACAGCGCATCGAGCTGCGCGCGCGGCACATACTTAATGCGGACGCCCGTGGCGTTGAGGTCATCGACCAGGCGCGACAGAGCGGCATCGCGCTCCCCGCCCTCGGCGATGAGCGCGCACTTGATGGGAAAACCGGTGCGCAGCGCCTCGGCGGCAGCACGACGACCTTCGATAAACTCGCCCTTGGGAACCTGGATAGCGTCGCGGTTACGATCGCGTTGCGGACGTGCGGCCTGGGCGCGATCGCGCTGGCCCTTGGGAGCGGCAGCGCGGTCGTTGCGGCGAATCGGACGCGAGCCAGAAGCAGTCTGCTTGCCGCCACGAGGCGCACGCTTGCGATTGTCGGCCATAAAACGGCCTCCTTTAAAAAATTTTCAAACAGGACAAAAGAAGCGACCGCTTAAGACGAATAGCTCAAGCGGTCGGTACGGGTTTTCCAAGTGCCCGAGATTGCCGTGAAAGAGGAGCGACGCGTACTTGAGTACGCGAGCGACGGTTTGAACGGCAAGGTCGGGTGCTTGGGAAACCCGCGGGGATTAGAGAGATTTAATACGAGTGCCCGCGGCAGTATCCTCAATGGTGAGGCCCAGGTCCTTGAGCTGGTCGCGGATGGCGTCGGCCAGATCCCAGTTCTTGGCAGCGCGGGCCTCGGCGCGGGCCTCGAGAATCTTGGCAGCGGCCTCGTCCACGTCGTCGCCCGTGTAGGCAACCAGGCCGGCGGCTACGCCCAGCAGGCCCAGCGGCAACTCGACCTTTGGCTCGGGGAGCTCAACGCCAAACGTATCGAGCAGCTCGACCAGCGTATCGGCGGCGGCAAACGCGGCGGCCTTATCGGCAGCGTCGCCCGCCTGCTCCAGGTACTGGTTGCACTCGGTCACAAAGCCAAAGACGGCACCCATGGCACCGGCGGTGTTAAAGTCGTCGTCCATGCACTCCTTAAAGGTGGCACGGGTCTCGGCGGCCTTGGCGGCAAACGCCTCGGATGCTGCCTCATCGGCATCGGCCGTCGCATGGTTCGCGGCCCAGCGCAGGTTCTCGACCGTACCGGCGATACGCGTGAGCGAGTTCTCGGCACCCTCCAAGCGCTCCCAAGAAAAGTCGAGCGGCGAGCGATAGCTCGTCTGCAGCATCAGCAGGCGCAGGGCGGCAGCGGAATGCTGCTCGAGGACCTCGGCCAGCGTAAAGAAGTTGCCGAGCGACTTGGACATTTTCTCGCCGTCTACCAGCAGCATGCCCGTGTGCATCCAGGTGTTGGAGAAGCCCTGGTGCCAGGCGCAGGTGGCCTGGGCGCACTCGTTCTCGTGATGCGGGAAGGCAAGGTCGGAGCCGCCGCCGTGGATGTCGATCGGGGTGCCCAGGTAGCGATGCACCATGGCGGCGCACTCGGTGTGCCAACCGGGACGGCCCTCGCCCCAGGGGCTCGGCCAGCTGGGCTCGCCGGGCTTGGCAGCCTTCCACAGGGCAAAGTCGAGCGGGTCGTTCTTGTCCTCGTTCTCCTCGACGCGCGCGCCAACCATAAGGTCGTCGATGTTGCGGCCCGAGACCTGACCATAGTTGGAATCGCTGCGCACGGCAAAGTACACGTCGCCGTTATCGGCGGCGTAGGCGTGGCCCTGCTCGATGAGCGTCTTGATCATGGCGATCATGGGGCCGATCTCTTTGGTGGCGCGGGGGCGCACATCGGGATCGAGCACGTTGGCGGCACGCATGACGCCGATGAACTTGTCGGAGAACTCCGTCGCGACCTCGGCAGCCGTACGGCCCTGCTCGTTGGCGCGCTTGATGATCTTGTCGTCGACATCGGTGAGGTTCTGGGCGAACGTGACCTCGTAGCCGCTCGCGATGAGCCAGCGACGAATCACGTCAAAGCTGATGAACGTGCGGGCATTGCCGATGTGGATGTTGTCGTAGACCGTGGGGCCGCACACGTACATGCGGACCTTGCCGGACTCGATGGGCTGGAACTCTTCCTTTTTATGGGTAGCGCTGTTGTAGATACGCATTCGTTACTCCTTAACGGTTTTCTGTAGCAGGCAGACGGCCCAGGCGCCGATTCCCTCGCCCTGGCCTTCCCAACCGAGCTTTTCGGTCGTAGTGGCGGCGACGCCCACGTTTTCGACGTCGACGCCCAGGGCATGGGCAAGGTTGGCGCGCATGGCATCGCGGTGCGGGGTGATCTTGGGTTGCTGGCAGGCAATGGTGCAATCGGCATCGACAAACTCAAAGCCCAGCTCGCGCGCATAGTCCATCACGCGAGCGAGCAGCACCATCGAATCGGCACCCTCGTAGGCGGGATCGGTGTCGGGGAATAGCTTGCCGATGTCTCCCCCGCGGCAGGCGCCCAGAATGGCGTCGGCCAAGGCATGCGCGAGCACATCGGCATCCGAGTGGCCCAGCAGGCCGCGCTCGTAGGGAATGTCAACCCCGCCGATGATACATCGACGCCCCTCCACCAAACGGTGAACGTCGTAGCCGTGGCCAATGCGCAGGTTACTGAACATGGGGAAGGTCCTCTCCCTCGGCCATGCGGCCAAGCAGAATCGCGGTTACGGGACGCAGGTCCTCGGGCACCGTCACCTTAAGGTTATCGCGCGGGCTCTGGACACAGCGGACGCGCCCGCCCATGCGCTCGACCAGCGAAGAATCGTCGGTCCCGATAAAGCCCTCGGCGATAGCTGCGGTGTGGGCGCGCTTCATGGCGTCGACGCTAAAGATCTGCGGCGTCTGCGCGGCCCAATAGAGCTCGCGCGGCGGCGTCTCGACGATATTGTCGCCGTCGACAATCTTGAGCGTGTCGATCGCGGGCTGACCGCACACGACACCGTCGAGGGCGCGGTCGCTCACGAGCACGTCGATCGCATGATCGATGGCCTCGGTCGTGATGAGCGGACGGGCGCCGTCGTGGATGGCGACATATTCGAAACCCGCCGGTACCGCATGCACGCCGGCACGGGTGGAGTCCTGGCGGGTATCGCCGGCATCGGCGAAGCTGATGGGCGTGTCATAGTCAAACGGGTCGATGGCCAGGCGGCGCATCTCGGCACGGCGCTCGGCAGGGCACACCACCACGATGTGGCCGACCTTGTCGCTACGATCGAACGCGCGGATGGACCAGCTCATGAGCGGACGACCCGCCACGTTAACGAGCTGCTTGCCGCCGGGATTTCCAAAGCGCTGGCCGCTGCCGCCGGCAACGACCACGGCGCATACGGGCGCCATTATGCGTTCCCCTGTTTGGTGCCCTTCATGCGGTACAGCGAGTCCGCAAGAATGGCAGGGTTGTTGACGCCAAAGTCGCCCAGGCGCTCCGGATCCTCGCTAATGTCGTCCATGAGCTCCTGCAACGAGCCGTACTCGTCGACGATCTTCTCGGCCACGCCGTCGCGCACGACGGACACGCGCGAAAGCGTGCGCAGGCCCAGTGGCGTCATGACGGAGTCCTCGTCCAGGTCGTCGTAACCCAGAACCGCCGCCACATGCTGTGGGTCGGACAGGTCCTTAGGTGTCATACGGCTTAGGTTGGCGCGAATCTTCTCGGCATTAGCCTCGGAAGAATCACTTGCGTAGTCGCGGATCATCAGGTCATACTCGGTATCCATGCTGGAGCCCGCGAGCTGCTCGAGCTGCATCTGCACGAGCTTGCCCTGGTTGCCCAACTTGACGATGCAATCCTTAAGCTCAGTCTTTGCCTGCTGCATGATCTCGAAGCTCGAGAAAATACCGGTAATGTCGGCGAGCGTAACGTAGTCGTCGAGCTCGAGGGCCGTCAGACGCAGCAGGGAGCGGTCGAGCGACTGACGGGTAGTCTGGAGCGTGGCGACGAGCTGGTTGACCGAGCTCATGATGGTGGTGACGGGCTGGATCTCGTAGCTCTTGCCGTGAACGTACACGTTGACGACGGCACGACGGGCCGAGACCGAGATCACAATGGCATCGGTGAGCACCGACATGCGAGCGGCGGTGCGATGACGCATGCCCGTCTCGCTCGTGGCAAGCGAGGGATCGGGATTGAGATGGAAGTTGGCGCGCAGGATCTGGGTGAGGTCGCCGTCGATGACGATGGCGCCGTCCATCTTGGAGAGCTCGAACAGACGGTTCGAGGTGAACGAAATGTTGAGCGGGAAGCCGTCGTTACCGGCAGCGAGCACGTTTTCGGTGTCGCCAACGCAGATAAGGGCGCCCAGGTGACCGGCGATGATCATGTCGAGGGCAGTGCGGATCGGCTGACCAGGTGCCGTCAGACGGATGGCCTGTTCCATACGCTTTTGCAGCTCGTTCTTATCCAAGGCATCGCTCCCATCGTATACGCTCCATAAACGCTAAATAGTTTCTCACGGTTTGTCCCCGCGGCGCTCGCGAAATCCGATGCTTACAGAATGAGCGAACACAGCTGAGAGCCCCAATCCAAATGAGCTGCTTATGTGGTAGCATCGGGATTCGCATAAATGAGGGAGTAGTCGCGTGATCGGGTTCGCCTCCGGTGGCGCGGCAAGTCAACACACTGGCCGATGCGGCCTGGCTTGCCTTAATGAACGAGACTCGTGGCTGTGCGCGCAACGCGTACGCCACGGGTCTTTTTTGTTACTCCCCCAAGAGGTACACGCGGGCCCGCCCGCAGAGAGGGAGCCAGACTATGGGACTCGCAGAGCTCGTGCTGCTCGCCGTTGGCCTTTCGATGGATGCCTTTGCCGTATCCATCTGCAAGGGCCTTGGCATGAAGAAGATCAACCTTAAAGTCGCCGTGGTGCTCGGCCTGTTCTTTGGCGGCTTTCAGGCCGGCATGCCCGTAATCGGATGGGCGCTTGGCAGTCAATTCATGGGCATCATCGGACCCATCGACCATTGGATTGCCTTTATCCTTTTGGCCTTTATCGGCGGCAAAATGCTGTGGGAAGCCTTTACCGAGGACGAGAATGAAGGCGACGGCAAGGATGCCGAAAAGATTGACCTGGGCGAGTACCTGATCCTCGCCATCGCCACCTCAATCGACGCCCTAGCCGTAGGCATCTCATTTGCGGCGCTCTCGGTTGACATCGTTCCCGCTGTATCGCTTATCGGCGTCACAACGTTTATCTTCTCCGTCGCCGGCGTAGCGATCGGCCACACCTTTGGCGCGCGCTACGAAAAACCTGCCACCATCGTGGGCGGCATCGTGCTCATCCTCATCGGACTTAAGATCTTGCTTGAGCATCTGGGGATTTTGGCGCTGTAACGCCAAACACAATCGCTCAAAACTCAACGCCAGTACAAGGCCTCATGCAAAGTTTTGCATGAGGCCTTTTCGTGCAGACTTTTGCATGTCATACTGATATGCAAAAGTCTACATGTTGGAGATCGCCATGGATACCCTTCCCATCACCACACCACGCCAAGCTGGCATCTATGTGCGTCAGGCACGCGAGTCGCAGGAAATCACCCGTGCGGCCCTCGCTAAAAAAGCCGGCGTTTCGGAGCGCCTGCTCGCATCGCTCGAGCTAGGAGACGCCACGGGTATTCGGCTCGACAAGTTGCTGTCCGTCTTTAATGCACTCGGCATAGGCCTCTTTGCGCAAAGCGATAACGACTCCATCGCATCGCCCTCCGAACATCCGACGACGAAAGCGGACCTCCCTATCGCGAACTCGAATGCCCTGCCAAAGCCAAGCGTAGGCAGACGACCCGCTCGACAGGGAACGCCATCTTCCTATGGTGCCTTGCTGGCCCAAATCGCAGCCGAGCAAGGCCTTTCCGGCACTTCAGGCCTCTCCTTTGGCTGTAAGGTTGTGAAATAAATGGCAGAGATGGAGCTTGCAACCCTCATTTGTGGCGAAATCGCAGGCACTCTCCGGCAAGACAAGCATGGACTCTGCAGCTTTGTATACGCCCCAACCTATCGCGGAGCACCGCTATCGCTAACAATGCCGCTTTCCAATCGCACGTATGGCCATAACATCGTCCGCCCGTTCCTATTTGGCCTTTTGCCCGACAGTCAAGAGCAGCGTCGCGCTATTGCCGCCGAGTATGACGTTGCATCCAACAACCCCGTCGCCCTCTTGTGCCATATCGGTCTTGACTGCGCAGGGGCCGTTCAGTTTTGTCGAACCGATCAATTAGGCGCCGCCCGCGGCAGGGTCTCGGCATACCGCCCGCTTACCAATTCTCAAATCGCTCACAAGCTCAAAGCAATTCGCGATGACGAAAGAGAGACATGGATGGGCTCCAACGAAAGCTGGTCCCTGGGCGGCAACCAAGGCAAATTTGCACTAGCTTGGCATGATGGCCAATGGTGCGAATGTCTAGGGTCATCCCCCACTACCCATATCTTCAAAAATGGTGTCGTTGGGTTCAAACATCAGGCCTTAAACGAATTCGTCTGCATGAAAACGGCTCGGCGTGTTGGCATTCCAACTGCCAACGTCTCCTATTGCACATTTGAAGACGAAGCCGCGCTCGTCGTTGAGCGGTACGACAGAATGGTCAATAGCAGCGGAAATATCGAAAGGCTGCATCAGGAGGACTTTTGCCAGGCGCTCGGTGTATTGCCAAGCCAGAAATACACCGCCGACGGAGGACCAACCACACGAGACATCCAAGAACGACTGATTAACACAGTCCCCCACCACATGAATCTTGTGCTTTTTACCTATATGTTGTTCTATAACGCCATTATCGGAGCGCCTGACGCACACGCTAAAAACTACTCGCTCATCCTAGGTAAAGGCACAAACGCAGCGCTCGCACCCATGTACGATGTCGCATCGGGCTTGGCGTACGAGCGTATGCGCCGCCGGGCGCGCCTTGCCATGAGCGTTGGCGGCGAAAATCGAGTGGGGCGCATCGGTCCAGGCGCTATCCGCCGATACCACGGTATGGGCGACCCCGCGCTGGAGGCGGCGCTCACCGATGCCGGGCTATCCGAGAAGTTTTGCTTTGCGACCATGATGGACCTCGCCTACGAGGTGCCCATTTGCATGGAAGAGATCATGGACGAATACGCCGACCTGCCCGGCATGGCGGACCTGCGCGAGCACATGCTCGGCCCCGTCCGCGAAAACTGCCAGCGCACCCTCGACCTCATCAAGGCGGATATGGGCTAGGCGCCAATCAATCCACATTTCTTAAAAGAAGAGGGGGGCACCCGTCGCAAAAGTTCGGATGCCCCCTCTCGTAATGTCATTTGCAATCCGCTAGCACGTGGCTCGAACTGCTGCTAGCGCGACCCTTACGCGGCAAGGCGCTTGAGGACGTCGATGAGCAGCTCGTAGAAGCGCTCGGCAGAAGCGAGCTCCATGCTCTCGTCCGGGGTGTGGACATCGGAGAGCGTCGGGCCCACGGCGATGGCGTCCAGGCCGTGCAGGGCCTCAGCAAACAGGCCGCACTCAAGGCCAGCGTGAATGGACTCGATGCGCAGCTCGGAGCCAAAGAGCTCGCGATAGCTCTCGACAAAAACGTCGCGGATCGGCGAATGCTCGGCATAGCTCCAGCCGGGATACTCGAACTCGAACTTGGCGTCGAAGCCCAAGACATCGGCCAGCGTCTGCAGGCGGTCCTTGAACTCGTTCTGCAGCGAGGTGATCGAGGAGCGCGGGGACAGCATGATCTTGACCTGGTCGTCGGAAGTGGCGACCACGCCGATGTTGGAGGAAACCTCGACGGAGCCGTCAGTGGCGACGTTGCGGCGAATCACGCCGTTAGGGGCAAGACGCAGGGCGCGGATGAGGGCAAGCGCGGACTTCTGATCCATGGCCTCGACCTCGGCGTCGTCGGCAATCTCGACGGTGCAGGTAAAGCCGGGGTCGAAGACCTCGAGCTCGGCAGTGACGTCGGCGATGATGTCCTTTGCGATCTGGGCCGCGGCCTCGGCGGCAGCGTGGTCGGCGTAAACCAGCTCGGCCTTGCACTCACGGTTGATGGCGTTGTCCTTAGTGCCGCCGTTAAAGCTAACGATGGCGGGCTCGCCGGCGACCATCAGGCGGTCGATGATGCGGGCCATGATGAGGTTGCCGTTGCCGCGCTCCAGGTTGATATCGTTGCCGGAATGACCACCCAGTAGGCCGGAGATGTCGAGCGTGAGGGTGCTGCCGGTCTTGTGCTCGCGCACGATGGGGCAGGTGTAGGTAACAACGACGCCGCCAGCGCAGCTGACGGTGGCAACGCCCTCTTCCTCGGAGTCAAGGTTAATCATGGTGCGGGCGCTAATCTGGGACTTGTCGAGCGTCTCGGCGCCGACCAGGCCAGTCTCCTCGTCGGTGGTGAATACGCACTCGAGGGCGGGGTGAACGATCGAATCGTCGTTGAGCACAGTAAGCATCAGAGCGACAGCAATACCGTTGTCGGCGCCCAGGGTGGTGCCGTTAGCGGTGAGGACGCCGTCCTTCACGACCAGGTCGATACCGTCGGTCGTAAAGTCGTGCTCAACAGAGCCCAACTTGTCGCACACCATATCGATGTGGCCCTGCAGCATCACAGTCGGGGCATTCTCGGCGCCGGCAGAAGCGGGCTTGCGAATGATGACGTTGTAGACCTCGTCCTGGTACACATCGAGGCCGCGCTCCTTGGCAAACGCAACCAGGAAATCGCTGATGCCCTTCTCGTTGCCAGACCCACGGGGGATCGCGCTGACCTCCTCAAAGAAATGGAACAGCTGGGCGGGCTCGTAGCCGGTGATCTTGTAATCCATGGTGCCTCCTTGGCGCAACTGGTTAGACAGTAAG
This sequence comes from uncultured bacterium, assembly GCA_905214385.1. GTDB lineage: Bacteria > Actinomycetota > Coriobacteriia > Coriobacteriales > Coriobacteriaceae > Collinsella. The sequence continues at coordinate 14,747 of CAJMMF010000020.1, forward strand.
ACATGCGCCTTGTATATTCCCAGACTTTGCGTGCATAAACCAGTCGAAAACGCCGAGCGCCCTCGCATCATCGGCTAACGGTGGGGAGACGCCACTTTATTAAGATAAAGCAGGTTAGACGGGCCGCGCCGAAGGGACGTTGGACCCTTCAACCAACCTCAACGCTTGATCAACGTTTATGCATACGCCATTGACATGTTTAATGAGATCTACTTTGAACGAAGGGGGCTTTCCAACAGAAAAAGGGCGCTCCTTTGGAACGCCCTCGTGGACACAAGGTTTTGTTACGCCCTACAGCGCGCCAGAACCGGCTTGCATCATGCCGCCGGGGCCCGAGGTCACGCCGCCGCTCACGGGCGCGGCGCTGCCAGTGTGCGGTGCCGCCGGGGTGGTATCGCCACCGAGCGTACCTGCCGGACGCGGTGCCGGAATCTCGCCCGTGCCGTGGCTAAAGACAAACTTGCCATCGGCCACGTCGCACAGGACGGTATCGCCCTCGCCCCACTCGCCGGCCAGAAGTTCCTCGGACAGCGGGTCCTCGATGAGCTTTTGAATAGCACGGCGCAGCGGACGCGCACCGTTGGTGAGGTCGGTGCCCTCGGCCACGATCTTGTCATAGGCCGCATCGGTGAGCTTGATGTTCATGCCGTTGGCAATCAGACGCTGGCGCAGGTCGTCCACCAGCAGGTGCGCGATCTTGGTGAGATTCTCGCCCGAGAGCTTCTGGAACACCACGATGTCGTCGATGCGGTTGAGCAGCTCGGGGCGGAACAGGCGCTTGAGCTCGCCCATCGCGCGGCCGCGGATCTCACTCGACGTGAGACCCTGCTCGCCGGTGGTGCCAAAGCCCACGCTCGCATCCTGCGCAATCTCGCGGGCGCCCACATTGGACGTCATGATGATCACGGTGTTGCGGAAGTCGACCGTCTTGCCCTGGCTATCGGTCAGGCGGCCCTCCTCCAGCACCTGCAGCAAGATGTTGAAGATATCGGGGTGCGCCTTCTCGATCTCGTCGAACAGCACGACCGAGTACGGGTGGCGACGAACGGCCTTGGTGAGCTGGCCGCCCTCGTCGTGACCGACGTAGCCCGGAGGGCTACCGATGAGCTTGGAGACCTCGAACTCGCTACCGAACTCGGACATGTCGAAGCTGATGAGCGCGTCCTTGCTGCCAAAGAGATACTCGGCGAGCGTCTTGGCGAGCTCGGTCTTGCCCGTGCCGGTGGGACCCAGGAAGATAAAGCTGCCGCCGGGACGACGCGGGTCCTTGAGCGGCGAGCGGCTGCGGCGCACGGCCTTGGCAACGGCCTCGACGGCCTCGTCCTGGCCGATGATGCGCGTCTTGAGCACGCTTTCGGTCTGCAGCAGGCGCCGGCTCTCGCTCTCGGTAAGCGAGGATACCGGCACGCCCGAAGTCACGGACACGATATCGGCGATCTGACTCACATCGATGGTGAGCGGGCTGGCGTCGAGCTCGGCGGTCCAGGCAGCCTTGGCCTCGGCGAGTTCAATCTCGGCAGCCTTCTGCTGCTCGGTGATCTCGGCGGCCTTGTTCATGTCGTCGCTCTCGGTGGCCTCCTGCGCGGCGGCCTTGAGCTCCTCTATGCGATGCTCGGCCTCGCGCACCGGCTCGGGCGCGCGGTTGGCGGCGATTCGGGCGCGGGCACCGGCCTCGTCAATGAGGTCGATGGCCTTATCGGGCAGGAAGCGATCCTGAATGTAGCGGTTGGAAAGGTTCGCGGCGGCCTCGATAGCACCCTGCGTATAGCGCACATGGTGGTGCTCCTCGTAGCGCGGCTTGAGCGCGGTCAGGATCTTGACCGTGTCCTCGACGCTCGGCTCCTCGACATCGATGGTCTGGAAGCGACGCTCGAAGGCCGGGTCCTTGGTGAGGTACTTGCGGAACTCCTCGGCCGTGGTGGCGCCGATAATCTGGAAGGCACCGCGCGCGAGCACGGGCTTGAGCATGGAGCTCGCGTCGATGGAGCCCTCGGCAGAACCGGCACCGATGATGGTGTGCATCTCATCGATAAACAAGATGACGTCGTCGGCCTCGGTTGCCTCCTGGATCACGTTCTTGAGGCGCTCCTCGAACTCACCGCGATACTTGGCGCCCGCAACGAGACCCGGCAGGTCGAGCGTCCAGATATTCTGGTTCATGAGGTTCTCGGGCACGTTGCCGGCAGCAATCTGTTGCGCCAGTCCCTCGACGATGGCCGTTTTGCCCACGCCGGGATCGCCCAGGATAAGCGGATTGTTCTTGGTGCGGCGCGAAAGGATCTCCATCATGCGCTGAACTTCCTTTTCGCGGCCAATCACGGGATCGAGCTCGCCGTCGCGCGCCTTTTGCGTGAGGTTGGTGGCGAACTGCTTGAGCGTGTCGGTGCCGCTCCCCTTTTGCTGAGAGGCATCCGAGCCGCTAAAGAACGGCAGGCCCGCACCGGGACGACCAGCGCCAGCGCCAGCGAGCGGACGCTTCTTGTCCTGATCCTTGGCAGTGAGCTTTTCGATGGCCTTTTTAATGGAAGCAGACGACACGCCCAGGCGCATGAGGATGTCCATGGCCATGCCGTTGCCTTCTTCGACGATGCCGATCAGCAAGTGCTCGGTCGAAACGTAGGTCTGGTTGTTCTCGCGTGCCACGCGGAAGGAGCGTTCCATCACGCTGATGACGAGCGGCGTAAAGGCGAGCTTGGCAGCCTCGGTCTCCTCGCTGGGCTCGGGAACCGTGGTCTGGACCTCTTTGAGGGTATCCATGACGTCATCGTAGGAGATATCGAGCGAACGCAGTGCCTCGGCGGCAATACCCTCGTCCTCCTTAGCGAGCGCAAGCAGCAGGTGCTCGGTGCCCACCTTATTTGAGTGCAGATCGAGCGCCTCTTGCTTGGCCATGGACATGACCTTGCGCGCGCGATCGGTAAAACGGTCTAACATGCTAGTTCCTCTTAGACGAGCTAGTTTTTTTCAAACGCAAAGCGCCGCCCCGCGGCAGCGCTTTGGTCTCTTTACCCATATGGAGTATATGTTAACCGTTGGGACCTTTCCCGCCCGTAGCCGCGCGACAACGTCTACAAAAAAGGAATTGCCAGGTGCGTCTGCATCGGCCCAACGAGCGTGGATTTTCGGACACCCATTCCACGAACGTGGATAATCTCCCGTTTTGAGCCCGTAAACAAGCCAAAAACGGGAGATTTTCCACGTTCATGTTTTGCGGATCAGTTTCATTTGCACCAATTAGCTGGTGTGGCGCCAGCGAGGGTCGGTGAGCGTACGCGCCACACCCAGGCCAACGGGCAAAAACGCCACGATGAGCACTGCACGCACAAACCAGCCGAGCATATTGACCGTGTCGAATGTGCACATGTAATACATCGAGCGATACAGATACAAGCCCGGCACCATAATGACAATCGATGGCACCGTGAGGGCGATACGTGGGTAGGTGAGCTTGATTTCGGCTAAGCTCGCGAGCAGCCCCGATACCAGCGCGCCAATAAACGCTGCCGCCTCGGGAGGCATACCTACGCTCAGGCCCAGGAAGGGAAACAGCGCCGGCGCATCGACGAGCGTAAGGCGCAAGGTATTGGACACGGCGCCGATCAGCCCAGCTGCCGCGGCCATCTTTACCGGGCTGTTGAACATCACCGAGAAGCCGAATACGCCAACGAAGCTCATCACCACGCGCAGGAGCGTAAGGGCAAGCGGCGAAAGGCCGAGCGGAGCAAAATCATCCGGTGCCAGCCCCACACACTCGGCAACCATCCAGCCCACAAGGGTCGCCATCACAATAATCGACACGGCATACGAAAGACGCTCAATGCCGCTTCGCATATCGAGCTTAGCGATGTCGAGGCCTGCCGTAATGAGGGGAAAGCCGGGAATCACAAAGAGCATGGCGCCGATATAGCCTTCTTGGTGCGACATTGCCCCCGGTACGACCTGGCCAAGACCGAGCAATGCCAGCAGATACGAAACGCAAGCGAGCGCAACGCCAATCGTCAGCGCGCTAAACTGGCCAAGACCCTGCTTGAGAATATGAGAGCGAGCAAAGTTGCCAACACCAGCGCCTACGAATGCGCAGGCCATCTCGATAGGGCCGCCGCCGAGCAAAAAGACGAAGGCGCCGCAAGCACAAGCTGCCGCAAGGCCCTGTTGCCAGGGAGAGTAATCGGGTTTTGAACTCTCAACGGTCTTGAGCATCTCGTGGTATTCGTGCACGGTAAACCGGCGCCCATACGTCTCGATTTCCTTTAGGAAGCTCTCCATCATCCAAATGCGATGGGTATTGACTCCCGTTGTGGGCAGGCTGACAACCTCGTTAAAGCAGTGGCCATCTTCGATGCAGGTGCACTCAAACGACAGAAGACTTAAGTCAACGTGGACGGTGACACCGAGTACGGCGGCAACGCGATTCATGGTATCGCGTACACGCCAGGCACCCGTTCCGCTCGCGAGCATAAGCATACCGGTGCGGCAGATGATGGATGACTTATCGGTGAGCGGCGCATCGACGGCAAGCTCATCGCCTGCCGTCACGATCTGGTGCCAGTCTGTTTTCATATGGAGTGCGCCGGCACGAACACCGTGGTGCATGGGGGCTCTCGAAAGCAGCGGGTCAAGGCGCGAAGACTGTGGGGGCTCCGTTGATTCGTCCTCAACCTCATCAGTCTCTTCATCGACCAGATCAAATGAGTCAAGCGATGCCGGCTCGCGACAATCGATTAGCTCCTCATCCTCATCGTCAAAGTAATTGAACTGATCGAGCATGTCCTCTTCGATTGCACGCTCGCTCGCGTCGTCCATATAGACGCTCCCTTCCCACCGACTAACCCCCATCCTAGGCAGCGACGGCTAAAGGAAACATAAAAGAGACGGCTGCCATGCGAGCCATGTGCTCAATAGCCGTTGGGTAGTCGTTTAAGAACGTCCCCAATGACTATTGACGGCCAAGGCAACGCCGATGTATTGGCAACGTCAGCGAGCGGGCCGCATTTGAGACAAGGTGACGTGAAACGAAAGGGCGCTGACCTTCTGGTCGCGCCCTTGAAATTGAACGTCAGATTGTCCAAATGCGGCCCGCGCAGCGTCGGCCGGTCCGCCGTTCGGTAGAACGGCGGAACCAATTAGTACATCTTTGCGCCGGCGGGGATGGAGGCGTCGAGCTGGATCAGGTTGAGACGCTCCTCACCATCCTCCTCGTGGATAGCGCTGATGAGCATGCCGCAGCTGGGAATGCCCATCATCTTGCGCGGCGGCAGATTGGTGATGGCGAGCAAGGTCTTGCCGACCAGGTCCTCGGGCTCATAATAACCGTGAATGCCGGAGAGGATGGTACGGTCGGTGCCGGTACCGTCGTCGAGCGTAAAGTTCAGCAGCTTCTTGGACTTCTTGACGGCCTCGCATGCCTTGACCTTCACGGCGCGGAAGTCGCTCTTGGAGAAGGTATCAAAGTCGACGAACTCCTCAAACAGCGGCTCGACGGCAATCTTGGAATAATCAACCGTGGGCTTGAGCGGCTTGACGAAGGGGCTCGCGGCGTTGCCGGCCTCGGCAGCCTTGGCGGCAGCGGCACCGGACTGGAAACCCTTCTCGGGCTTCATGTGCGGGAACAGTAGCACGTCGCGGATGGAAGCCTGGTTGGTGAGCAGCATGACCACGCGGTCGATACCGATGCCGATGCCGCCCGCAGGAGGCATACCGTACTCGAGGGCGCGCACGTAGTCCTCGTCGTACTCCATGGCCTCGTCGTCGCCGCCAGCCTTCTCGGCCATCTGGGCGGCAAAGCGCTCGGCCTGGTCGACCGGGTCGTTGAGCTCGGAGAACGCGTTGGCGTACTCGTGACCGGCGATAACCAGCTCAAAGCGATGCGTCAGGCGCGGATCGTCCTCAAAGCGCTTGGCAAGCGGGCTGACCTCGATGGGGTAATCGCACACGAACGTGGGGTTGACGATGGTGTCCTCGCCCAGCTCATCGTAAATCTCGGCGATGATCTTGCCAGCAGTCCACTCGGGCTTAATCTCCAGGCCCTTCTCGCGCGCGGCGGCAGCAAGCTCCTCGACCGGCGTGTCGATGGTGACCTGCTTGCCGAGCACGTCGGAGACGATGTCGGTCATGGGACGGCTGGCCCACTCACCAGAAAGGTCGATGGTCTGGCCCTGGTACTCGATAACCTCGGGGTTGCCGATGGCCTTGTTAGCCGCCTTGATGACACCCTGGGCGAGCGCCTTCATGCCCTCGAGGTCGGAGAAGGCACGGTAGGCCTCCATCGTGGTGAACTCGGGGTTGTGGGTAAGGTCCATGCCCTCGTTACGGAAGATACGGCCGATCTCGAACACGCGCTCAAAACCGCCGACGATGCAGCGCTTGAGGTGCAGCTCGGTAGCAATGCGCAGGTAGCACTCCTGATCGAGCGCGTTGAAGTGCGTGATGAACGGCTTAGCCGTAGCGCCGCCCTGGATGGTCTGCAAGATGGGGGTCTCGACCTCCATGTAGCCGTCGGACTCCATAAAACGACGGAAGGTGGAGAGAATCTGCGAACGCTTACGGAAGGTCTCGCGAACGTCGTCGTTGGCGATCAGGTCGACATAGCGCTGGCGATAGCGGGTCTCCTTGTCGGAGAGGCCGTGGAACTTCTCGGGCAGCGGACGAACGGCCTTGGCAAGCAGGGTCGCACTCTTAGGGGCAACGGAAAGCTGGCCGCGCTGGGTGCGCACGACCACGCCGGTCACGCCCAGGATATCGCCAAGGTCGAGGGCCTTGAGCGTGTTCCAAGCGGTCTCGTCCATGTCATTGATGCGGCAGAACAGCTGAATCTCGGCAGTCGCATCGCGCACGACGATGAACATAATCTTGCCCTGACCGCGCTTGGCGACCACACGGCCGGCGATCTTCACGACGTCCTCGGTGTCCTCGCCATCGGCAAGCTCGGCGTACTTAGCCTCGATATCGGCAACGTAGTCCTCAAGCTCAGAGTGCTCGGGATAGGGGTTCTGGCCCGCCTCGAACAGGGCGGCGCGCTTGGCCAGGCGGGTGGCGCGCTCGTCGTTGAGCGTCGATGCCTGATCTGCGGCGTTCTGGTTCTCTGCCATAAGTTAACTCCTCAAACTAAAACGCTCCCCAGGATTCGGTCCCAGGGAGCGAAAACATACCTTTACGCGGGACCGTGGTCTAGCGTGCAATCTTGGCGATGGTGTAGACGCGGGTCTTGCCGGAAGGCGTAACGACCTCGACGGAGTCGCCCTCGCCGTGACCGATGATGGCGTGGCCGACCGGAGACTCGTTGGAAATCTTGTGCTCGAGCGAGTTGGTCTCGGTGGTACCGACGAGCGTGACTTCCATGACCTCACCGTTGGGATCAATCAGAGAAACGGTGGAACCGATGGAGACGGTCAGATCACCTGTGGTGGCAGCAACCTGAGCGTTGGCAAGGATGGCCTGGATCTCGGCAATACGAGCGGCGTTCTGGGCCTGCTTGTCCTTAGCGGCGTCGTACTCGGAGTTCTCCGAAAGGTCGCCGAACGCGCGGGCTTCCTTGATGTCCTCGACGATCTCCTTGGCGTAATCGCCCTCACGCCAAGCGAGCTCCTCGACGAGCTTCTGGCGGCCCTCAGCGGTCAGTACGATCTGGCTTGCGTCCATACGGATATCTCCCCAACTCTGATCAAACAATCAACTGTCAACAAAACGAAAAAGACCGGCCAGCCTGCGGGCAAGCCGGTCAGGTGCTCACCCCAAAGGGATGGGACTACTCTGCGTCCGCGTCGCTGTCCTCTGCCTGCTTCTTCTTGGCAGCAGCGAGCTTGGCCTCGAGCTCAGCGATCTCCTTGTCCTCCTCGGACTGCTCGACCACGACCTCCTCGGCCTGCTTGGTCTCGGCCTTATCGTCGCCCTCCATACCCTCGCGGATATTCTTGACGGTAGAGCCGAGGGACTTGCCGAGCTTCGGCAGGTTCTTGGGCCCGAAGATAATCAGGACAACGACGAGAATAATGATGAGCTCAGGAGCCCTCAGTCCAAACATGTAGACCTCCACAATACAGCGAGACAAGCTCGAATGAGTATACCGCGGGTATCGCGGTATCACAACAATAGCTAAAAAAAGGGACCGCAAGAAGCGGTCCCTCCTCATGCTCTGGTCGGGTTGACTGGATTTGAACCAGCGACCCCTGCGTCCCGAACGCAGTGCTCTACCAAACTGAGCCACAACCCGTTAGCTCGACTATAGTAACAAAGATTTTCGCCGCGTGCTAGATAAATTTTTATTTCTTTGGCGCTTCGATGCGAACCGTGTTGGGAATGAGCTCCGTCGCGCAGGACCACCAGCCGTTTTGCAGGGCAGTGTCGGCAAGCCTTTCGGCCGTGGCGGCGGTGTCGCAAATGGCAAATGAGCAGGCACCCGATCCGCACACATCTACAGCAACGGTGCCGTCCTGTTTACGCAGCCAATCGAGAACCATTTGAATCTGCGGCTCCATCTGTGCGGAAATGACACCTAGGTTGTTATGGATGAGCGCATATGCCATCTCGGCATCACCAGCATGCAAGGCAGAAGCTATCGCGCCGGGCTTGTCTGCAGGCACCGGAGCCTCGTCAAAACGTCGATAGGCTTCAATTGTTGAAACGCTTGCCTCGCGCGGCTTGACCAACACGACGGGCGTTGCGAGCAGCGCGGGATACTCAGTTGCCAGCACGTCTCCCCCACCTACGTAGAACGCAAGGCTCGCGTGCAAAAAGAACGGGACGTCAGCACCAATACCCCGCGCAATGTCGTCGAGCGCGGGGTCGGTGCGATCAATTCCCCAGAGCTCCGCCAAGGCGACAATGACCGCGGCCGCATCCGTCGAGGGGCCGCCCAAGCCGGCGCACAATGGAATGCGCTTCTCAATCGTCACGCAGATGTTTGCTTCACGACCATAATGCTCGGCCATAGCGAGCGCAGCACGATACGCCGTATTCTTTTGCATGGGAAAGTCGGATGTCGGAATCGTCTGGACGGTCAGCGCCTGTGCCGGCGCGACCGTCACGGTATCGGAAAGACCGACGGCTGCCATCAGGGAATCGACCCTGTGGTAGCCGCGGTCATCGCGCTCGGTATGAACCCCCAGGTAGAGGTTAATCTTTGCCGGCGCGGAAAGAGTCAGGGACCGATCGGTCACCGTTAGTGCTCCTCGAGCTGATTGCCGAGCGGGGTAAAGATATGCTCGCCGCTCTCGGGGTCGAACAGCTCGACCTGCCCGGTGAGGACATCGATATACTGATAGGACTGGCGCGACTTGCGGCCGCGACGTTCGTCAACCTCGACGATAAAGACGGCGGGGTGGACGCTCTTGATGGTGCCCATGCGCTCGACGACGCGGGTGCGGCCCATGTTGGCCTTAACCTTGACGCGATCGCCCACCATATCGGTCAGCTTCTCGTGGATGTCGTCGACGTGATTGACTTCCATCTCTTCCATGAACAGGGCCTCCAGAAGGTGCAATTCAAAAAGGGGATAATACCCCTAAGATAGACAAAACTCTAATACTATAGCACCCTGTTGCGACCACACGCAAGTAGCTAATTTGGCTACTTACAGATTGTCGGTATCGAGGACGATGGTGAATGGGCCGTCGTTGACGAGGTCGACTTTCATATCGGCGCCAAAGATGCCGTGCGCCACGTGTTCGACATCTTGACGAACGAGCGTCAGGAAGTACTCGTAGAGCTCGTTGGCAACATCGGGCGCGCCTGCATCGGTAAACGACGGACGGCGACCGTGGCGGCAGTCAGCGAACAGCGTGAACTGCGACACCACGAGCATCTCGCCGTCGACATCGGCAAGCGCCAGATTGGTCTTGCCGTTCTCGTCCTCGTTGATACGCAGCCCGCGGAGCTTGCCCCACAGCTTGTCGGCCTCGGCACGCGTATCGCCATGGCCCACACCCAGCAGCACCAGGTAGCCGCGTCCAATGCGACCCACGCACTCGCCGTCGACCGTCACGCCGGCGTTGAGCACGCGCTGCACCACCGCGCGCACGGCCTACTCCTCGCCCGTCAGTTTGGCGGATAGGTGCTCGAGCGCATGGAATCGATGGCTGATGGCGTTCTTCTCGTCCGCCGTCAGCTCGGCCATGGTCTTGCCCGGCGTGTCGACCGGCAGGAACAGCGGGTCGTAGCCAAAGCCGTGATCGCCGCGGCCCTCGTGTGCGATAGTGCCCTCGCAGGCGCCCTCACCATAGGTGACCAAACCGTCCGTGTCGATGAGCGCAACGACGCTCATAAAGCGCGCGGTGCGATCCTCGTCGGCCACGCCTTCCAGGTTAACGAGCAGCTTGGCGTTGTTGGCGGCATCGTCGCCATGCACGCCCGCATAGCGCGCGCTATACACACCGGGCTCGCCGTCCAGGGCATCAACGACCAAGCCAGAATCGTCGGCAATGGCCATAAGGCCCGTCTCCTCGACCGCAGCCTGCGCCTTGATGATGGCGTTCTCCAAAAACGTCGTGCCGTTTTCCTCGGGGTCCTCAAAATCGCCCAGCTGGCCGAGCGCCACAAAGCGCACCTCGGGCATGACCTTGCCCAAAATGGCCTCGATCTCGGTGAGCTTATGGGCGTTGCCCGTTGCCACGACAATGGTCGCCGCCGGGTCGAGGGTGTCGATGTCGATCTTCTCAAGTGCCATGAGTGGTCTCCTTGTCTCTATAGCAATGCCGCGCCGAGGGCGACGAGGGCCTCCGCCTCTCCCCTATCAATCAACGGCAGTCTTATACTTCGACGTTTTCCCAGATAAAACCTGCCAAAATAAACCTGTCCCTTTTTGGCAGGTTAGACGAGGGCCTGGCGCTGGAGCTCGATGAGCTCGGCAATACCCTTGTCGCCCAAATCGAGCAGGGCATTGAGGCGCTTGCGGTCGAAGGGAGCCTGCTCGCCAGTGCCCTGGAGCTCAATCATCTCACCGGTATCGGTGGCGACAAGATTCATGTCGACCTCGGCGTGACTGTCCTCAGAATAATCCAGGTCGAGCAGGGTGTTGCCGTCGACAACTCCCATGGAAATCGCGGCGACCTGGCCCGTGAGCGGGATGCGCTCGATCTTGCCTGCCTCGACCCACATGGCAAGCGCATCGTGCAGCGCCACCCAAGCGCCGGTAATGCTCGCTGTACGCGTGCCGCCATCGGCCTGAATCACATCGCAGTCGACGGTGACGGTGTACTCGCCGAGTGCCTTCATGTTGACGACGGTACGCAGGCTGCGGCCAATGAGGCGCTCGATTTCCATGGAGCGACCCTTGCGGTTGGCGTGCTCGCGCTTGCAGCGCTTGCCGGTCGATGCCGGCAGCATGGCATACTCCGCCGTTACCCAACCGGCCTTGGCGCCCTTGCGCCAGCCCGGCACGCCCTCCTCGATGGTGGCAGCGCACAGCACGCGCGTATCGCCAAACTCGGCCAGGCACGAACCGTGGGCGTGCTTCATGACGCCGCGAGTAAGCTTGATGGGGCGCAACTCATCGGCGGCGCGGCCGTTGGCGCGATTGACCTGCATATACTCCATAGAAAAATCCTTTCGGCAAAAGGTGGACGTGAGCCTTTGGTCGGTGCCCTTATATCTATTTCAGTTCGTCGATATCGATATGCTCAATGCTCTTGAGCGGCTGGCCAAAGATAAAGCTGCCCGCCACCGCAAACTCGGCAATGTTATCGGCCGTCGTTGCAAAACGATGCTGCGGCTCGGCGGCGTCGCCCGCCAGCTGCTCGCGGCGCGTGAGGATATCGGTCAGCTCGCGCGTGGTCTCCTCGGCGGAACTCACGACGCGCACCCCAGGCCCCAGCGCATGGCGGATAGGTCCCACCAACAGCGGAAAATGCGTACAGCCGAGCACCACGGTATCGATACCGTGGTCGCGCAGCGGCTCAACCGTGGCACCCACCAGCGCACGCACGGCAGGCGTATCGAAGATGTCCTCGTTCTCAAGCCACTGCTCCTGCAGATGCGCACCCGAGGCGAGCTCGTGCTCAACGACCTCGACAAAGCTCGAGGCAGGGCAGCCGTATACGTCAACACCGGCATCCAGGTCCTGAATGGCGCGCGTGTAAGCACCCGAGCGAATGGTGAGGTTGGTGGCGAGCACGCCCACGCGACGCGAACGGGTGCTGTTGATTGCCGCACGGGCACCCGGCGCGATCACGCCGATCACGGGAACGTCGAGCACCTGCTGGGCCAGACGTAAGGCCGCAGCTGTCGCCGTGTTGCAGGCGATGACCATAATCTTGACGTCGTGCTTCGACAGCCAACGGCCCGCCTGCAACGCAAACGAGCGCACCTCATCCTCAGTGCGCGTGCCGTAGGGGCAGCGTTTGGTGTCGCCGAAGTAGTAGACGGACTCGTGCGGCAGCGCCGTCGCGATGGCGCGCGCAACCGTCAGACCGCCCAGGCCAGAATCGAACACACCGATCGGGCGCGTGTCGCCTGCCGGATTCTCGATATCGGACATTACCTCACCAGTCTCTCTCGAAAAGACATATCCAAGTGCGGCGACGCCGCGCTACGAACGCGCCGCGACCAGCAGCTCTGCCGTCGCCGCCCAACCGTCGACAATTTTGCCGCGCGTAACGAAAGCGTTCTCGCAAGCAGCCAGGAACTCGGGCGCGCCGGCGCTCGTCAGGCCATTCTCGACCAGACAGAACGTGCCCACGTGATCGGCCATGTAGAAGTCGGACTCGGAATCGCCGAGCGCGAGCGTCTCCTCGTGCTCGATCCCCAGGTGCTCGCAGAAGCGCGCAATGGCGACGCCTTTGTTGAGGCCCGCGGGGTTGATGTTGAATGCGCGACCGTCCTCGACGCGATCGAGCTCGAGCGTCGTCGGCTTGGACAGATGCGTCAGGTGACCGTTACAGGCCCACACCAGGCCACAGCCGGCCTCGTCGAGAATGGCCTGCGCCTCGTCATCGGGGATGTCGCCGCGCATGCCGACGGTAACCTCGCGGTACTTGTAGCCGGTCGACATGTCGTTGTGATACTCGATCTTGTGCGGCCAGCGGGCGAGGATCTTCTCGCACACGCCAGTCTGCTCGATCACCTGGTGCGGCGTGAGACCGCAAGATGGGTCGTAGGGCATGTCGCCGGTCAGATACTCCCAATCGTTGGCTTTGAGGTCGTACATGACCAGGCCGCCCATCTCACCAATGTAGGAGTTGAGGCCGAGCACGCGCGCGTCCTCGTGGATCATGGTACGGTTGCGGCCCGAGGTGGGAACCACCTGAATGCCAGCGCGGGCAAGTGCCACGACGGCCTCGACGAGTTTGGTCGAGGGGTTACCGTCGTTGTCGCGCAGCACGCACGAGCCGGGCGCGAGCATCGTGGCATCCAGGTCGGTAAAGACGTACTTGACCTTGGCCAAGCGCTCGCGCATCTCGCCCGAAAGCTCGGCAACGGTCGGCAGGGTGTTGTGGGACATGGTTACTCCGTTTACGTAGAAGGGTTTGGACTTGGACGGCATGTTTTGATTGAGGGAACACGCTTATGGCGACAGCGCACTCAGGGCGCCGCCGCCATCATGGTTCATTAGTCAAACTGGGTAACATCGATCAGGCGATTGGCCAGCGAAAGGTCGCTCTCGATGGGCACGAACTCGTCGCCCACGTGCATGAGCTCCTCGTCACCCTTTGCCAGCAGCAAGACAATGGTGGGAGCATCGGGGTTGACGTACTCCTCGCGCGCCGCCTTGAACGCCGCATGCACAGCGGCTTCGCGGTCGAGGATGATCTTGTTCGGCGTATCGTCGGGAACATGCTCGGCAAGCTCGCGACAGACCTTCATCGGGTCCTCGTGAGCCGGGTCCTCGTTGGCAAAGATCATCAGGTCGGAATATGGTGCGGCCTCGCGCGGAAGCTGCTCGCGGCGCTCCTGCGCCTTGCCGCCGGCAGCGCCAAACACTGCAATGACTGGACTAGCGGGAAACGCGCGCTTGACCGACGAGAAAAACGAACGGAACGAAAGCTGGTTGTGCGCATAGTCAACGACGCAGATCACGCGGCCGTCCTTCGACTCCACGACCTCCATACGGCCCGGCACACGCAGTTTGGAGAGGCCCTTCTTGATAGCCTCGATACCGATGCCGATCTCGCGCGCAGCGGCGATAGCGACCAGCGCGTTTTCCACGTTAAAGTCGCCCGCGATGCCCAGCAGGACCTTCTCCCCCGCCTCGGACTCGTCGGCACACAGGCCATGCAGGTTAAACTCGATGTTAAAGCCGACCATGCGCACATCGCTCGCCCACAGGCTTGCCTCGGGATGCTCGACGCCAACGGTCACCAAGCGCTCGGCCGTCGACGCTGCCTCCAACACACGGTCAACCTCTTCGGTGCCCAGATTCACCACGGCGGTCTTTGCCTGGTCAAAGATCCTGAGTTTGCTCTCAAAATAATCCTCAAACGTGGGGTGTTCGATCGGTGAGATGTGGTCACGGCCGATGTTGAGGAAGCACGCCACGTCAAACGGCAGATTCTCGACGCGTTGGTACTTGAGCGCCTGGCTCGAGACCTCCATGACCATGGACTGGCGACCTGACGTGCGGCAGTTGGCGATATGGCGCCAGACCTCTGGGGCCTCGGGCGTAGTATTGGTGCTCTCGTAGCACTCGATACCATCGTCGGTGTTCACTGAGCCGATCATGCCGCAGGACTCGCCCGCCGCTTTGATGATGGACTGGAGCATAAAAGCGGTCGTGGTCTTTCCCTTGGTACCGGTGATACCCACGATCTTGACGTCGTGGTCGGGACGGTCGTAGACCTCCGGCGGCAACAGGGCCATGGCCGTGCGAACGCTATCAACAGCCAGCATCGCAGCACCGCTCTCCTGCGCCAGCGGCTCCAGAGACTCGACCAGCGACTCCTCGCACACAAATGCGACGGCGCCCGCATCGAGCGCCATGCTCAAAAACGCGGGCTTAAAGGCAGTGCCTTTGCAAAAGAACACGTCACCCGCCGAGACCGTACGCGAATCAAACGAGCAGCCGGTCACGGCACGCTCGTCAACCTGCTCTGACGCGCGCAGCTCGCCGCACACATCGAGAAGCTTGGCAAGCGTATCGACCGTGGTCACGGTCGCGGAATCCGAATGGTGCATCTTTCACCTTTCTCAGCCATTTGGCAGGGACGGTTTTTATAGTAACTGAAACGCACCACGCAAAAACGGCTCCCGGAGGAGCCGTTACGCGCAGGCGTTCGTAAGCCGAGGCTAGGCAGCCTGAACAGCGGGCTGGTCCTCGTCGATAAAGAAGCGCTTGTACCACACCAGGAACACGAGCGGCGTATAGATCTTGCGCTGGAAATCGCCCTTGCCCGCAAAGTGCAGATCGAGCAGGTGCATGAGCTCGTCGGTATCGAAGAACTCGCTTGCCCACGGCGCGGTGAAGTACTCCTTGACATAGTCGTACCACTTTTGCTCGCGCAGCCAGTAGACAATCGGCACCGGGAAGCCCACCTTGGGACGGGTGGCCCACTCATCGGGCAGCGACTTGTTGGCAGCGTGGCGGAGTACCTGTTTGTTGCCGTTCTCGTTGATGCGGTAGCGATCGGGAATGTGCTCGGCGAACTCCATGACTTTGCGGTCCAGGAAGGGCACGCGCAGCTCCAGCGAGTGCGCCATGCACATCTTGTCGGCCTTGAGCAGAATGTCGCCTGGGAGCCACATGTTCATGTCCAGGTACTGCTTCTTGACCAGCTCGGGCTGACCCTTCACGCGCGCATAGATGGGAGCGGCAAGCTCGAAGGCGCCATCGCCGGTGTTGTACTCGGGCTTGAGCACGCCGTCGACCTCGCGCTCCGGCCATACCAGAGCCTGTCCCAGGAACGACTTCTCGGGGATCTCGGCACCCTTGACCAGGAAGTTATGTCCCTTGAAGTACGGCATATGCAACGCCAGGTTACCGAGCGCGCGACGGATGGGCAGCGGCACCATCTTTTTGTACTTGCGCACCGGAACCGTGTCCTCGTAGTAGGCGTAGCCGCCAAAGAGCTCGTCGGCGCCTTCGCCCGAAAGCACGACGGTAACATCCTTGCGCGCCATCTCGGCCAAGAACCACAGCGGCACAGACGACAGGTTGGACTGCGGCTCGTCCATGTGATACTGAATGTCCTCGAGTGCGCCAAAGAACTCGTCGGCGGTGATCATCTTGCGGACATTCTCGACGCCGAGCTTGTCGGATAGCTCCTTGGCGTAGTTAGTCTCGTTGAAATTCTTGTAATCGAAGCCCACCGAGAAGGTCTTGTCGGGCATGAGGCAAGCGGCGATGTAGCTGGAGTCGACGCCGCCGGAGAGGAACGACGCGACCTTGACGTCAGCGATGCGATGGGCCTCGACGCTCTCGTGCACGACCTCATCCAGCTCGTCGACGTACTCCTCGAACGGCTTCTCGACGGCAGAGTAATCGCAATCCCAGTAGCGCTCGATGTTCATCTTGCCGGTCGGGATATCGACGGTAAAGTAATGCGCCGGCGGCAGCTTGTAGACACCCTCGAAGAAGGTCTCCTCGGTTGCCGAATACTGCAGCGTCATGTACGGACGCAGGGCCTTTTTGTTGACCGCCTTGTGGAAGTGCGGGTAGTCCAGGAAGCTCTTGATCTCGGAACCGAAGAGCACGCCCGGAGCGCCGTCGCCCGCATCGGCCATGGGATAGTAGTAGAGCGGCTTGATGCCAAAGATATCGCGGGCGCCAAAAAGCTTATTCTTCTTCTTGTCCCAGATGACGAAGGCGTACATACCGCGCAAGCGATCGAGTACTGCCTCGCCCCACTCCTCGTAGCCGTGCAGGAGGCTCTCGGTGTCGGCGCCGCAGTGGAACTTGTAGCCCTTGGCCTCGAGCTCGGAACGGAGTTCTTGGAAGTTGTAGATCTCGCCGTTGAAGACAATGACGACGCTACCGTCCTCATTGGCCATGGGCTGAGCGCCGGCCTCGGTCAGGTCGAGGATCGACAAGCGGCGGAAGCCGAGGGCAACGCGGCCGTCGATAAACTGGCCGCCCATGTCGGGACCACGATGGACGATGCGGTCCATCATCTTGGTGAGCACCTCGGATTGGTTATCCGTCCCACCGACAAAACCGACAAAACCGCACATATACTATCCCCTCTGCTGTTGCTGGGTATCAAATCGAATCAGTAGCTTTTGAGTATACCCGAGGGCGTAAAGAGGGGCGGAATGTTCAGGCAATCTCAACTGAATCAGCTCCGCGCCGACACGCGCCGGTTACCTTTAATGGATATGAGATGAATGAGGCGATTGTTTTGCTATACTCTCTCCGCACGGGCGATTGGCGCAACGGTTAGCGCAGGTGCTTTACACGCACAAGGCTGGGGGTTCGAATCCCTCATCGCCCACCATTGAATTGGAAACGGTCCTCGCAAGGGGACCGTTTTTGTTTGGGCCCAGCGCATGGGATTCGAACCCGACAGGGTGCGAAGCTGAGGAAACGCGAAGCGTTTTCCAGCGCAGCACGCGAGGGCCGCAGGCCCGAAGCGAAAGCGGGCGGCGTCAGCCGCACGCGACATCCCTCATCGCCCACCACTGATTTGATAGGCTCCCAGCAATGGGAGCCTTTCTTTTTTGGGCCCATTTCATGGGATTCGAACCCGCCAGCACGACTGTCACAAAGGCCGTGGCCAGAAAATGGCAAAAATGAGTACTGCCACCTTGCTTACAACATATCAAAAGATAGTATTTGCTTAAGTTACGAAACATATGTCCATTATAAGGACTAGCAATTGGATCAAAATCGTGCATTCATCGCCATTTCGACTTGCCATCTGGTCTTATTAGTCCAAAATTGCTGCGACCAAATCGGTAACAGTACTCATATTTAATGTTATTTGACCAGCAGGTCTCCCCGCCTTAGCAAATCTAAGGCAAAACGGGCTCCAGACCGCTGAATCATGCCACATAGGGCACGTCCGCAGTCCGGAACCCGGTCAAAGTTAAGTTATTTCGCTGTGTTAGGCCAAAACGTCCGACAGGATCTCGATCAGACTGTCCACGTCGGCTTCCTCGCAGACGAGCGGCGGCAAGAAACGCAGCGTATGGGCACCCGTAGCGTTAATCACGGCACCAGCCCCCAATGCACGGGCCACAACGTCGTGTGCATCACCCACAGTATCGTCCAGATCGCAGCCGAGCATCAAGCCGCGGCCACGCACCTCGGTCATGTTCGGCAGCTTGGCGAGCTTTGCCTCCATATAGGCGCCTACCTTGGCAACATGGTCGGCATAATCGCCGTGCACGAGCGCGGAGAGCGTCGCGGCACACGCCGCGATGGCCAAGCAGCTACCGCCAAAGGTCGAGCCGTGGTCGCCCGGCTTAAACACGTCGGCAATCTCCTTCTTTGCCACGACGGCACCCATGGGCACGCCATCAGCAATGCCCTTGGCAAGGCTCATGATGTCGGGTTCCACGCCATAGGTTTGGAATGCAAACGGCTTGCCGGAGCGGAAGATGCCGCACTGGACCTCGTCGGCGATAAGCACGGCGCCCACTTCGTGTGCCAGGTCGCGCGCTGCCGCCATAAACTCCTCGGTCATGGGGTGCACGCCGCTCTCACCCTGGATCGGCTCGAGCATCACGGCACAAATTTCGCTCCCCAGCTGCTTAAAGATCGCACGCAGTTCATCGATATCGTTGGGCGTGCAGGCCACAAAGCCACCCGGCAGCGGGCGGAAACTATCCTGCAGCCAATCCTGCATGGTGGCGGCAATGGTCTCGAGCGTACGGCCGTGGAAGCCGCCGCGCATGCACACGATAGTGTTGCCGCCGTTACCGGCACGTTTGGCGTACAGGCGCGCGAGCTTCATCGAGCCCTCGTTGGCCTCAGCGCCGGAGTTGGCAAAGAAGGTCTCCCAAACCTGCTCATCCGCAGCCGGGGCACCAAGAGCAGCTGCCGTGGTCTCATCGCCGGCGGCAATGGCATCGGCAAGCACGCGCGCACCATCTACGTCGTCGTTAGCAAGCTTGGACAGCAGCGCCGCGACCTGTCCGCGCTGCTCAATGTAGAAGTAATTGGAGACATGCATGAGCTTTTTGGTCTGTGCCTCGAGCGCCGAGAGCACGGCCGGGTCACCATGACCTAGGCTGCACACGCCGATGCCGGCAAGAAAGTCGAGGTACTCACGGCCATCGTCGCCGGTGAGCTTCATGCCGTGACCCTCGACAAACTCGACCGGAGAGCGGCCAAAGGTATGCATAACGTAATTGGATTCAAGCGATTGCTGAGCTGCAAGTGACATGGAATGCCTTTCGTTGAGCGCCGGACGGCGCAGGCCTATGGGTGCAGGAATTGGGCGGCTGCGGTCAGCTAGACCGTCTGGAGCTTCTCGACCTCGTCGAGGTTCTCGGCCAGACGCGCCGCAAAGGTCGAAAGCGGATGCGGATGCGTATCGAACTCGTAGGCCGTCTCGGTGGAATGGATCACGGTGCCGACGCCGGCGTCGGTCAGCAGCTCCAGCAGCAGCGAATGCGGCGTGGTACCGTTGATGATGTGAGCGCGAAATACGCCTCCGGCAAGCGCATCGACGGCAGCACGCAGCTTGGGAATCATGCCCTTATCGACCTCGCCGCCGTAGAGCATCTCGTTAACCTCGTCGAGCGTCAGGTTGGAAATGAGCGAATCCTTGTCGCTAAAGTCCTTGTACAGGCCGTCGACATCGGTCAAAAAGATCACCTTATGCGCATGGAGCGCCGCCGCAACGGCACCGGCGGCGGTATCGGCGTTGATGTTGAAGAAACCGCCGTCCTCCCCCGCCGCGACGGTAGCGATGACGGGGATGTACTCGCTATCGAGTAAGCGCTCGATATAGTCGGTGTTAACGTGCGTCACTTTGCCCACTCGACCGAGCTCGGGGTCGAGCGGCTCGGCGATGAGCGTGCCGGCATCGCTGCCCGACACGCCCACGGCCAGGTTGCCGTGGTGGTTGATGGCAGCAACCAGCTCCTGGTTGACCTTGCCGCCCAGTACCTCGCGCACGATATCCATGGTCGCCGGCGTGGTCACGCGCTGGCCGTTCTTAAACTCGACGGGAATATCGTAATGGCTCAGCGCCTCGTTGATAGCCTTGCCGCCACCATGCACGATGACGGGACGCATACCGATGATCTTGAGCAGGACGATGTCGCTCATCACGTCGCGGCGCAGCTGCTCGTCGACCATGGCGGCTCCGCCATATTTGATAACAACCGTCTTGCCGGTCAGGTTCTTAATCCACGGCAGCGCTTCGAACAGCAGCTGCGCGGTTGCTTCGTTGGATTCGCTCGAACGACAATCGCGTGCGAATTTCATAGTCTGCCTCGTCTTTCGTATCGTTATCGCGCCGTGCTCCGCTGTCCGCAATCGCGGCAAGATGCGCAGCGTGCCTGGAATCTAGGAACGGTAGTCGCCGTTGATGGAGATGTACTCATGCGTGAGGTCGCAGGTCCACACGGTCGTTGCCGCGTCGCCTGCGCCCAGGTCGGCCGAGATCACGATCTCGGGCGCCTCAAAACGTCGTAGAACCTCGTCCTCGTCAAAGGGAACAGTCAGACCGTCGCGACAGACAGGCATGCCCATCATGTCGATGGAAACGTCTTCCTGATTAAACTTCACGCCGCACTTGCCAAGCGCCATGGCAACGCGGCCCCAGTTGCAGTCGTGGCCGGCGATGCAGGTCTTAACGAGCGGCGAGTTGGCAACGGCACGGGCGGCGATATCGGCCTCCTCGTCGTTAGCGGCGCCGGTAACGTTGACCGTAACAAGCTTGGATGCGCCCTCACCATCGGCGGCGATATTGCGCGCCAGGCTCTCGCACACCTCGTGCACGGCAAATGCCAACTCGTCAAAGGCATTGGAGCCCTCAACGATAGGCTCGGCATCTGCGGCAGCGGCGCCGGAGGCAAGCATGATGCAGGTGTCGTTGGTCGAGGTGTCGGAATCGACCGTTACCTTGTTAAAGGTCTGCTTGACGGTCGAGAGCAGCAGGGCATGAAGTGCCGCAGGCTCGACGGGGGCATCGGTGGTGATAACTGCGATCATGGTGGCCATGTTGGGCATGATCATACCCGAGCCCTTGCACATTCCGCCTACCGTATAGACATTGCCCGCATGACCCGCAGCCTCACTGACGTAGGATACGGCGTACTCCTTGGAGTGCGTGTCGGTCGTCATGATGGCGCGAGCGGCATCGGCGCCACCGTGGGCGGAGAGCGCCTCGTAGGCAGCAGGAATGGCGGTCTCAAACGTGTCGATCGACAGAATCTGGCCAATCACACCCGTGGAGGCAACCAGAATCTGCTGGGGCTCGCAGCCGATGACCTGCGAGGCGATGTTGCACGTCTCGCGCGCGCAGGCAAGGCCCGTCTCGCCCGTGGCGGCATTCGCGTTGCCGGAGTTGATTGAAACGCCGGCGATGATACCGTACCCCTTGTCGGTACCGCCCAGGTTGGCACGGCTCACCTGCACGGGCGCCGCGCAAAAGCGATTGGTGGTAAACACGCCAGCACCGGGACAGGGTTTATCGGGCACGACGAGCGCGTAATCCAGACGCTCGGGGTTCTTGCGGAACCCAGCGTGGATGCCTGCAGCCTTAAAACCAGCCGCAGCCGTAACGCCACCCTCGACGGCGCGAATCTTGATATCAAACAGCTCGGTATTCATCGTCTTTATGACTCCTTATGTCAAACAAAAAACGGACATCGGTTGGTGCGCCATGCCAGTCGTGATCATGAGACCAGCTTAAGAGTGGCGCCCCATTCGATGCCCGACTACCAAATCGTTAACAATCGAATGTGCTACACCGGGCACGCCACTGTGGGCAAGCCTCGTCGCTCGTCAAAGCCAAAGACGATATTGGCGCACTGGACCGCTTGGCCCGCAGCGCCCTTGCACAGATTGTCGATGGCGCCCGTCGCCACCAGCACGCCCGCGCGCTTGTTGAGCGCGAGGCCAATCTGGGCAGCGTTGGTGCCGACGACCGAAGCCGTCTTGGGCTGCTGGCCGGCATCGAGCACGCGCACAAAAGTGCGACCGGCGTAGAACTGCTTGTAATGGTCGACGACATCCTCAAGAGCCAGCGTGTCGAGAGCCTGCGGCGCGAGCGGCAGCGTCACCGTGGAGAGCAGACCGCGCTTGAGCGGTGCCAGGTGCGGGGTAAAGACGACGCGATCGGTCAGGCCAAGGATTTGCTCAATCTCGGGCGTGTGGCGATGCTTGCCCACGCCGTATGCTTCCAAATTCTCGTCGGCGCTGCAAAAATGCGTACGAGCGTTGCAGGACTTGCCGGCACCCGTCACACCGCTGATGGCATCGACAATCACGGGGCCGTTCTCGGCCACCCAGCCCGCGCGCACGGCGGGCGCGGCGGCAAGGCTCGTTGCGGTGGGATAGCAACCGGCGCAGGCGACCAGCACGGGTTTGCCGTCGGCATGGTCGGATGCGGCGGTCTCCAAGTCCTGGCAGAACAGCTCGGGCAGACCGAAGGCACGGGTCTTGAGCAGCTCGGGGCTCGTATGCTCGGCGGCATACCAAGCCTCAAAAACGGACGCGTCGTTCAGACGGTAGTCGGCCGAAAGATCAAAGCAGGAGACGCCCGATGCAAGCAGCGCGGGCACCTGTGCCATGGCAGCCGTGTGCGGCACGGCCAAAAAGACCGCGTCGCAGTTCTTGAGCTCAGGGGCATCATGCGTCGTAAAGACAAGATCGCTTACGCCGGTGAAGCTCGGGTACACCGCAGACAACGGCTGGCCGGCATCGGCGTTGGACGTAATGGCAGCAAGTTCAAACTCGGGATGACCGAGGACGAGGCGAATGAGCTCGGCTCCGGCATATCCAGCCGCGCCGACGATTCCAACCTTCAAAGACATATCAGACTCCTTGTCTGCGATTTATGCACCGATGCGCATTTCGCAGCAGTCGTTATGAAGTGGGTTGAAACTTTAGCACCAAAAGATGCATGAATACGTAAATGGCTTGCATATTCATGCATTGAAACATTCCCGACACATTCGCTTGAAGGAATTGACAAATGGAGCGGGCCCCGTATTGACCGGCGCTCCTAACGGCGCCGGGCAATACGGGGCCCGCCCATGCGAAAACCAAGTTGTTAGGATGAGCCAGCTGGCTAGAGCTCGACCGGCACCCATTCGTCGTGATTGCAGATAAAAGCCTCGGGATCCTCGACGCTAAAGAAGACGAGCGTGGGGTCGTTAGGCCCCTCATAGTGCTCGCCCAGGTGCTCTAGATGCTTCCACCCGGCTTCGCGCATTTCGCCTAAAGCCCGGTCATCCAAGCCGGCACGCCCGCGCAAGATGAGCCAGCCATGGCCCGGCCACCAACTCGTGGCCTCAAAGCGCTGGTTTTGCAGCAGCTCTTGCCACACATCTTTGGTGCGCGCTGTTACAAACCACAGCTTGCCATCCTGGATCTGCGCAAACGAAAACGGACGCACATGAGGCTGTCCGTCAACGCTCGTCGCCAAATACCATGCCGGCACCGACGTCAGATACTCCAACACCGTATTCAATCCGTCCATGTGTCCTCCTGGCGCTAGCTAATTCGGAACGGGTAGTTAATTTGAGACGCGCTAGAGCTCCAGGCGCTCCTCGCTGCCGTCGATATCACAGAAGCGCGCGGCAATGTTGCGGACCGAAAAGAAAGCAAGGCGGCCGTCGTTGGCACTCTCGTGTTCCTCGCCAATGCCCACCATGTGCTTAAAACCCGCTTGACGCACCTTGTCGCTCGCAACTGCGTCGTCCTCAAGTGCGGCTTCGCCGGTCAATACGATCCAACATTCCCCCGGCTTCCAGCCCGAGAGCTCAAACTTGGGATTCGCACTCAGCTCCGCCCACACGTCCTTGTCGCGCGACGTGCAAAACCACAACTTACCGTCATCGACCATGGCAAAAGAAAACGGCCTCACACGAGGCTGATGCCCGTCGGCCACATCGGTCGTGGCCAGATACCACGCCGGAATGCGCCTGAGATATGAACAGGCGCGCTCAAGCTGAGCCGTGCGATCGTTGTCGGTCATAGGGACCCCTTTCTTGCGCTCGAATCGCGCCTAAACAAGTTGAAGGTTGATGACGATGACGCAGATGAGCAGCAGCGCCGTCACCACCGCAGCCAGCGCATCCCCGCGGCGAAATGCAAGCGCATGCAGGCGCGTGCGGCCCTGCTCACCGTGATAGCAGCGTGCATCCATGGCAGCAGACAGCGTCTCGGCATGGCGGAACACGCCCGTGAACAGCGGAATCGCCACACTGCCGAGCATACGCACGCCGCCGAGCGGACCTCCCGTCACGCGTGCACCGCGGCTTGCCTGCGCATCGGCCGTCTGCTTCATCTCGGTGGCAAACTGCGGCATAAAGCGTAGCGCGATACCCATGATCATGCCGAGCTCGTGCGCAGGAAGTCCCACACGCGCAAACGGCGCGAGCAGGCGCTCAAAGCCCGCGGTGAGGTCGAGCGTGGGCGTGGTGAGCGTAATGGCGCTCATGCCGGCCATCATCAACGTCAGGCGGCACGCCATAAAGGCGGCAGAACGCAGTGAGCCCTCGCTTATCTGCAGAAAGCCGAGCTGCCACAGGATGCGCCCACTCTGATCGGTAAACAAGTTGAGCACCGCGACCACGACGACGATTGCCAGCAGCGGTGCCATCGATGATAGGACCCGGCGCAACGGCACCCGGGACACGGCATAGATCAGCACGACGAAAATTGCGACCGGGGCCAGTCCGCGGAAGCCGCCGACGGTCAGCGTCGTGATCAAAAACACAAAGCCCAGGAGCAGCTTGGTGCGCGGATCCAGGCGATGGATCGCACTATCGCCGGGATAGTAACTGCCAAACGAAAACGCCTCCATTAGCAGCCCTCCTCTCGCGCGACCGTCTTGGATTTAGCAATGTCCGAGACGTTAGAAGAACCGTCTGAGCGACCGATCAGCAAATTTGCCAACTCGTCGGCCAACGACTCAACCGTATAGAGCCCGCCGCAACGCAGCGGCACGCCCGCTTCCGCGAGCGCCAAAGCCATGCGCTGGGCGGCGGGAACGCCCAAGCCGATCGACTTGAGCTCATCGGCATGTGCAAACACCTGCGCGGGGGTTCCCTCGGCAAACACCGCACCTTCGTTCATCACGACGATGCGGTCGCAGCAGTTGGCCAGGTCATCCATACTGTGTGAGACCATGACGACGGTCAGGCCCCCATGGTGAAGTCGATCGATGAGCTCCAGGAAATCACTGCGCGCCGCCGGATCGAGCCCCGCCATGGGTTCATCGAGCACCAGGACTTCGGGCTCCATGGCGAGCACGCCGGCGAATGCCACGCGCCGTTGCTGACCGCCCGAAAGCTCGAAGGGACTCTTGTCGCCGACCGTGGAAAGGTCGAGCCCCACGCGCGAGAGCGACGACTCGACGCGACGGTCGACTTCATCTTGCGGCAAGCCAAGGTTGTGCGGGCCAAACGCCACGTCCTGCGTCACGGTTTCGGCAAACAGCTGACGCTCAGGATATTGAAACACCACGCCGACCTTGGCCTTAACCGCGGCGGCGTCTTTCTTGTTTGATAGGTCGAGCCCCAACGCGCGAACGGATCCCTCCTGGGGGCGAATCAAACCGTTGAGATGCTGGACCAGCGTCGACTTACCCGAACCGGTATGACCTGCCAAGCCCAGGAACTCGCCACGACGCACCGTCAACGATACATCGCGCAACGCCCACGGGCTGCTAGGGTCGTTTCCCCAAAGGGCTTGTTTGCTCGATTTGCCCGCAGTGGCCGAGCGCTTATGCCAGCGGCGGCGCTCGCGCGGACTGAGCGAATAACTGTACGAAACATGGGATAGCTCTATGACGGGCTCCGACGCGTTGCCCTCGTTGTCTACCGGAACAGTGCCGTCAGCAATTTCCAACTGGGATGCGGAAGACTGCCCCACGGTGCCTGCCCCACTTCGCTCGGCATAAGTCTGCGCAATCTCGGCGACCATATCCGCCTCACGTACCTGCGCGCAAACGGGCACGCCCTTCGCACGAAGCGCCATGCCCAAACGGCACGACTCTGGCATGTCAAGGTTGAGCTGAACGAGTTCATTCGCCCGCGTCAAAATCTCCTCGGGCGTACCCAGCATGGCAACACGCCCCGCCTGAAACACCGCGACTCGATCGGCCTCAGCGGCCTCTTCCATAAAGTGCGTAATCATCACGATGGTCATGCCGCGTTCGTGCAGCGCGTGACAGGCCTTCATAAGGCCCTTGCGCCCGCGCGGATCGAGCATCGAGGAAGCCTCGTCCAATACGAGCACGCGCGATTCCATGGCGAGCACGCCGGCAAGCGCCACGCGCTGCTTTTGGCCGCCCGAGAGCGCATGGGTCTCGTGGCGCTCAAAGCCCACCAGGCCCACGCCCTTCAGCGCCTCGCGTACGCGCTGCGCAATTTGCGCCGATGGCACGCCAAAGTTTTCGGGACCAAACGCAACGTCATCTTCGACAAGCGTTGCCACCAGCTGGTCATCGGGATTCTGAAATACCATGCCCGCGGTCGAACGAATGTCGTAGACCAGCTCGGGATCGGACGCGTCCATGCCGTTGACGCGCACCGTTCCCGCATCGGGCTGCAGCAGCGCGTTCAAATGCTTGGCAAACGTCGACTTGCCCGACCCATTGCCACCGAGGATGCAGAAAAACTCGCCGTCCTCGATGTTCAGATCGACACCGTCGAGTGCCGACACGGCACCGTCATAGCTAAAGGAAACGCCCCGACACTCAATCATGCGCGGCCTTTGACCTGGTCCTTTTTAGGCGTGATGAGGTTGGAAACTGCTTTATACACCGCCAGCGTCAACACCGAGTTAAGCACGGTCTTGATAAGGTTGAACGGCAGTACGGCAGGAATCATGAGCGGGGCGATCACATCGACCGAGCCATACCAGAACCATACGCCAATGGTAAGGTTTGCGACCATAGACAGCGCTGTAGCGGCAATGACGCCGAGCACCAGGCCAATCACGGCACCCTTATAGGTGTGCATCTTCTGGTAAACGATAGCCGCGGGCAGAATGTAGCCCAGCGTGGCAACCAGGTTCATAAGCGCGCCGACCCAATCACCCGTGGTGAGCGCATGGATAACAATCGCCATAGCGGCAACGGCAGTGCCGGCACCAGGACCATACGCAAACCCGCACACCATCGCCGGCACCAGCGACGGGTCATACGTCAAAAACGGCGCCGAAGGAAGGATGGGCAGCTGCACGTACATAAACAGGGCGCCCAGGGCGCACATCAGCGCCATGGTAACGAGCTGTTTGGTGCTCCACCTATTCGTGTTCTCAAAATGGATATGCTGCGACTGTTCAGACATAAGATCACCTGCCTCTTTCATCCGGACTCTAACCGTTGGTACTGGGATCTCACCAGTTCAGCCGGCATGCGAACCAACACACGCACGGGTCGCGGACTCATCGGCTCGGTCGCAGGCACCTCGCCTGCGCCACGGCACCCCTTTGGCACCGTCCGATTTACCGCCAGTGGGGAATTCCACCCCGCCCTGAAACAGCAATTGCAAGTGTAGCACGAGCAATCGTTCACGCAAGTATGCCGAGGGTAATCTATGGCGGGGATCAGTTGCCGCAACAACCACGTTCCCCACCCATCCCAAAGTAACGCGCCTTTCGCGCAAAGCGCGAAACAGCGAAGGGGACACGTATCCCTATCAACCACGTCCTTCTCCGCCCACGCCGACCTCAAGGCCGTAAACGCAGGGAATCCGGGGGCGTGACGGGGGTTTCTCTCCGGAACATTCCGCAGGACGCAAAGAGGCTCCGCAGCGCGAAGCGCGATGCGGAGCCTCTTTGCATGTCCGAGGACGTTCCGGAGAGAAACCC
>CAJMMF010000021.1:0-41753 GCA_905214385.1 uncultured bacterium
GCGCCGAATGCTCGCCATCGAAATTTATCGATGGCCTATTTCAGACTGTAATGGGTATCTCCTAGGAATACCCGCCTCCGAGGGCAGTCAATCATCGAGTACGTCCTGATTATCGCCATCATCGGCCTGGTTATCGTGTTCGCGGGACCCGGCGTGGCAGGCGCCATCTGAAACCAGTTCAACCTGGTCGGCAACACGGTGAACAGCGGGACGACTGGCGGCACCGAGGGCGGCGCGTCCGGCGGCGGCTCCACTGGGTCCGATTCCGCGACCGTACAGGCGGCTGTCGCCAAGGACGCGAAGGACTGGACGCTCGATGAGCAGAAGGCCGTGGCCGAGGACATCGCAGCCAAGGGTGAGGCGTCTCCCGCCTACGCCAAGGCGAAGGCCGCCATGGATGCGGGGACGAAGTTCTCCGTCTTGCTCACGAACCGAATCACGATGGAATATCGAATCATCGGCATCAACCACGACAACTTGGCCGACGGATCCGGCAAGGCGGGACTGACGTTCCTAACCACCTCGACGGGTATTTCGTCCCATATAAACGCGACTGACACCAACGACGGCGGCTGGGAGAAGTCGGAGCTCCGTGCGAAGATGAACTCCGGGGAGATCTGGAACCTCATGCCGTCCGATTTCCAGTCCAAGGTGAAGAGCGCCAAGAAGCTCACGAACAACGTCGGCGGAATCGATAAGAACGCCGCCGTAACCGCGACCTCGGACAGGCTGTTCCTTCTCAGCTACTCCGAGATCGCGCCCTGCACCTCCCATTGGACCTCCGACTTCACTTCCCTTTGGGCCTCCGACTACCCCTGGAGTTCCTCCGAGGGTAGCCAGTACGAGGCCTTCAAGGGCAAGGTGACGAATAACGATAATCCCAACTCTGCCATTGCCATTAGCAGCTTATGGTGGGAGCGTTCGGTGTTACCGAAACTTTCTGCGTGCTTCCTCGACGTCACCGGCACTGGCAGGTCGTCGCGTGGCGACGACGCGAGCGCTTCGCTTTGCGTCTGCCCCGCTTGGTGCTTCTAGCCTGTCTTCTAGCTTGTCTAGCGAAAAGCCTGCGCAACTTCTCCCGGGCTTTTCTTTTGGCGGTTACTCGAACGGTCTGATGTTCGTGGCACAGGTAGTCGGGTTGAGGGGAAATGGGGTCATACAGCGGCTCTCAGAGCGCCTGCCGCACTCCCCCGCCATTACCTCTGCGGCGTCCTCGTATGGAGCCCATCCTGTTTGGCGTTTCGCTGCAACAGCTCACTTGTCCACCGGTCAAGTGAGCTACTGGAATAAATACAGCGACACGCTTGTTCGTTACAGTCGCTATATCTGTGTAAATCGCCGCGATAAATACAGCCTGTACTCGGCTGTATACCAGCTACGCGTATGTAGATTCATATCGCGTTAATAAATCGGCTCAAGCGCGTGCAAAACGCGCAAGTAGCCGCAAAAAGAGGTTATCGCGTAGGTAGATTTTTGGCACCTTGTTGCTTAATCAAAATTAAGTAATTGCTTAAACAAAAAAGGTCAGGCACTAGGTGCCTGACCTGCAAACTTCTGGTCGGGACGACTGGATTCGAACCAGCGACCCCTTGACCCCCAGTCAAGTGCGCTACCAAGCTGCGCCACGTCCCGAAGCTTTTGTTTGTTGCTCTGCTCTCGCTCGCAACAGGGAGTATATTAACCCGAAACTTTGTCCTTGTGCAAGAACTTTTTTACAAATTTTGAAGCAAGTCCAAAATTGTATCTGCGAGCTGGGGTTTTGTTAGTACGGGTAGTTCTTGCGTACCCGCTATGCTCACGATCCAAGCCTTGTTGGTGTCGGTTCCAAAGCCCGAATCGGCGCGTGAGACATCGTTGGCGATAATGGCATCGCAGCCTTTGCGGGTCAATTTGCGCTCGGCGTACTCGACGACGTTATCAGTCTCGGCTGCAAAGCCGATTACGAGGCGATCGCCCTTTTGGCGTGAAAGTTCGGCCAAGATGTCAACGGTCTCGACGAGCTCGATTCGATCCAGGCGCTCGTTGGCCTTTTTGAGCTTATGGTCCGCCGGGGCCGCCGGCGTGTAGTCGGCGACGGCGGCGGCGCAAATGGCCGCGTCGGCCGTCTGGAAGGCGCTCAGCGCTGCCTTCAGCATTTCAGCGGCGGTCTGCACGCGCACGCACTCCACGCCGTGGGGAACGTCGAGCGATGTCGGTCCCAGCACGAGCGTGACGGCGGCACCGCGACGTGCGGCCTCCCCCGCCAGGGCGATACCCATCTTGCCCGAAGAACGGTTGCCAATGAAGCGCACGGGGTCAATCGGCTCATGCGTGGGGCCGGCGGTAATGACGATGCGCTTGCCCGCCAGGTCTTGTTGCACGGGATTGAGCACCTCGCAGACGGCCTCGACGATGTCCTCGGGTTCGCTCATGCGCCCCGTGTCCACGTCGCCGCAGGCAAGGTAGCCACTGCCGGGTCCCACCACGTGGACGCCGCGCTCGCACAGCGTGGCCATATTGGCCTGCGTGGCCGACGCCTTCCACATGCCATTGTTCATGGCCGGCGCGATAACGACGGGCCGCGGTGTCGCAAGCAGCGTTGTGGAGATGAGGTCATCGGCGATGCCGTTGGCCATCTTGGCGATGATATTGGCCGTCGCGGGCGCCACGACCACCAAGTCGGGCTCCTGCGCCAGCGAGATATGGTGGATGGGGTCAGATGGGTCGTCGAATAGCCCAACCGCGACCGGCTCATTGGTGAGCGCGCGGAAGGTAAGCGGCCCCACGAACTCGGTGGCATGCTCGCTCATGACGACCTTGACGTGCGCGCCGCGCTTTTGGAGCAGACGCACGATATTGCACGACTTATAGGCGGCGATCCCGCCGGTAATGCCCAGCAGGATCGTTTTTCCCTCAAGTTGCATTGAATTGTTGGGTGCCACCATCGTTTAAGCTTCCTTGCTAGGGAGCACGAGCAGGCGGTGGCAGTACGGGCAGTGCGTAATCTCACTACCGTCGTGGCTGAGGTCGCTCATGGACGAAGCCTGCAGCGCGGTGTGGCAGACCGTAGGGATGTTACCCTGGATGGTCTCAACAGCCAGGCCGCGGAACTGTTTGAGCAGGCGCTCGTAGTCGGTGAGCACGTCGGTCGGCAGCGTAGCGGCAAGGGCGGTGCGCTCCTTGGTGGCGGCGTCAATCTGAGCCTGCAGGTCGGCGGCCTTGGCGCGGGCGGCCTTGGTATCGGCCTTCACGCCCTCCTCGAACTTGGCGATGATGGCCTGCGCGCGAGTCTCGCGGTCGAGCGCCTCCTTATGGGCGACAACGACGTCCTTGCGGGTGTGCTCGATCTTGTCCAGGCGCTTGGCCAGGGTGGCAAGCTCGTTCTCCAGGTCCTGCACCTCGCGGTAGTCGGAACCGTCGACGTGACGTTTCTTGGCGGCCTCGATGGCGTTGTTGGTCTGAATCTCGGTGGTGTTGAGATCGTCGAGCTCAATGTCCAGGTCCTTGCGCTGGGCGTAGAGCTTGGTCATCTCGGACTTGAGCTTCACATAGGTCTTGCGCTTGGAAGCGAGCTCCTTGAGCTCCGGCATATTGGCAAGTTCGCTCTTGTTGCGGGCGAGCTCCAAATCGATCTGTTGCAGCTTGAGTAGCGTAGCGCCGGCGCTCATAAGTTCTCTCCTTTTGTCACAGTCCACCATTGGCAAGGGTTCAGTATTTTAATCGCATGACGGGGGTCGACCCCGGCGTCAACTGCAGAGTTCATCAATATATCAACGAACGGCTCCTCAGAGCGGTCGTGGCCGAGCAAGATCACCGGCAGCCCGCGCAAGGCAAGATCCTGGGCCACGTGGTAGCCGGCCTCACCGGTCACGATGACATCTGCACCGGCGGCAATGGCAAGCTCACCAAAGTCGCCCAGGGAGCCGCCCAGAATGGCGACAGTGCGGCACGGGTGCTCGGCTTCGCCCCATACGCGCGGGTCGCTGCCATAGGCTGTGGCGGCACGGTTGGCGAGATCGCGCAGGCTGTAGACGTCGTGGAGGGTCGCGAGTGCGCCCAGACCGGTGAGCTCAGGCTCGTCCACATGCTCCAGCGAGCTCATGGGCTCAGCGCCCAGCAACTCACTTAGGCGAACGCGCGCCTCGTGCGATCGGTCCAGGTTGGTGTGAAGCGAGATGATGCTCACGCCGCAACGAGCTGCCTCGTACAACACAGCGCTGCATTGGGGACGCGATACATCCGCCGGGCAAAACGCCTCGGGCGCCTTGATATAGATGGGATGATGCGTTAGCAGCACGTTGGCGCCGGCCTCCTGGGCGCGGTGCACATTGGCTTCGGTCGCATCGAGTGCGCAGGCAACACCGGTAATCTCCGCGGCAGGGTCGCCGACGGAGAATCCTGCATGGTCCCAACTCTCGGCATCGGTCTTGGGATAGCGTGCCAGCAGCGCGCGCTCAAGCTCGGCGACGATCATGCGGCGCCTACGATCGAGAGCAGCGTCTGGGCAAACTCGTCCAGATCGTCCGGATTCACGCGGTCGTCAAAGGAAATGCGTAGTGCGCCCAATGCCTGCTCGCGACCGATGCCCATCGCGCTTAAAACATGGCTCGGGTCCATGCTGCCACTCGAGCATGCCGAGCCTGCCGACACCTCAAAGCCGGCGCTATCGAGCTTGACGATGAGTTCCTCGGAGTCCATGCCGTCGACGTAGATCGATACCATGCCGGGCAGACGGTCGGCTTGTGCGTAGTCACCCATGGTGGCGTGAATGCGCTGGTGGGCCGTAAGCGTGGCGTAGAGCTTGTCGGAAAGGGCTTGCAGCTTCGCGCGCTCCTGAGCCACATGGGGCGTCAGAGACGAGGCGGCAGCGGCAAAGGCGAGCTGCGTGCGCAGGTCTTGCGTGCCGGCACGACGTCCGGCTTCCTGTCCGCCGCCAAAGATGCGCGGGCGCAGCGGCGTGCGGTTCTTAAGGTAGAGCGCGCCGGATGCCACGGGGCCACCGATCTTGTGCGCGGCAACGGTCATGGCGTCAACTCCCAGCTCGGTGACATCGAGCGGAATATGCAGATACCCCTGGATTGCATCGGTGTGGAACAGGGCGCCAACGGTATGCGTGGCCGCGGCAAGCTCGCGGATGGGCTGCACCACGCCGGTCTCGTTGTTGGCAACCATGATGCTCACGAGCGCCACGTCGTCGCCTAGCAGCTCGACAAGCGTGGCAGGCTCAATGTAGCCCATGCGGCAGGGCTGTACCAGGTCGACGGTAAAGCCGGCGGCACGCAGCAACGGCAGGTTGTCCAGAATCGAATCGTGCTCGATGGCCGAAACGATTACACGATCGCGCTTGCGATCGCGCTGACGAGCGCCCTCGGCAAGACCGAGCAGCGCCAGCTGGTTGGCTTCGGTGCCGCCGTTGGTCAGTACAATCTCGGACGGGCGGACGCGCGTGCCAAAGCTGCGGGCGATCTCGCGACGTGCAACCTCCAGACGCGCGGCAGCCTTGCGGCCGAGCGAATGCAGCGAGTTGGGGTTGACGCCGGCAAGCTCGCTGTCGTCGTACTCGCGCTGCGCAAGGAGCGCCTCGGCGCGCATGGGCGTCGAGGCGGCATAGTCAAGATTCACGGGTATGCGGTTTTGACCTGCGGTCATAAGGGTTTATGCCTCCTGTGCGGCCTCGTTGCCCAGCTTCTGCAGCAGCGCAACCTCGGCAGCGGGATCTTCGGACTTAAATACGGCAGAACCGGCCACGAGCACGTTGGCGCCGGCCTTGACGACCTCGACAATGTTCTTGGAAGAAATGCCACCGTCGACCTCGATGAGGGGCGAAACGCCGTGACGCTCGCACATGGCCCTGAGCTCGTGGAGCTTAGCGATGGTGCCCGGGATAAAGCTCTGACCGCCAAAGCCCGGGTTCACGCTCATGAGCAGCACCATATCGACGACGTCGATGATGCTCTCGAGCACGCACACGGGGGTGGCGGGGTTGAGCACCACGCCGGCCTTAACGCCGCGCTGCTGCAGATGGGTGAGCGTGCGGTGCAGGTGTGTGGAGGCCTCGTAGTGTACGGTGATCATATCGGCGCCAGCGTCGGCATACCAATCGACGGTCTCGTCGGGGTTCGACACCATGAGGTGCGCATCGACCGGCACGTCGGTGGAGCGCTTGACGGCCTTGAGGATATCAACGCCAAAGGTGAGGTTGCCGGTAAAGTGACCGTCCATGACGTCGAGGTGCACGTAGTCGGCACCGGCGATCTTATCGAGTTCGCCCTTGAGGTTGGCCATGTCGGCCGAGAGGACGGACGGAGCAATTTTGATGGAACCCATGGTAGAAGCCTTTCTGCGCTAGTCGGTGAGTCCGTAGAACTCTTGGGAGGGTACGCGATCGGTAAGAATCTCGAGCGCCCTATCCAAAGTAACACCGTTGTAGAGCGTTTGCTCCACGGCAAAGGTGAGCGGAATGTCTACGCCCAGTGAACGGGCGAGCTCGCTCACGCTGCGGGCGGCGACGGCGCCCTCGACCACCATATGCGTGCGCGCCTGGTACTCGTCGAGCGACACGCCGTGGGCAAACTCGTAGCCAAAGGTGCGGTTGCGCGAATGCTCCGAGGTACAGGTGGCGATGAGGTCACCCATGCCGGCAAGTCCCATGCAGGTTATGGCCTGCCCGCCGCGGGCGTGCACCAGGCGGCTGATCTCGGCCAGGCCGCGCGTCATGATAAGGGCGAGCGTGTTGTCGCCCGCGCCGGTACCGGCGGAGATGCCACACACGATGGCGATGACGTTTTTCATAGCGCCGCAAACTTCGACACCGGTCATATCCTGCGACAGGTAGATGCGGAAGGCCGTGGACAGCAGCAGCTCCTTAAAGGTCTCCCCTACCTGCGTATCTTCGCTAGCGATGACGGCGGCAGAAAGCCCGCCGCGGCAAATCTCCTCGGCATGGTTGGGGCCCGAGAGGGCCGCCACACGCCGCTCGTTGCCGATTTCGCTGGCAATGACCTCGCTCATGAGCAGGCCGGACTCGGGCTCAATGCCCTTGGTAAGGCAGAGCACCGGGGTGTCGGCGGCGATGAAGGGCGCTGTCTGATGACATACGCTTCGCAGGTGTGTGGAGGGCACGGCAAAGATGATGGCGTCGGCGTCGTCGAGCGCCTGCGCCAGGTCCGTGATTGCGACGACGTTGCCGGGCAGCTCGTAGTCCGCCAGATACCTGGGGTTGCGATGCTCGCCGTTAATGCCGGCGGCCGTCTGCTTGCTATGGGCCCACATGGTCACGCGCTCGGCTCGCGCGGCGGCAAGGCCGGCGACGGCGGTTCCCCAGGAGCCGGAGCCAATCAGCGCAACATTCATGACTCTCTCCTACTTATCGTCGGGTTCGGTGACGCGCTTGGTAAACGAGAGCTTGGACTCCTTACCGCACATGAGCTTTTTGATGTTCGCGCGATGGGCCCACACCACGGTGATGCCGATCATCGCCATGCAAAACTTAAGGCCCAGGCTGCTGTACGGAAAGACCGCGCAGGCGGCGATGGGAAGGCCGATGGCCGCGGCAAGCGAGCCCACCGACACAAACTTGGTGATGGCAACGGCCACGATAAACATGCCCAGCAGCGATAGTCCGATGGGCCAGTACCAGGCGAGGATGACACCCAAGCCCACGGCGATACCCTTGCCGCCATGGAAGTTGAGGTAGGGCGAGAAGATATGGCCCCACACCGCTGCCAGGCAAATGACGCCGAGCATCCAATCGCCGGGGGCTCCGGGCGCCATGATGCTTACGGGGAAGCCATAGCCCAAGTCGGCAATGAGCGGACGCGCGATAAGGACGCAGATGGCGCCCTTAAGGCAGTCGAGCAACAACGTGAGCGCGGCCACCTTAGGGCCGGCCACGCGCAGCGCATTGGTTGTGCCGATGTTGCCGGAGCCCGCCTTGCGAATGTCCGTGTGGTTGAACACACGGCCCAAGATCAGGCCAAACGGAATCGCCCCGATGAAGAACGAGACCACGGCGCAGATGGCGGTCAGCAGAATCGGATTATGCATCCTTCTGTTCCTTCTTCCTAAAGAAGAGTCGAATGGGCGTGCCGGCAAAATCGAAGGTCGAGCGCATGCGGTTCTCCACGTAGCGCTGGTAGGTGTCGTTGACCAGGTCGCTGTGGTTGACGAAGAACGTGAACGTCGGCGGGTTGACGCCCGTCTGGGTCACGTAGTGCATGCGCAGGCGACGCTTGCCGTCTACCACGGTGTGGCCAAACTCGCGCAGGTCGGTGAGGAACGTATTGAGGCGCGAAGTGCTGATCTTTTGCGAGCGCGTCTTTTCGGCGGCGTCGACCATCGCCCAGATCTTCTCGACGCTGCGGCCAGTGAGGGCAGAGATGCGCAGGTACTGGGCCCAGGGAGCCATGACGCCCAGACGGCGGTCGATGGTCTCCATGCAGGCCTCGCGCTTACGGTCGTCGTCGAGCAGGTCCCACTTGTTGAGCAGCACCACGATGGCGCAGCCGCGCTCGATGGCAAGACCCATGACCTTCTGGTCCTGTTCGGTAACGCCCACGGAGGCGTCGACGACGAGCAGCGCCACGTCGGCGCGGTCGATGGCGCGCAGGCCGCGGACCATCGAGTAGTACTCGATGTTCTCGTACACGGTGCTCTTCTTGCGGATGCCCGCGGTGTCGACCATGCGGTAGTGCTTGCCGTTGCGCTCCACGACGGTGTCGATGGCGTCGCGCGTCGTGCCGGCAATGTTGGACACGATAGAGCGGTCGGCGCCCAGGATGCGGTTGAACAGCGAGGACTTACCGGCGTTGGGGCGGCCGATGATGGCCACGTTCAGCGCATCGGGGAACTCATCGGCGACCTCGTCCTCCTCCTCGGGCAACAGGGCCACGATGTCGTCGAGCAGGTCGCCCGTGCCGTGGCCATGCAGGGCCGAGAGCGGCGTGGGCTCGCCGATGCCGAGCGAATAGAACTCCCAGATGCTGTCGTTTTCGCGATCGGGGTTGTCGAGCTTGTTCACCAGCAGAAAGACCGGCTTGTCGCAGCGCTTGAGCATGCGGGCGACCGACTCGTCCTCCTCGGTGACGCCGGTGCGGCCATCGACCACAAACAGGATGACGGCGGCTTCCTCGGCGGCGGCAAGGGCCTGGTCACGGATGGACGTGGCGAAGACGTCATCGCTCTTGAGCGGTTCGATGCCGCCCGTGTCGACGATGGTGAACTCACGACCGTTCCAATCGGCCGTGTGATACGAGCGGTCGCGCGTGACGCCTCGGGACTCGTGGACGATGGCGTCCGAGGTCTGGGCCAGGCGGTTAACGAGCGTGGACTTGCCCACGTTGGGGCGTCCGACGACGGCGACGATAGGTTTCATCTGCTCTCCTTTAATGGGTAGGGTCAGTGGAAATGTTAGAGTCCGCGGACACAATGCCAAGGATATGCTCCAGGGTATCGAGCAACTCATGCGGCATGGTCGACACCACATGAACCTCGGCACCGCGACTGGTAAGGCTTGCGAGTAAATCGTCACGATGATACTCGTCAAGCGTCATGCCGTCAGCGTTGAACATGAGCTTAGGCACAAAGAGCATAACCCCCGACAGATCTTGGGGCAGCTGCTCCAGAATGTCACACGCGACGATGAGGCCGGTCACGTCCACGTTGCCGCCGAAGTAGCGGTTCTTGATGGCTGTGACGGTGCCGGCGAGTCCCTGGGGCGACTCCACAAAGCGCGCCACGGTGTCGCGCGCGCTGGCGCCGGAGAGGCACAGAAGGCGCTGGTTGCGCTCGGCGATGCCAGCGCGGACGCGGGCCAGACGCTCGGCGTCGGCGGCAAGCACGTCGTCGGTCTCGTCCAGATACGAGCGGATCATGCCAATGCCGTCGTAGTACTGCGGGTAACCGTCGTAAAAGTCTGCCTCGGGAGGATCGATGCCGGCGTCCAGGTAGAACTCGTCGCTCATCTGGAAGGTGTGGCGGCCAAAGCGTTCGTAGGCACGATCCTGGTAGGGACGGATCATGGCAATGGTCTCGCGCGCCAGTTCGGGCTTGTCGCTGTATGACCAGCTAAAGCGGTTTTGGTGCTTGGTAAAACCGAGCGGCACAATGCCCAGGCTTGTGATTTGCTCGTGCTCCTCGCAAAAGCGCAGGGTCTTTTCCAGCTCCTCGCCGTCGTTCATGCCGGGGCACAACACGATCTGCGCGTGAATCTCGATGCCGGCGGCCATGATGGCCTCGAGCACGTCCATGCCACGCTGGGCGTTGCGGCCCATCATGCGGCGGCGGACATCGGGGCTCACGGCATGGACCGACACGTTCATGGGGCTCATGTTGCGTTGGATGACGTTTTGAACATCTTTGTCGGAGAGGTTCGTGAGCGTGACAAAGTTGCCCTGTAAAAAGCTCAGGCGATAGTCGTCGTCGCGAATGTAGAGCGTGGAGCGGCCGCCCTTGGGCAGCATCGTCATAAAGCAGAACACGCAGGCGTTGACGCAGGTACGCATGCCGTCGAAGATGGGGCCATCGAACTCAAGGCCCCAGTCCTCACCCGGGAAGCGGTCGAGCTCCACGGGGGTGACGCTGTTGTCGCGCGGGTCGAAAACCTCCAACTCGACGGTGTCTTCGTCGGCCTCCCAGAGCCATACGATCATATCGGTCAGCTGCTCGCCGTTGACCGTGAGCACGCGCATGCCCGGCTCGATACCCACATCCCACGCGGGCGATTCGGGACGCACGCTCTTTACGAGCGCGCCCTCACCCGGCTCGGGGTCGTGGCTGCGCCCGTAATCGGCCACCTCGGCGGCGTATGCGGGTACGGTCTGGTCCATGATTAGCGGCAAAGCTCCTTGATGCGCGCAACGGCGCGTTCGATGTGTTCTTGTGGGGTGGAGGCTCCGGCGGTGATGCCGATGTGGCGCGCGTCGGCAAACCATGCGGCCTCGAGCTCAGAAGCTTCCTCGATGTGATGCGTGCGCTCGCAGGCGCTCGAGCAGATCTGCGCCAGACGGCGGGTGTTGCCGGAGTTTTTGCCGCCCACGACGACCATGCAGTCGCAGCGGTTGGCAAGTGCGGCGGCGGCCTGCTGTCGCTCGCTCGTGGCGGCGCAGATCGTGTTGATCACACGCAGCTCCTGCACACGCGGGGTGATGGCAGCCACGACCTCGGCCAGGTTCTGCGCGGTCTGGGTGGTCTGCACAACCAGGCCAACCTTGCCCTTGAGCGGCAGCGCGTCCGCATCGTCGGCGCAACTCACGACCTGTGCGTCATCGCCGGCGTGGCCCAGAATACCCTCGACCTCGGGGTGACCTGGCTCGCCCACGACGATTACGCGGTAGCCTTCGCGCACCAGACGCTCGGCCGCCACATGGACCTTCTTCACGTAGGGGCAGGTGGCGTCGACCACGTCGAGGCCACGCTCGCGTGCGGCATCGATCACCTGCGGCACCACGCCGTGGGCGCGGACGATCACGGTGCCGGTTGCGGCGTCGTCCAAGGTGTCGGCCAAGCCAACGCCTGCCTCAGCAAGCTCGCGCACAACGATGGGGTTATGGATGAGCGGACCCAGGGTGTGGACCTGAGTGCTCTCCCCTGCCTGGGGCGCGGCGGCAAGCGCCATGTCGAGCGCGCGCTGTACGCCGTAGCAGGTGCCCGCGTGGGCAGCGATCTCGATGGTGGGGACGACCTCCTCAGCGGCGGCCGCAGCGGTATTCATGACGTTCTCACCCATGTCTAGAACCTGCCCGGATGCTCGGCGCACAGCTCGTCGCGCATCTTATAGACACGGCCCATGGCCTCGGACTCAAACCAGGCCAGGCGCTCCTTGCGCTTGAGCTCGGCCGGTGCAT
This sequence comes from uncultured bacterium, assembly GCA_905214385.1. Taxonomy (GTDB): domain Bacteria; phylum Actinomycetota; class Coriobacteriia; order Coriobacteriales; family Coriobacteriaceae; genus Collinsella. Next base: position 11,823 of record CAJMMF010000021.1, read on the forward strand.
CGGAAAGCGAGACGGCCTTGCCGGCACGAATCCAGCACTTCTTGGGGCGCATGAGCCTTTTGCCCGCAGGCGTGATGTCGGACCAGCCGCAGATGGCGAGCGGGTTGACGGGCGCCTTGCCCATCTGGGCGATGAGCGCAAAACCGCCGTGGACCTCGGGCTTGATCTCGCGCGAGCGGATGCGCGTGCCCTCGGGGAAGATCAGTACGTCCTCGCCGCGCTGCAGCGCATGCTGGGCGGCGCGCAGGCACTTCATATCGGCAGTACCGCGCTCGACGGGAATGCCGCCAACGCGGCTAAAGGCCCAGCGTACAATCTTGCTCTTGGCAAATTCGGACTTAAAGATGGGGCGCACGCGGCGCCCGCCAAAGAACAGCGCCGTCTCCACGGCCAAGAGCTCGGCCATCGAGGTGTGGTTGCAGATGACCACGCTGCCGCGGCCTTCCTTGCGCTCAAACAGCAGGTCATCGTCCTCGACCTTCCAACGCCACATGAGTTTGGAGAAGGCCCAAAGGATGGCCATGACCACGACGACGGTGCCGCGGATGAGCGCCGGGAACTCGTCATAAGGAGCGTTGTAATAATCCTCGGGCGTCTGTTTAAACAGGCGCATGGGCTACCTCCTTTGGTTGATGAGGTCCTCGATAATGCGGACGACCTCATCGATGGTGTGGGCGGTGGAGTCGACGTGCACGGCGTCCTCGGCGGGCACGAGCGGGGCGACCTCGCGGCTGCTATCGAGCTTATCGCGCTGCTTGAGGGCGTCGAGGGTATCGTCGACTTCGGTCTCGAGTTGCGCGGGCGTGAGCGGCTGGACGTCGTTTTGGTGGCGCTGCAGCACGCGGCGGCGGGCGCGCTCGCGCGGATCGGCAGTCAGGAAGACCTTGACCTGCGCGTTGGGGAACACGACGGTTCCGATGTCGCGACCCTCGGCCACGATATCGCGGTCCTCGGCGGCGCGGCGCTGGTGAATGAGCATGGCGGCGCGCACGCCCGGGTAGGCCGAGACCTTGGATACGTTGGCGTCGACCTGCGGGGTACGAATGGCGGCCGAAGCGTCCTGGCCGTCAATAGTCAGGCGCGTATCCTCGCCGGGGCCGTTGGTAAAGCGAATCTCGATCTGCTCGGCGAGGGCGTCGATGGCCGCCTCGTCGTCCAGATCGATGCCGCGGTCGAGCGCGGCGAAGGTGACGGCGCGATACATGGCGCCCGTGTCGAGCTTGTTAAAGCCCAGCTGGCGGGCGATCTCCTTGGCGATGGTGGACTTGCCGGAACCGGCGGGGCCATCGATAGCGACGATCATGCAGTGCTTCCTTTCGATGGTTGACGTGCTGGTATGGTTCGCGGGCGCTGGGGCGCGGCGGGTTGCCTAGCCTGTGTAGCGCTCGCGGTAGGTGTTGCGCTTGGGTGCGGAGCCGTGGCTGCCGTGGTGACGCGTGCGGGTGGCGGTAGTGTCCCGAGACGCGTGGCCGTCGCGCTTGGCGCCGGCCTGCTTGGGCGGGATGCCGCCGGACTTGAGGATCTGCACCTCGCGGTCGGTGAGCTCGCGCCACGACCCCTTGGCCACGTCCTTGAGTTCCAGGCCGGCAAAGTTGCAGCGATGCAGGCGAATCACCGGGTGGTGGATCTTGCCCAGCATGCGCTTGACCTGGTTCTTGCGCCCCTCGCGGATGATGACCTCCACGGCGGTGGTACCGGGCTTTACGCCTTGCGGAGCCACAGCCTCTGCCTCGCGCGCGGTGATGACGCGACAGATCGCCGGCTGGCACAGACCGTCGTCGAGCTCAATTCCACTGCGGAGCGGGTCTAGATCGCGGTCGGTCAGCTGCCCGTCCACGAGTGCCTGGTAGGTCTTGTAGACGTGTTTGCTCGGGTGCAGCAGATCCTGTGACAGGTCGCCATCGGTGGTAAAGAGCAAGAGGCCCGTGGTGTCGCGGTCCAGACGACCCACCGGAAAGAGTCCCGGAAAGCGGTCGCGGGGGACCAGGTCGGCCACGCAAGGGCGCTCCTGCGGGTCACTCATGGTGGTGAGGTAGCCAGTTGGCTTGTAGAGCATCAGGTATACGGCGCCCTGGTTGAGCTTGACGGGCATGCCGTCGACCTCGATATGGTCGCGGTCGACGTCGACCTTGGTGCCCAGCTCGGTCGCGACTTCGCCGTTGACGGTCACGCGGCCGGCGGTCATCAGGTCCTCCGAGCCGCGGCGGCTCGCCACGCCCGCGCGCGCCAAAAAGCGCTGCAGGCGCATGGTGTGCGGATAGACGGGCTGGGCGTCGGTGGCGGGCACTGCGCTGCCCATGGCACGCGTCTCCCCTACTTCGTTAGTCCTCGTCATGTAAATCCTCCGAGGTCTCGCCGACGACCAGGGATTCCAAGTCCTCGACTGCCTCAACATCTTCAACATCGGTATCGAGCAGTTCGCGCTCTTCGTCCAGGTCCTCGGCCTGCTCCTCGAGCGTGGACTGAATGCTGCGGCCGCTCAGGCGCTCGCGGATAAACTGGCGCGATTGCTCGTCGGGGGCAAACTGCTCCAGATCGGGCAGGTCGCGGGTGGAGCGTAGACCAAACTTTTCCAAGAAGGCGTTGGTCGTGCCATAGATGATCGCCTGACCGCGCTGGGGGTCGCGGCCGAGCTCGCGCACCAGACCCTTGTCCACGAGCGACGCGATGACGCCGTCGGAATTGACGCCGCGTATGCCTTTGACCACCTCGCGCGTCACGGGCTGGTGGTATGCGATGACGGCCAGGGTTTCAAGCGCTGCCTGCGACAGCTTTTGCGTGTCCCAGCTCAACACATAGGCCTCGACCACATCGTGGTAGGCGGGATGCGTAAACAGGCGCCAGCCGCCGGCGACCTCGCGCAGCTGAAAGCCGCGGTTGGCTTCCTCGTACTCAACCTTGAGCTCGGCGAGCAGCGATGCGCATTCGCCAGGGGCGATATCTAGCGCACCTGCCAGCGCAGGCGCGCTCACCGGGTCGCTCGACACCAGCAGCAGCGCCTCGAGGGCGCCTTTGAGGCTGTTTACCTCCAGCGTGGAAAGGGTTGACATGGTTGCGGCTCCTATTCGGTGAGCTCGGGGCCCTCGCCGGGCACGTATGCCTCGGCGCCCTCGACGCGGTTGATTTGAATGGTTCCAAAGATCTCGTCCTGGCTCAGCGTGAGCGAGCCGCGCTTGGCGAGCTCGAGCATGGCCAGGAAGGTGACGACGAGCTGCTCGGTGGTGGCGTCGCCGTCCAACAGCTCGCGGAAGGTGCAAGTTTGGTGCGCCATGGTAAAGCGGTCGACCGAGGCTACGGTCAGATCGAGCGGCACGCGATGCGGCGCCACGTGCTCGGCCTCCAGCAGGAAGGTCTGGCGCTTGCCGTCCAGGTCGGCACAGATGACGGCGAGGCCGCGCAGGGTGATGCCGGCCAGGTAGTCGGGCATGAGCCCCAGGAACTCGGGGTCGGGGCCGGCCACACGCGGGTGCATGCGGCTTTCGGCCTGCATGCGGGCACCGAGGGCCGCAGCCGCGCCTTTAAACTGCTTGTAGGCGATCAGGCGCTGGATCAGGACCTCGCGTAGGGCGTCCCCGTCGAGCGCGCTAAGTTCTTCGAGGTCATCGTCGATCTCGTCATCGTCATCGGCTTTGCGCGGGGCCTCTTGCGGCACCAACGAGGCGGCCTTGATGTCCAAAAGGGTTGCTGCGACCAACAAAAAGTCGCTCGCCACGTCCAGGTCCAGCGCCTCGATGCGCTCGGCCTCGGCAAGGTACTGCTCGGCCACCTCGCTGATGGAGATGGCGCCGATATCTACTTTTTGGCGGGTTACCAGCTGCAGCAGCAGGTCGAACGGTCCGCTGTAGACCTGCGTCGACACGCGATACGACATCTTCGACCTCCTTTGACGGCGCCTTCGCGGCGCGGTTTGGGTGCATATTACGACCGTTTTGCACGGTCGACCTGTAAGTTTACCTTAGATGCCGGCGATTGCGAAGTTGAGCAGCTGCTCAGCAAGCGGATACACGGTAACGTCGAAATAGCGGCCGATCACGTCGATGCCGGTCCACATAGGCAGCAGGTACAGCACGATGATGAGGATGGGCATGGCGTATTGCTGCAGGTGGTAGTAGTTGTTGAGCGCCTTGCCTTTGAGGAAGGGCACGATGATCGACGAACCGTCGAGTGGCGGGATCGGGATGAGGTTGAAGAACGCGAGTGACAGGTTGACCACGATAAAGGTGGTGCCGAAGTTCATGATCTGTGATGCTACGGCAAAGGACATGCTGGTGTAGAGGTTGCCGTACGTTGCGTGCATGAGGGCGGCCGCGAGGCACGCGAGTGCGATGTTCGATGCGGGGCCGGCCGCACTCACCAGGACCTCGTCACGCTTGGGGTGCTTGAGGTTGTTGAGGTAGACGGGCACGGGTTTGGCGAAGGCGAACACGGGACCGCCGGCCGCGAGCATGAGCAGCGGCAGGATGATGGTGCCAAACGGGTCGATATGGTTAAGCGGGTTGAGCGACACGCGGCCGCGCGAACGGGCCGTCTTGTCGCCGAGCGCCCAGGCCGCGGCGGCGTGTGCGCTCTCGTGGATCACGATGCCCACGATGACGGCGACGGCGCTGGCGAGCAGGTTCATGATGTAGCTGCTGGACATGGCGCTCCTCTAGCGGACGCGACGCGAGGCGCGCGTGAGCAGGTAGTCGATCACAAACAGGATCACGGCGACGATGGCGTAATCCAAGCGGAACACACCGCCAAAGGGCGACGTGATGACGCCGTAGCCGGCGATGGCGCTCGGCAGGGCGCGCGAAAGCTCGACGACAAAGCCCACGATCTGCAGCTTGGCGGTGAGGCCGCTAAAACACAGCAGCACGGTCATCGCGCTCATAAAAATGCCGCAGATGCGACAGGCGATGGCGATGATGCTCATCGCCACGGCAGCGGCCTTACGAGAGTTCACGCGCGGTCTCCTCTTCGATCTGGGTGGAAAGCTCCAGCCATTCGTCCTCGAGCTTGGGTAGCTCTTGCTTAAGGCCGTTATATTCCCCCAGCGCGGCGTTGAACTTGTCTTGATCGGCATAAAGCTCTTCGCTTGCCATCAATTCCATAAGCTCGTCATAGCGGGCACGCTTTTTGTCGAGCTCCGTCTCGATCTTCTTGAGCTGGTTGCGCACGCCCTTGAGCTTTTTATTGAGCGCGGCGCGGGCTTGGGCCTCGGCGCGCTTTTGCTCCTTGGTCTTTTTGCCCTCGGCAGGCTTAGGCGCCGCGGCGGGTGTGTCGGCCTGGGCGGCGCTTGCCTTGGCGGACTTGGTCGTGGCCGGCGCGCTCTCCGTGGACGCCTCGGCGGCGGCGCGGGCTGCGAGGTCCTCGCGCTTGTAGAGGTAGTAGTCGTAGTCGCCGTCGTAGACCGTGACTTGTCCGTCGCGGATGTCGATGACGCGGTTGGCCACGGCGCGTACCAGGTGCTCGTCGTGGCTGATTAGCACGATGGTACCGGGGAAGTTTTGCAGGGCGTTCTCGAGCATGTCCACCGAGTCGATGTCCAGGTGGTTGGTGGGCTCGTCCAGGCACAGGAGCGCCTCGGGGGCCACGAGCATCTTTGCCAGGGCCAGACGCGCCTTTTCACCGCCGGAGAGGACGCGTACCTGCTTTTCGATTGCGTCGTTGTCGCTAAACAGGAAGGCGCCCAGCAGGCTGCGCTGCTGCGGCACGGTCCACTTGGGCGTGACGGTGTCGATCTCTTGCAGGACGGTATTGGACTCGGTCATGCCCTCGAGTGCGTGCTGGGCGTAATAGGCCACGCCCACGTTGGTGCCTAGGTCGCGGGTGCCGGTGGTGGGCGGCTCCAGGCCGGCGAGGATCTTCATGAGGGTGGACTTGCCGGCGCCGTTGGGGCCGACGAGCGCCACGTGCTCGCCGCGGTAGAGCTTGAGGTCGATGTCGCTGTAGATGTGCTTGTCGCCGTAGGACTTGGATACGCCCTCGAGCCCCACGACCATGTCGCCGGAGCGCGGCGGGTCGGGGAACTTAAAGTCGATGTGCTTGTGGCCCTCGGGCAGGATGACGAGCTCCTTTTTGATCTGCTCAATCTTGCGGATGCGCTCCTGCGCTTGGGCGGCCTTGGTGGGCTTGTAACGGAACTTGTCGACGAAGACCTGCATATGGGCGATGTCGCGCTCCTGCGCGGCACGCTTTGCGCGCATCTGCTCCAGGTTGTCCTCGCGCTGCTTGAGGTAGCTGCTGTAGTTGCCGGTGTAGGTGGTTACGCGGCGGTTCTCGAGCGCGGCGACGTGGTCGACGCAGGCGTCCATAAACGCGCGGTCGTGGCTGACGATGAGCACGGCGCCGTCATAGTTGGCGATAAAGCCGCGCAGCCACTGGACGCTCTCGAGGTCCAGGTGGTTGGTGGGCTCGTCCAGAAGCAGCAGGTCGGGGTGACGCAGGAAGAGCTTGGCAAGCGCGATGCGCATCTGCCAGCCGCCCGAGAACTCGGAGCACGGGCGCTCGAAGTCGGTGACTTTGAAGCCGAGGCCGGATAAGATCTTTCGGGCGTTGCTCTCGAGCTCGTAGCCGCCCAGGTGCTCAAAGCGGTCCTGGACCTGGCCGTACTCGTTAAGGAGTGCGTCGACGTCCTTGCCCTGCTCGGAGAGCTCGGTGATCTGGGCCTGCAGTTCGTTGGCGCGCTCGCCCATGCGGCGGATTTCCTTGGCGGCGGCCATGACCTCGGCAAGGATGGTGGTGTCCTTGTGCTCCAGATTAGTTTCCTGCTCTAGGTAGCCCACCTGGCAGTCCTTTGCGTACTGGACCTGGCCGGAGTCGGGACTGTCGATGCCCATGATGATTTTGAGCATGGTGGTTTTGCCGGCGCCGTTGGGGCCCACGAGCGCGAAGCGCTCGCCGGGGTTGATCTGGAAGGACGCGCCGCTAAAGAGGACGCGTGCGCCGAAGCTTTTTTCGATCTTGTCGACCAGGAGGATCATGCTGCCGCCTTTGACCTTGTGTGCCTATATGAAAAAAGGCCCCAACTTGCGTTGGAGCCTCATTCAATGCTCGGGTGGAGACGAGGGGGATCGAACCCCTGACCTCTTGACTGCCAGTCAAGCGCTCTCCCAGCTGAGCTACGCCCCCGTGCGAAGAAGTACTATACGGGAACTCCGACGGCGATGCAAGGGCAATTTTGGAAAAACTTTCCGGGTGCGCGGGTGCCGGAGTCCCGCGGGGCCGCGACGGCGGAGACCAGCGCCCGCGGGGCGCGTCCCTCGGGCGGGCGGCTGCAGCGCCGCCCGCCTATCAGGCTCCACTCCGGTCGCCCCCGGGATCCCCGCCACGAAACCGGCCCATCTACTACGTTTGGGCGACATCCCCCGACCATGGCGTCTCGGGCAAGAATAAAACCGCAGGTAGACGGCCTGCGGTTTTCGCGAAATACGGGGTATGGTCGAGGGGTCGGGGTTAAACGTAGTAGATGGGCCGGTTTCCTGGCGGCGGCATCGCAGGCAGCCGACCGAGGACGCCCGGAAATGAGCAGGGTACCCGTCTAACGACCGATTTCCAGCCAGTTGCACAGTGCGTTGGCTCGTAACTCCATTTCCGTCGTCTTTTGCGCCTTAGTTTTGCACCTATAGCGTAATTCCAAGCGCGAGCAAAGACTTCTCACGATCGCATCAAGCTGCTCGGCATCGTTAAGCATGTCGTGCGTAACCAGGAAGACGTCATACCCCATACTTTGCAGCGCCGTCATGCGTTTGGCATCGTGGTCGAGCACGGCGCCTGATCCGTGGATAACCTCTCCCTGAATCTCCACGATGCCTGCTTTCATTATGGTTGGATTTACGATCACGATATCCCCGTAGCAGACTCTTTGCCCTGCAATGCTCTGCGCCGATGCGGTAAGCGGCGTAAGGTCGTTAACGTAAACGCTTCGAAAGCCGGCACCGCCGCGAGAGCGAGGAAGCGATAGCAATAAAATTCCTGCAACTTCAAGCGGAGAAGCTGCTATACCTGTCACCAGCTGCGCGGCGTTGTAAAGCTTTGTACCCCACTTTCGTCTTTTCATCTTACCGGCGTACTCATGAAGCTCGTGTAATTCGATGAGCGGCTTCCTCATCCAGAGCGACGTGCCCTTTAGCCTTGTGACCTCCTTCGTTTTCTTTTGTCCGTTGGGCTCCTTCGTATTTACCTGTTCTTTGACTTTTATGCGCGCATAAACGCGTTTCCATTGTGGTTCGTCTTGGCTTTCATCGAGGTCAAAGAGGGATTCGGTGGTTGCATTCTCGGCAGCCTTATTGGCTTTGTCTAGTTCCGCTTCTACTGCTACCGTGGGCTCAAAGACTGAGAACCATCCGCAAAATTCGTACATGGCAAGGACAAGATCGGTTGGAGACACAAAGCGCGCCATGGTAAATAGCGTCGCAAGTGGATTGGTAACCCTAAAGCTCATCGCGGTTTCCAGCGTGCTATCCACTCCCGAAGCATCATCACAGTGGATTGTTGTCCGTAATCCCGAATGGTAGTTAACGCCACCGCGCACTGTGGTGGTAATAATCGGGGTCTTGAGGATATCGGTTACGAAAGGGGCTTGGGCTAGAGCTCGCCAGCCGTCTTCTGGGCTTGGCAGTCTTGGGTAGAGGTCGCGGACCTGCGGTGGGCAGCGCCAGTAGCGGAATGCGGTGTTTGCGCAGACGATTTCGTCCATATGGGCCTCCCCTAGCCTTGGCTGCGTGCCGTTATGTTTGCAGGTAGACCGATTATCAATGGCGGCATCATGCCGGTAAGTACCAGAAGCTGACCAAATGCTTGACGAGTTCTGGTGAAAAACCGTCGTGTGATAGAAATCCGCTGGAAGGCGCTCTGGGCATGCGGTCCCTGTCTCCACATTTGCGTTCGAATCACATGGGGAGTTCAATGAAAATTCAGATGTGTTTTATGCAAAACATGCAATGGCGTCAGCAAAAAGGGCGCGATAAAAAACGTCGCCTTATACGACTTCGATTCGATTTTGGTGTCACCCTTGGTGTCAAAAAGAAAAAGGTCAGAGGCTTAACACCTCTGACCTGTGCTTTAGATGGTGGGCGATACAAGATTCGAACTTGTGACCCCATCCGTGTGAAGGATATGCTCTACCCCTGAGCCAATCGCCCGTCGCCTTTCGGCAAAAGAGATACTAACATAGCCGCGCGCGGTTTACCAAGAACTTTTTGCCCTCGATTTTAAATTCGTGGGTGCTAGCCAAGCCAAAACAACCAAGGCAATCGGCAAAACCGCAGTTAAGCCACCCTTTATCGCTTAATCCACGAGGTCTCGGGACGGCAGATAAGTCGAGCATTGTTATAGGCCATGTCGAGCGTGAGGCAGGTGCGCGCGGCGTAGAAGCCGTCCTCGCGCTGGATGGTCAGCGCCAGCTCGGGCTTGTCGCCGGTCAGGCACAGCGGCAAGAGCAGCTGGATCCGGCCGCCGTAGAACTGCGGCACAGCGAGCGTGTAGTTTGCGGCGGCGCGGCGGGCGGCCTCGACGACGGCGCCCTCAAAAGCGCGGCGCAGCAGCAGCGAGTTGTCCTCCCCCATCAGGCTGGCGGGGATGCGCGTAAGATTCTCCTCGTCGCCCAGAATGTGGTCGATGTTGGAACGGATGGGCAGTCGATAGTCAAAGACCAGCTCGGAGGGGTCCTCGGCAAAGCGCACGCGGCACGGCAGGTACTCAAACGAGACCAGCATGGGGTCGCTCTCCTTAAAGAAGCCCTTCAAAAACCAGCGCTGGCGCGCGTCGGGTTTGGTATTGGGCTCAAACAGGCCGTAGATGGTCTCGTAGCGGCGCGTGTACAGGCCGGTGTTGAATAGGCAGCGATCGTCGTCGAACACCAACGGCAGGTTGGACGGCGCGGTCTGGTCCACGTCGCGCTCGGTCAGGAACACCGCGCGGCTAAACGAGAACGACAGGTAGTTTTTGAGGATGCGGTTACTGGGACCCCAGTCCTCGGGGTCGGCGAGGTCGACCAAGCGGTCGTAGCAGGGCTCGGGGCAAAACGCGAAGTCGTACACATTGCTGCACAGAGTGCTGGGGATCTCCATGTGGTGTCCAATCAATTCATTAACCGGCGTGCGGATGCTTAGATTCTATACGAGCGACAGATCGCCCGTGCCCGCAACGAATCCGCAGCGCAGCTCTTCGGCTAGCTCGCTGTTCGTGCGGCGACTGGAAACGAGGTCCTGGATCCAGGCGTAGTACTGGTTGTCTTTTGGTTCGGGGCTGTCAGACAGCACGACCGGAGTGCCTGCGAACCTTAAGACGGACAACGCAAAGACAAGGCTGGTTCGTTTGTTACCGTCTTCAAAGATGTGGTCCTTGACCATGTGCTCGGCCACGTAGGTGACCTGGTAAAAGATGTCTGCGAAGCGATCGGCCGGCGATTGACCGAATATCGTACAGAATGCACCCGCAAGTACGGACTCGACGCGTCCAAGCTCAAGCCCGGCCCGGTCGCCTGTGGCGTCGGTTGTATAGCAGCGCCCGACCGTCATCAGCGTGCTGTGCAGGCGCATCGCGGCCGTGGCCATAGCTTCGAGCGAACCGGTATCATCGAGCACGAGCGGCGCGAACGGATGAGCGCTCCGCTGCATAGCCGCCATCATGAGTTCTCCAAGAGCCTGAGCGCGTTGGGCATGCCCGCTATGGTCTGCCGAATAGCTTCGTCGATTGACGTGACGCCGTCGAGCAAAATCGGTGATGCTGAATTTACCTCGAGCGCAGATGAATGATCTTCTTGAGCAACGCAATCAGCTCCGTCATCTTGTTGAACGTAGTTCCAAGGCATGTCTGCCTCCTCTATAGCCTTTCGGACGAAATAGCCTGCGAGTCGTACTCCAGAGCAATCGGTTGCCAGACGAGGTCTTCGATGGTGCAGTTTAGGGTGTCTGCAAGCGCCAATGCCGAGGAAACCGAGGCGCGGCGTAGGTCGAGCTGGTTCTGCTCGTAGAGTTGTATGGCGCGAAGTTTAACACCCGATTGGGCGGCGAGCTGTTTTTGCGTTAGTCCGGCAGCCTTTCGTACCGCCTTGAGGCCCTTTTTGTCTGCCTGGTCGTTGTTCCATTTTTCGATGACAATCTGGGCGAATATATCTTCGGAGGCCTCGTGGAGCGGATGGTACGAGCCGATGATCCAATCGAGCGGAGCGACTTCGAGTAGCTTATTAAAGCCCAAGCTGCTCATCCATTGCGTATAGGCCATAACCCACCCCGCCCAATACTGAGGCGAACGGTCGAACGGATAGGTCTCCCTACATTTGACGGGGGTCAGTCCCGCATGGGCGATAATATTGCGCGCGAGCTCGTCGCCCGCCATGCCGCAGACGACGCGAGGCATACCGCGCTCAAACTGTTTCATCTCAAGAGCGTTCGACAGGATCGCCGTCAACTCGGCTGGAGTCAGCCCTTGGTCACAGAGAGCAAAATCGACCGCCTCGCCCAGCGTTCTCATTGCATCCTCGAGATACATCTCACTGTAGGCGTGGGTCATCGCCCGTCATCCCCTCTCGAATGATATCGACGATTCGTATTCCCTCAAACGGGTTTTCGGCAAGGAGCTCCCGATACTGCGCCCTTGCCGCTTCATCTCGTTCCTTGTCCAATGGACCATACAGAGCTTGCTGCGCACGTTCAAATCCAGCAAAACGAATGCTCTTAAACGCGCGCTCGCTTTTGAGCACAATCTGCTCTCCCAAGTTGCCAAGCCTCATAGATCGACCAAGCTGATCGACGGTAATTGTATTGTTCACAAAAGCTCTGGCATAACTAAAGTACGAGTCGTCCGCACGCCATCCCCTTATTACGTCGCAAGCGCTCGTGTCAGGTAGAAAGTGATCATGGAGATACTTGCACGCCCCCGCGGCAATGGCGGTATCTTTGCGAAAAGAACGATGCTCAACGAGCAACGCTATCCAATGCAGGACGCAATATTGCGGCGATAGCAAGTCGAGAATTTTAAGCTCGGCTATATCGAGTTCATAGCGATTCGCAAAGCCATCGGCATCACGCGAGCATGCCCATTCCCTTGCAAGATCGAGACTCTCTGTGCAATAGAATCCCTGTCCATAGTCATTATGGAATTTCCCTAGGCCAAGCTGGGGAGTCTCAATGATTTGCTGAGAACCATGCCACAGTTCCACGCGAGTCTCCTAACAGGTATAGCTCTAGCGATAGTATAACATACTATCGCTAGAGCTATACCTGTATTCAAATAGCAAGAGGGTGTCTGGAACCGAGTTTGAGTTCAATACTGGCTTCTAAGGCTCGCCGAGTCCGGAAGTATGCGACAAAATTCAGACTTGCTGATCACGCCGGAGCACACTAACGCCTCGTCCTGCTTACAGAGCTTCATAGACACGCACCTCATCTTGCTCGATGCTTTTGCGGAAAGCCGGGCGCATGTGCTCTGGAGGGTTGGTAACGATGTCGATCTTTCGACCAAGTTCCCTCACGAGCTCATGGGAGAGTTCGTAAAGCGTGCCGAACGTCATGGTGTTGCCGCAAACTTGGCGCAAGTTAATATTGCTAGCGGGCGCCTGCTCGCCTCGGGCAAACGAGCCAAATAAATAGGCTTCGCTGACGTCGTATTGAGCCAGCACGCGGGAGGCGACGGTGGATATGTCGGTAGGCGAAATCATGAGTTAATTACTGTTCAACAGTAGAGCGTCAGGGGGCCAGTGCCGATAGCGCGGGTCCGGCTTTTTGCCGTTCTGCAAGCTCGAAGATAAACGGAGCGTTTGATCTAACGAACTCGGTCAAAAAATCCAGATCGTCAGTAGAAAATCCTTCGACATTAAACCATTTGGCTACAGGCAGAAAGCATTCAGCGTGGTCAAAGCTAAAATCAACCGGATGCTCGACGGCTACGCGAACGGTCCCGTCATCTCTTGTCTCTGAGTAGGCAAGCTGAGTGCCGTCATCTAGCTGAACATAGCTCCAAAGCATTTCTACCTCGTATACGACTTTTTGAGTTAAAAGCCTGCCCCCCAACGCGGGATGAATCGCACTAGTTGCCCGACCCAAATACGTCATCTATAAGATCAGGTAAGTCTGTCCATACTTGATAGGCGACAACGTTGTCCGGATTCATTTCTCTTGCACGACGTTTATTATCCGTATTGTGCTTTGCGGCATTGGTCAAAGCTTGGTCCTTTTGCCATCAATCATTTCAAGATTTACAGACTTGAACTTAGACATAGACGACCTCTTGGGTCGGTGGTCTTTAATACGCCTAGGTCCGTTCTTTGTATTCCTGGCCAGCCCGTTATTCAGCATATAGCTCAGTATTCTCTTATGGCTTCTACTATCGTTGCCGTTTGAGAAAAAGCAACAGTCGGTTTGTTTCCGCCATGCAGCGTTGAGCGTTTCCGGATTTGAGAATTTGGCCACTACGACGACGATATCAAGAACGGTCGTTCCAACAGTGTCGTCCATGACGGCGATTTTGATAGAAGGGAAATCGTTTGTTGCTTTTAATGATATCCATGTTAAAAGTAACGTAGTCAACGAATAGGGAGAATTAAATGAGCGTGAACAAAGACGGCGGGATTTCAAATATCCAATCACTTTATTGCCAGGGATGCATCGAGGCTGCGGAGAAGATCATTTCTTACATCGGCCAGTTTGATATCGAAAGCGTTGCTTGCGCCGTATTCTGTATCAATTCCTGGCATGAGAACAGATCTTGTCAAACTAATGTATACGCACTCAACGCTGCATTACTCGCTGTCAGCGATTTTGGGACAAATCAAATCGCAGACTACGAAGAGTTCTCAAAATTTTTCACTCATGTTAAGAATACTCTTCCGACGCCAACCATATTTGAGGATGAGATCGTACCAATAATGGGACAAACCTTGATTCATTTTAAGGGTAAATGGAGGAAGGCGTTACACGGCTGTGGAGCTACGCTCGAATATCCAAGGCTTTGCTTCGCCGATGCCATTATTGATGAACCTCGTGAAATTAAAGAGTTTAATGAGTTGCTTGATTATGTCGACGCCATGTCTCAAGCGTTGGGAGGTGGAGGATGGGAGGGATCAAACTCGATTCCCGATGAAATGAAAATTCCGCCTTATGAATACTGGCACCAGACGTATAAATGGATGAATGCTAACCCTATTAGTCCCATTTCAGCTAACACCATAGCGGCAATACAAAAGTCGACAGACTATATTGAAAACAAGTGCTTTGTGATGAACGGTAGTAAACCGATTCCTTTATTCTGCCCTTCAATTCTCCAAGATTATATATCTCATATTATTAAGGATAAGCAGGCGGATGAGTATCGAAATGCCATTGATATCACCCTACTGAATCAGGCCCGATTCAATTATGACTCGGTTGAACAAAGGGGCAGCTCCGTTCTGACTTTTCCCCTCTTTAAATTAAACGGCGAGCCTATTGAAAGATGCCCAGCTACATTTTTAATCATCGACGGAGAAAACAGACTAGCGCTTTTTTACAATGCTGCCTGCGTCCGTAGTGATAGCGGGCTGGTGAATCTCAGGTCTCTCTTTAGCCAGGAAGAGAATGCTCTTGAGATTTTAGATTATCTCAAACACAATGGGCAGCGAAGAAAGCTCGTAGTCAGCCGGCCGAACACTCTCGAGTTCACGGTTGTTGCATATCACGATAATGTTGACATGAATTTAGGCTTCCGGACTGAGATGAGATCTGATGTTGCCGACTATGACTGTGGCGCAGCGGATCTCATGGCCATCCTGATGGCTGCCAATAGCGCTAGCGAAATCTGCTCATTTTTCCATTCTGTAGCAACGTCTCCGACAACGTTGCTGAGTCCTTTTGTTGCGGCGAGCGATTATTTTATCGTTTGGATGGCCAACAATCGGCAAATTCTGGATGGCGTAGAGGACCGAGATGCAGGAATAACATTGGCCTTGGACTACAACGAAACTGACGGTTTTTTTGCAGAATATTTTCGCAATAGTGTTATAGATTTCCCCTTTGATCGTTGCGGAAAGTGGATTTTGGGCTCTCCGTATGCGTTCACCTTTAGAAAAAATGAGCGCGGCTTTATTGAGATCATAGGCAAAAGTGACCACCAGAGCTTTGGATTGACAAAGCGGCTTCTGGACATGAATGGCGAACCGTGCTTCATTCACTTGGGAGCGTCTATAGAGAGCGCAAGGGATGTGCCTCCCATGATTCTTGAGCAGGGTGCCTCCGTGCTGCCCCTGTTTGAGGATTTATTGATGTGTCTAGTATTGGATGCTGAGCCTGAGATTGCATCGCTGATTTCAGGAAAAGGTTATCTCGAACTTATCTATGTTATGCCCGGAGGTGCCGCGGCAAATTCTCTGCCCACGGTAGACGAACAGTTGGGTATTAAAGCGTTTTATACCGAAATGAAACACAGCACGGTGTTCTACAGCGTTGATAGTGAAACATTCATAAATGCCATTTCAAGAGCTCAAGACAGAAGCACTGAAATGCGCTTTGCTTGGGGTATTCTTTCACCTGTCAGATGTAGCTATTCAGACTCCATGGATTCATTGGCACAAAAGTTAACGCATCTTGCACAAGGCCAAAAGATGGTAGATGCGGAAAGCCTTGCTCTTCCCTATATCTGGAGATATGGGATTGAAAAACCAGCTCTGACCGAGACCTCCAAAGTCGCTGCCTTAAAAGCAGTGGCGTATGCAATTGACGATGAAAACGTTAAATCCGGGCGCTATTTTGGATCCGCCGCAAATGATGTGATTAGAAAATTCCAGAAAGCGCTAAGCACGACATTTGAAAATGGGCTAATGCAATTCGATAGAAAGGATTTGCTGAAAAAATTCTACGACATCCTAGCGAATTCATCTCATACCTTCTATGTCAACACGGTTAGGTATGGCTCTTTTTCGAATCTGCAAGATGAAGAAGAGAAGAGGGTTTACGCAACGATTTTTGAACAAAGAGAAGATTCACGGTATGAGATTCGGGCTGCCAGGTTTTCAGTCGAGACGTTGCTTACCCTCTCTTCTCATGGAAGTCGAATCGCTAATTCAGACGAGGTTGCAAAACTTGTAGCTATTGGCGGCCAACTTCTCTCGGCATCTGAAGTTGCTGACATGCTAATGTTTGAGCCTAAGGGAATGGGTGTGGAAATTGCTGAAAACTGCGTCGCCACTTTAATTGAGGATGAAGGAATTCTTGAGGAAGCTCGCGCTCTTAAAAGCCGCCAACTCCGCGATGAGGGTCACGCTGGGTCAAATTCTACGGAAGATGCGAACTATATCCAATTGGCTAAAGATGCTTTTGAGGAAGACACGGGCGTATCTTTCAATTGTTTTCTCGATGTTCTCAATAGTCTTGCGCTCGGCTGCCCTTCGAATTTTGAAGGGGATTACGTCTCGTCTAATGTCTTATCTATTGAAAGCTCGTCTTTGGCCAATTTCGTCAAACAAGATCTTTTGAACAACTATACCGATGAAACGATTGGCGATGCTCTTGATTTCCTCACGCTTGATAATGAAAAGTTAAAAGAGATAGACGGCAAGTCATACGATTATCTGCCTTTTGGTAATACAAAAAATCGCTTAAATAGACTTGAGCTGAAGCCCATTATCAATGATGACGGACAGTTTGTGTATTCACCGATTTGCATGGGTCTGCTTAAAGAACGATGGGTTCGTGGCTTAGCGGAAAGATTTTTGCCAGCGAAGCTCGCGTTTCCGTCATTAAATAAAGTTATGGAAAGCTGGAAGCATCTTTATGAAAAGGCGCTTGAATCAGATGTTCAGGATTGCTTTCTTAAGGCTGGGTTCCTACGCAAGCATGTCTATAGAGGAGTTGATCTTTGCAAGAAGGGGGACCATCCGCAATATCTTGGGGATTACGATGGCCTAGCGTATGACCCAGTAACAGAAACGGTGTGGGTTATCGAGTGTAAAGAATTCGAGAAAATAGAATCCGCTTTTGATTACATGCAGCTTCAGCAGCGATGGTTTGGAAAAGAAGGGAAGCTGCTTAAATATGAGCGGCGGATAAAATATCTGCAGGAACATCTAGTAGAAGTGGCTGCAGATTTGGGCTTCAACCACACTGGAAAACTGCGAATACGCGCTTACCTTGTGAGCAATAAGCTATTCATGAACGTTCATGGGCAGTCAAATTTCCAAGTTATTACGTTATCCGAACTTGGGTCTCTACTTGAGAATGAAAATGGAGCGTAAATAACCCGGATTCGTAGCCCGTGGGCTTGGTATTCGAATGAGGACAAGCGCCTGGATTGTGTCTCAGCAGCAATATGCGTTACCTAGAAGCGCTAATCTCAGTAGGAATAACATGGAGGGCGCGATAATCCAGTTGCTGTCACTGGTCTTTGGGAGCGCTGCCGTAGTCTTGGTAGCGGACTTGGGCTTGGATGGCGTGGACGCCTTGTTCACGGTCACCGTCGTTTTGGCCGTTGTCGTGGTCGTCTTTAACGTGGAGGCCGCGGGCTTCACTGCAGGATCCGCACCGGGTTGTGCCGCAGCAGGGACGGTAAAACCGGCAGGCTCACCCGTCCCACCGACAGGCACGTCGTTCCCGTCGGTCTCCCCCGCCGGCGTCGTGGCACCCTCGGGTTCAATCAACACATGCGCAGCCGGCAGGTGTCACAAACTACGCGAACACAAGCGATCCGCCCGTGCACGCGGCTCCGCTATCGGCACCGATCGCATCGAGCCACGAGACATCGACGGAAAGTCGCAGCCGGCCGTGCCATCGCCAAGACCTGCGTCCTACAGACACACACCATAAACGCGCACGCCCACTCCGGGGCCGGCGCCGATGGCCTCGCCCGCGTAGCCGTTAAGCTCCAGATGGTCGGCATCGGTCCAGGCCCAGCCGGGGCCCGACACGCCCGGCTCGTAGTACGTCGCGCCCGCGATGATGAGGTTCTCCGCGCCCGCGGAATAAGAAGGCCCGCCCAGCAAAACGCATAGGCAGGCAATCGTCATTGCGCAGCAACATTTCCAACAAGATTGAGCAAATTGGATGCCATTAGGTTGAAATCCGAATGGTTTTGGTGGTTTCGATATTAAGGGAATTATCGGAACAGCTCATCATGGCTGCCGGTGCGTTCAAAGAAAGCTACCTCTTCGTTTGATGACCATATAACAAGCCAGTCGCCAGAGTTTGCTACGTGACATTCGTTTCGCCCTGCCCAGTTGCCGTTTAGCCTGTGCATATTATGACGTCGCTTTAATATGTCCATTGACTCAGGTGTATTCTGTAGCACCAGGTCAATTAGCTTTTGAAGCTCAGATAAATCCCATTTACGGCGCTTTGCTTTTTTCTTTAAATCTCGGGAGAAGGCTGCAGAGAACTCTGCGGTTAACGTGCTCATTGTGCCATCGCAGCAGCGATCAGATCGGCGCCATTGTCAAACCGTCCTTTTTTGCCAGATGCAAGAAAAGCGTCCCCCTCGCGAATGGCCTCAAGGCTTTCGGCACTGGGCTCCTCAGGGGCAAAAGTCAACGGGATGCGATGGGTGTTGACCATTTGCTTGAAGAAAGCGCGAGTCACGGACGACAAATCAAGTCCATAGTAATCAGCAACTTCCGCCGCCTCGCGTTTGAGGTCGTCGTCAACCCTGATGGTTAATGTTGAGCTTGCCATTTTTAGACCTTCCAATCGCGTGAGTGTACCCTTAGTATAACGCACATACAATAGTAGATTATGTAATTACAAGTAATTAACTATGCATTTGAGTTGTATGGCACGTAAGAATTTGCATGCGCGAAAATAGCAACGCTCCCTTTTCAGAAGCGTTGCCCTCAAAGCTTCAACGGAGTTCTTTTATTGCAGCTAGGCGCGTCGCGCGGTCTCAGCAGCGATATGCGGCAGGTAGAAGTACTGTACCTAGCAGGAAGAGCGCCACGGATGCTGCAATCCAGTTGCTGTCGCCGGTCTTGGGGAGTGCCGCAGTTGCCGCGGTGGCAGCTTTGGGCTTGGGGACTTTGGCGACCGTGGTCTTGGTTACTGTCGTTGTTATCTTGGTTGTCGCGGCCGCTGGTTTCAGCGCCGGATTTACCGTGGGTCCTGTGGTGGGCTCTCCGGCAGCGGGGTTAGCATCGGTGGGAGACTTGCCCGCGCTATCGCCAGTCACCTCGCCCCTGTCGGTCTCCCCCGCCGGAGGCGTGGCTACATCGGGCTCAATCACAACATGCGGTGCCACGACCCCTGCAGCATCCACCACGCCACTAGTACCAAAGGTCCCGCTAGCAGGCGTTACAAATCGCGCAGACACAAGCGAGCCGCCCGTGCACGCAACGCCGCCGTCGGCGCCGGTCGCATCAAGCCACGAGGCGTCGACGGAAAGACGACAGCCGGCCGCACCATCGCCAAGGCCCGCATCCTGCAGATACACGCCGTAGGCGCGCACGCCCGCTCCAGACCCGGCGCCCGTGGCGACGACGCGTCCGCCGCCGCGCACGGCCATGTCGCCTGCGATCACGCCGGCGCCCGCCTCGTCCGTGATATCGGCCCCGTCTGCCCGGGCATCGACGGTGCAGCCGTCCACCGCGAGCGCCTGAGAGACGTGGATCCCGCACTGCGAGCCCGTCGCCGTCAGGGTCCAGGTACCGCGAAGCGTCAGGTTGCCCCACACCTCCATGCCGCACAGCGTGATGTCCGCATCGGGCGCATGCGACTCCGTCACGGAGTTTTGCCCGGCAAGCGTTAGCACCAGGTCGCCTTCGGCGCCGATGGCCTCGCCCGCGTAGCCGTTAAGCTCCAGGTGGTCGGCATCGGTCCAGGCCCAGCCGGGGCCCGACACGCCCGACTCGTAGTACGTCGCGCCCGCGATGATGAGGCTCTCAGCGCCCGCGGCATAAGAAGGCCCGCCCAGCAAAACACATAGGCAGGCCATGGCAACAATCGTAATGTAATGACGGCTGGTGTAGGACTCGGCAGCAAACATACCCGCTCCGATCTTCGCAGAGCCAATAGAATGTGCACCAGAAAATGCCCTGGTAGCAGCAGCTATTAGTTTAGCGAGATCAGGCCGTAAACAAAGAAAATGCCTCTGAGCTGTGCCAACAATTAGGTGTAAATCGTTTTGCCAATCGGTGAAAGGAGAGGCGTCTACAATCACTACTGATACACTTCCGACATTTAATCATTTCATAAAGCCTTGGACGAAGCCCTAAGAAGTTGGCTGAGCCGGAGACGTCACTATGCAATAGCGCTGGATGCTGAGTACAGAGCTATTGAGCGATATAAAGGAAACATGCGTAATTATCTCGTTGGCTGGGAATAAATTACGGCGAGTATCAATCTGGACTCTTATAAAAATGACTTCGTAATTTAGAGGAATCATGAGCATTTTCGAGAAATTCAACTCACAAGGCATGAGTCCTGCTGACGCCTTTGAGGAGCTTTGCTGTCAACTATTTGAGTATTGTGGAAAGGGGCAAAAACAGTTTGATGACAACTGGACCTACTGCAACATAAGGGGCGCTGGTGGTGATGGTGGCATCGAGGCATATTGGACTAACGAAAGTTCCACCGAGTGCTATGCGGTGCAAGCGAAGTGGTTTCGATCAACTTTGACTTCTAGCCAATGGGGCCAAATTAGAAATTCGGTTCAACAGGCAATTAAAATCCGTCCACATTTGACCCAATACACTATTTGCATTCCGCACAACTTAACCTCATCAAAGACGATTGCACATGGTAAAACCAGCCAAGGAGAAGATGCGGCGTGGCGCATATTTAAAACAGAGATAGAAAAGGAGAGCCCTGGGTTAGAAGTCATTCTTTGGGATGAAAGTCAAATAAACAACCTACTGGTACAGCATGCAAATGAGGGGTTACGGAGATTTTGGTTTGAAAAAACCGAAGTTAATCCAGATGTATTTCAAATCGCCTTGGCCAAGACGGTGGCTAGGCTTAAATCAAGGTATATTCCAGATATTAATGAAGATGGAGGCCTGTCCATCTTTCTCGATAAATATCTTGGCTCCTATGCTCTCCGAAAGAGGCTCATCGATGAAATCGATGGCTATCTCGAAACATGCAATAACATAACTAGTATGATTGACTCGCTTGTAGCAGCGGCTTGTCGTAATCAGGAAGTCAACGACATGCCTAAAAGTGATTACGAGCTGGTTACAAAAGCCGAATCCTGTAAAAATGCTATTGAATGTTATATAAACAAACTATCAGTAATAAAAACCCTCTTGGCAATTGAAAGAGATGGGTTAAGTAGGACCAAGTATGATGCGCTCTGCTCTGACGATATAAGCTACTCAGATATAGAGGGCTTTATTGACGAAATTTATGAGATTAAATACAAGCCGTCATTCCAAAATCATACCTATGAACTCAAGGACGCTCTTGCGTCTTTTCGTGAATGCCCCTCCATATGGGAGCTGCGCCGAGAAGCGCTCGAAACACTTATAAACCCACATTGCATTGTCGTTGGCGATCAGGGGACTGGAAAGACATGTGGGCTTGCAGGTAAGGCAAGGGCATTTCAATGTGGTGTCTCCCACGTTCCCATATTAATTCTTGCAAGTGATATTCCAGAAAACGCTACTTGGTTTGGAATAATAAAACAGGTACTTGGGCTAAGCGGAACCTGGGATGAACCTAGCTTATGGCAAGCATTGTCTACCTACGTTTCCCTGCGAGATATCAAAACTGACTCGATGCTCATTCGCTCTAAAATTGTCATCATGATTGATGGATTGGACGAAAAGCATTCATCTTATTTCTGGGAAGAAAAGATTCACGAAGGAGATGCTATAACGGATCGATACCCTCGTATTCGTTTTATATATTCATCTCGCCCTTGGTTAATAAAAAAATTTGAGGATAATGAGCTTGATGACTGCTGCTATGAGATAGCCACAGGTGGCGACGTTCCGGTATATGAGTTGTTTGATCGATACATCGATCATTACGAAATTCGGATTGAGGGCGAAACACAATATAGATATTTACTGAACACTCCAAATGAGCTCAAATTATTCTGCAATGTTTATAAAGGTCAAACGCTAAATCGATCTGCTTCAACCACATTATCCCAATTGACATCTTCCGAAATAAAGCGCTTAGACACCGAGCTTGAAAAACGGTTGCCAAGCGTTGTTGATACTTCACGAAAGAAACCTGTACAGACCGCCCTTAGCTCGCTTTCACAGCACTTCATGGATCATGAGAGCATCGATGAGATCGAAATTGAGCAGAAGCTATCTCGATTTGGAATTAGGGATCAGGTTAAAGATGCGACTATCAATTTACTGACTTGCTACGGAATTCTTCTTGTTAAAAAATCTGGGCATTCGTTTAACGATGTGCCCGATTTTCTCAATCTGCCTGAGCCGACATGCTATATACCCGGTAGTAGGCACTTATGGGATTACTGCATTGCGCAGCGCCTTCTTCAAAGCGATGCCCAATATTTCAAAGACATTTTGACGAATAATCAAGACGCTACAATGCTGTATGGAGTGCTGTTGGTCGAGAAGAAAGGGATTCTCCCGAGTAAGGATCCCAGGCTGATTAATGCAATTGACGAAGACTATTTACGTAAAATCGATCTGTATGCGCTATCAAATGCGGACCCGAATACAACGGAAAAATTCAAACCATGGGCGATGGAGTTGCTTTACGCCGGCGGTCAAGACTTTAGTGATGTTCTAAATGGTATCGTTGCTCATGTTGCCAATTACCCTAATCACCCATTGGGTACATCGCTGCTCGATAGCTATCTAAATAGTTTTAAGAGCCCAATTGAGCGCGACCTTGTCTGGTCGCTTCCTATCGCAGTTAAGATGGACCTCAGAAGCTCACAAATTGCATATCATGAAGAGCGTCGCCATTTACAAAACCTACCTCGGCTGGACGGACGTGAAACTGCAGAGCAGATGCCCCTGCTATTTGCATGGAAACTGTCTTCACTTAGCAATCTAGAAAGGAATCACTACAGAAGAGAGTTAATCCAATGGGGAATGAAAAACCCTCATGAGTTCGTTCGCATCTTTGAAAAGTTTGGCAATTGCAACGACCCTCAAATTCGTGAAGACATATTTGCTATCGCTGGGGAAATCGTGTGTCAAGGGAACCTTGAGCTTGTCGTTATTAAACGGTTTTATACTATTGCATATGAAGCAGTATTTAAATGCCCTGACAAGCAAGGAAATAGAGACGCCGCAATTAGGAATTACGCAAGACTTCTTGCCGAGCAATGCAATGGGTACGGATTGCTGGCTACAGGTGAAATAAATCTCTGCAGACCACCCTACCCATTTGATGCTAACAATTCAGTGATGCCAATATATAAATCAGCATGTTGCGCTAAGGCAATGCACGGGTATGGACCGATTCATTACGACTTGGCGCGCTATGTTCTGGTCGATCGCTTGGCTTCAGCTTTTCATCGTCCTCAAGTGGCGTCTGGTTTTAATGGACGATACGCTAAGCTGAAACAAATTATGGAAGCGTCTGTGCTTAAAGCCAAAGTTGATGTACCTCTCGAGTTTGAGGGGTGGGTTATTTCAGCTGCCTATCAGTATCTTTTAGACCATGGGTATGATGAGGCAACCATTCAAGGCGAAATTGGAGAAGACGGTTATAGAACAAGCAGAATAGACCGATTGATTACAATTGCATACGACAGGGCCGATCATGGATTACGCAGCACCGTTATGACGATAGCTGAAAAATATGTATGGTGTGCACGAAATGAGATTTGCGGCTATCTAGCGGACAGAATTCCAATGAGCGAAGAATGTCTATTGGATCAGGATGTACAGGATAACGCCTATTGCACCGATTATAGGAACCTCTTGAGTTTCGAAAGCCCTCTATTTGAAGACGCCGTAATGACGGCTACAAATGAAGTTCAAGGTAAGATGCCTCACTTCCCTAAGGCCTTTTCGTGTAGCGGTTTCGATCAATTATCGAAACAAGACTTTGAGGAGTGGATTAACGACATATCGCCAGAATGTGTCTTCGCCATGCTTGGCTACAATCCGACCACCGATACCAACGCTAAGATTCTAAAAGACCGTGAAAGGTGTACTGCTGTCCCAATCGCGTTGTACTCATGCGATTGGGGCGCGAGCGGCAAAAACTCACGTATTTGGATCCATGGTGGAGCAATAAGCCGTAAGGAGCTCACGGAGCTTAATTCGAAAAGCCCAACCATAGCCGATTTTAGCGAAGGCGTATCCAGCTTTACCGTCAGCATTGCTTCTAGCCAATCGGTTTGTTACATAGCGCCGACAGAGGCATTGGCTTCACCGCAGATGGTTGAAATCGATGAATCCAAATTGGTAAATAAGAATTCACGAGTCCATTCACTCTTAATGCCTCTAAGTGGGCAAGGTGTTGATCGTCTCATCGAGAAAGATGATTGCTGGTACTTCTTTCCTTCGAAACTGGCTAGAGAAGCCACCGAGGTTAAACGAACCGATGGTGTTCATTATTTTAATAGTGAAGGTGAATCTGTTTTTGAAGAAGTTTGTTTTGGTCTCGAATTCCGACACCAATATCATGCATTGCTTGCCAATGGCGAAATTCTTCGAAATGCCCTTTATGAAAAAGGGTTTGAATTGATATGGCATGCAACGGTGCAGCGAGGCCCTAATGCTTTAGTTGGTGAGCGCTTAGGTTGCGACTTTGAATTCAATGAGAAGTCATGGCTTATCTGGGAAGAAGAATCCGGTGCATTTGCTTCTTGTCCGATTTTCAAGTGATAATTTGCCCACTTGGACACTGCTAAATATCGCGAAACAACACCGCCGATATCGCGCTAGGGCACCGGGGCCGAGTTAGGCCCCGGTGCCTTCTGCCTAAATTACTTCGTCTGAATAAACAAAGTAATTCCTAATGGCCTTTCCGTAATAATCAACGAGGACCGAAACTAGCTGACGATCTTCACCGGTAAAAGGAATGCTTACTTTCTCCCTATTCAGACCCGTTACGTATTCGTGTAAGCCCGCATCAACTAGATACGATTCAACGTCATAGGTTGACATATGATCCTCGTTCTCCGCTAGGAAACGGGCGGATAATAGAACGCGATCTGATCTATTTAAATCACAATGATGTAATGTGTATTTCACGGGCTCTTCTGGCATTGGAACGCTCATACCGCTGTGAAGCCATAACGAAATGCTCTTAGAAAATAAATTGCAAGCATCACATCGCTCGCCTTTTGTGAAATGCTCATACTCATCCATTAAAGGTATCAAATAGAAATCACAGAAGGACGTCGCTAAGTCGGTAGTGTGCCAGAAGTTGGTGTAAGGGGCCGCTTCCCTGGCCGTAGAAAGCAGGAAGCGGTTATCGCCTAGAATTCTAATTGCTGAAGTCAGGATTCGTGGAAAGGCAATAACCGCATATGGACAAGATACACGAGATCGCGGGCGGAGGCGCCCCGATGCCGAGCTTCGACGACGGCATGGTGAACATGGCCGAGCCCATAAGGGTGATGGCCGAGTCGTTCATCTAAGAGCTTATGTACGCCCAGGCCGATGAGGCATGCGAGGCCGGCAACCGGCTCTCCTACATCTGGCTCGACGCCGCCTACATCAAGAGCCGCAGTGAGGGCCGGGCACAGTCGACCGCGCCCGTCACGGTCACATAGCCGGTCCAAAGAAGCGTCCGCATCTCCATCACGCCCTCCTGCTATTTCGCCTCCAATGCGCAAGGAGCTTACCAGCTTCTTCAGCAGAGACCTCGTTTCTATCATCATCGTCTCTATTCGAAGCGCAGAAAGCCGCCGCAACCAGCTGGCAGTCTTCCGGCAACTCAAAAAAGCTGCCATCTGTGCGAGCCTCAGCAAGAAGACCGTCGACCTTTGCGAGCTCGACCACCTTTGCGACAGCAGTCTTATCGAATGAGAAGCTCGTTACTTCGTCGCTGCCCAGCAAGGTGTAGCGCTTCGGCCCGAACGAGAGAAAAGACGCGCACCCCGCCCCGTCTGCATTGGCAATCCTTTTCGCATAAGCCATGAATTCATTGGGTTTACGCTCTTTGAGCAAGATCAACGCATAATGACACTCATCGTCTAGGAACAGGTTCCTCGCGGCGGCGTCCTCGCCCACCCTGGCGCAAACGGCATCGGAAAGCTCGAAAATGTCACCTTCGGGCAAAAGCGTCTTGCAGCCACCGTTTCCCCCGTCATTCAGGCTGTTCAGCTGCGATATCAAGAAAGGCACGAGCGGATAGACAATTCTACCCTTGCTCTCGTCCACCGACGCTCGCAGAATCTCGTCAGACTTAGCAGGCCCCAACTGTTTGAACAGCAACTCGATGAGTCTGAGGAGTTCCAGGTCGGCACTCGTCGAGGCCAAAGGGGCGTATCTCTTTTCCTTACTCAGACCCAAGGCCAAAAGGTACGCCTTGGTGACGATTTCGGCACGTCCTTCCTCCAACGTCGATACACGGGCCCTCATAGCCGATACAAAGTCGATCATACTCCCCGCTTCGGCGTGCCTGCGCAGGTCATCGAGCAACACACCGCCATCGCTCACATTCAACGCATCCTGTACCTCGTGAACATCGATTCCGTCCGGCATGTTCGAATGGAAGTATTGATCGAAGGAATCGGCCCGCCAGATAGCGTTCAAGCTCTCCCTCGAGTAAGAGACGCAATGACTCATGCCAGTTTTATTTGCCACCCGCGGGAAAAGCCTGCAGACGGCCTCGACCGCCCACTTGGCTTCAGATCTCGGGACTATCCTAGAAATCAGCTCCTCCAAATTGGCGAGGTTGTCTTTTGGATCCATGTTATTCATATATAACGACGATCCGATTGTGCCGCAAAGGAGGTCCTTGTGCACGCGAATCCAATCAACGAGTTTTGGCACCTTGAGTTCCAGTACCGCCAAGGCGACGGCGTCCTCGAAGCAGCAGAATCGCGGCAGGATGCTCAACTTCGCCTTTAACGCGTTCGTGAACCGTCGAACCTCCCTTATGGTGAAGAACCGATTGTTCAGAAACGTCAGGCGGACGCCGTTCCACCTCTTGTCGTCGAGGTCCTCCAGCCTGTATGCAAACGACTTGAAAATCGCATTGATGTCCTTGAGAAGCACCCGCTCCAAATCGCCCGATGAAATGGACGGCAGGTGCACAGGGACTTGGACCACCTTCTCCAGATATTCGGCGCCATCGCAATTCTGGACTTCACTCAAAGCCCGCGTAACCACCTCCTCATCGAATGAAAGAAGGTAGTTTATCTTCGGAAGCTTCGCCAGGGAGGCGACGAGCTGAAACACCATACGCACCTGATCGTTCGGCAGCCGATCAATGTCGTCGATGATCACTACGACCCGCCCATCGAACTTGAGGAGCTCCTCCTCAAGTCTCTGTTTCTTCGAAGAGACGCTTCCCGCCCTTTCTGCGGATTTCCTCAACCTGCTCGCCAAACGTTTGCCGAAGGCAGGCACAGCAACGCCTGCAAGCGGCGCGCCCGCCAAACTGGCAGCGGCACCGGCGGTAATCAACAAGGCTTCAGAATATGCCGCGAAAGCATTGAGCACCTCGGGGCGCTTACCGCACAGCTTGCCGAATAACTTGCCGAATAGCGTGCGCCGCCCATGTACATCTTTATCAAGCGCACTCCCGACTTCCTTAAGAAACTGAGCGAGCAGCTGCTCGGACGTGAGGTAATTCCAGGGCTCAAAACGGACGACAGAGACGCCCGCCTTGCCGTCATCGTCTTTTCGGGAGAGCGCATTTTCAACGAGGTTTATAACCGAAGTCTTGCCTGATCCCCAAGGCCCATACAAACCAATGACAAGGGACTCGGGACCAGCTGCGGATTTCAGAATATCTGCCAGCCTCTCAGCGAAAGGGGTCCTTCCGATAAGATCTTGCTCCCTTGCCTTGATTGGTGTATCCGTGGCAAGAGATAGGTTGGATTTATCCAAGGCCACTACCTCCTATTACAGTCAGAAATGAGCTATTCGATACCCCCACATTAAATTTGCGTTCGCTAGAATCGGCTCATTTACCCGTAGAGGGGGCTAGCGCCCATGGTCGACCACGCCGATGTAGCCTGCTATCTCCCCAAGCGCGCACATGAGCTCATCGAAGAAGCCGACCACATCGAATTCAGCTGTCATACCAGCCTTATTCGATGGAAACCACGCGCATGGACGCGATGCGGAACAAGCCGTCATCCCAAACCACGTAGTTGCTGTACGTCTTGCTGCCGTAGTATTTGATTCCGTCGATGCCGGCATGGCGGCAGCATTGGGCGACGAAGTTTGGCACGAGGTACTCCGGCGGGATGACCTGGTCGGTGTTGGTGAATGGAAACCGAAGGTACTTCAGGAAGTAGTTGGTCCCGCGGCCCACGCCGGAAAGGTCGATGAGGCGGACGTCGCGCCTGCCCTCTATCTCGGCGACCTGGGCCTCGTCCCCCGAACCGTGCTTCCCAATCTCCTGCATCGCGCCGTGCTCTGTGTCAGAGAAGTAGTAGTAAGCCTTCTGCGGGCCGTTAAACCTTCCCGCTTTCACAAGTAGTCGGGGTGCTTTGGCCATGTCGTCCTTAAGGTACGGGGCCGTCCCCGCGGGCTTTAGCCGAGCATGGTAATAGACCGGCCTGTCGAACGAAATTGCATCCCTCCAGTCACGAACCGTCTCCCAGATAACCCTACCGGCCTTACAATCCATTGCGAAGGCGGGCTCATCCGAGCAGAGCTGCTGAAGCTCCATCATGTCAACCTCTGTCAGCCCCTCAAGGAAGGACAGGGACGAGGTCAGGACGTTGAACGAGCGAACGTTCGTGGATACCTCGCCGGAATCATCGCCGGCCAAATTGCAGGCCCAACTGCAGACCACGAGGTCCGTCACGGGATCCGTCACGGACCTCGTGACGAGCAACCTCTTCCCCCTGATGTCGACCGAGACATCTTCGCTAACGGAGAGCCGCTCGAGCGAGGCCTTGCTGAGTTCTCTCACGAAGGTCTTGGCACCACGCGGTATCGAGCCGCCATAGCCAAAATCCCCGAGGGAATCGACAAGCCCGCCGACATTGCCAAGGAGGGCGATGTCGGGACCCCTGACGGTCAGCCCAGAAAGGCTGTTGGCAAGGCTCTCGTAGACGCCGAAGTAGTCTTTAGACGCAAAGCGGTCCACCATGTCCCGAATGGCGGGCGTCTGGATCGAGACCATACATGCCGCAAGAAGTTCTTGCTGGGCGGAAACAACCTTCTCGACCTCGGAGGCTCGATAGGAAGAGAGCCAGCCGCTGGAGTTGATGGAATCGAGGACCGCACGAATGGAGTCGAGGCGGACGTCCGCCGTAATGGATTTGATGCTGTCGGCAAAAGTTGCGAGGGCCGGCGCCATGCTGGCGCAAACCGCCTCTGACGTCTTATGCATCATCTCGGTATATGCGACGGACTCGCTCAGGGCCTTCGCCATGCTAAGCCGCATCGCCTTCGACTCGCGTAGCGCCTTGGAGAGATCCGTGCGGGCGGATGCGGAATCCCCGTCAGTCCTCGTCTCATCCACCGTAGCAATCGACTCCCCTCACTAAATGGCCCGACCTGTTTTCTATCCGAATCGCCATGGCCGCAGCCTGTGTTAGCGGCAACCTGCGACTCGCCTCCCAATCATACCAGCTGCAACCGAGAATATCATTCCTAGACTCCTGAGTTGGGCAACAACGATCACGAAGAAGAGGGCGACTTGGATACCTAGAACGGTCAAGCAGGGAGGCCGAGGCCGATGCACTGGCCTGCCTCGACTTCCTCTACGACCACCACGTGAGGCTGCCCTCGACAGCATCTGCGGGGCTTGCAATTAGCTTGGTGACCGCCGCCGCTCTTGTCGCGGCAGGACTTTACGCTAGGCGCAAGAAAGGCCGCCGTTAGAGAACGGCGGCCTTTACCCTCGCAATATAAATAGCGACTAGAGCGTCTTGAGGTACTCCCCCAGCTCTTCCTCCCAGTCGGGCATGTGGAAG